>JAUCPZ010000238.1 GCA_030372995.1 Dehalococcoidia bacterium
GACCGTGGCCAAGAGGATGAGGACAACCCGAAATCCTAAAGGGACATCCGTAGCACATCGGCCCCTGTGCTGAGTCCTGCGGTTTCCTCATCCGCCGGCGTACCCGACTCCCGGACCCCCTGTTTCAAGCTGGGCCGGTCTTCCCCGCTCTCGAGCTTCCCCGATTCCGCCTGCCGCGCATGAAGCAGCGCCTCTGTTCCCCACTTGCTGCCCTGTGGTCCTCGACGCTGGTCACCCTGACCCTGATGCAAAGGCGCGGCAGGCTTCCAACTCTCACCCTCCAATACACTAGCCGTGCGCGTTGCGCAGATTGCATCTGCCTGCAGGCCTGCCGCTATCCTTCCTGCCACGGCGCATGGTATAACAATAAGAGAGATCAGACGGAGGTCACCTGATGAGACTGTGCGTCAAGAAGATTTACTGCCGTCACTGCAAGAGGGCAGTGAGGGGCCAGGAACAACTCCAGAACGGCCTCTTGCGCATTGTGTGTTCAAGATGCGGCCGGTCCATCTGCACCAGCAACGGTATCTACTGGCTCTGGACACAAGACACCGAGGAGCCACCGGCACCCCCACCGCGCGAGGCCCCCGCGAGCATTCCTGAGGAGAAGCCAAAGCGAGCCACTCGCGCCAAGAAACAGGCGGGTGCAGCGGCAGCCCCCAGCGACACCAAGGAAAAGGCCAGTTGACCGCGTTCCCGCCCAGGCCAGAGGGGCCTCTGTTCAGTCGCTTACTGAGACGCTGGCCAGCAGTGGGTAGCCCAGGGGGCTCATGACATACCCCTCAACCGTCGGCTTGATGAGAAGGTAGCTCTTTCCGAACCACAGAGGCAGGCACGCGGCATCCTCTGTGATCAGCCTGACCTCGGCCTGGCGGTATAAGTTCTCGCGGACCGTCTCGTCCCCGGTGATGGCTGCCTGATCCAGCAGCGCATCATACGCCGCGCTGCTGTAGCCGCCAACGTTGTTCACGCTCCCGCTGCGAAAGAGTACGTCCAGGAAGTCCTGCGGGTCAGGGTAGTCCGCCGACCATCCGTAGTAGAAGACATCGTCCTTCTCGTCATCCAGTCTGTCAAAATAGGCATCTCCGTCGAGTTGCCGTATCTCCACCTCAGCGCCCAGGTTTTCCCGCCACTGATACAGGATGGCAGTCAAGTATGTGGCGACTTCGCCACTGCTTCCGGGAAGAGTGACCACCACCTTCAGTGGGCTTCCGCCCGGTCCATAGCCAGCCTCGGCCAGCAGCACCCTGGCAGCCTCCACATCGTACGGCAGTCCCGTGAAAGCCGGATCATAAGCCAGCATGCCGGGCGGTACTATGCCACGAGCTGCGGCCACGGAATCCAGCAAGACCTGGCGCACTACCCGCTCTCTATCCACGGCAAGGCAAAAGGCTCGCCGTACCCTCGCATCACTAAAAGGCGCCTTGGTCGTGTTGAACCCGAGATAGGTGATGTTGTACTGGGTGAATATGGCCAACTGCGAGTGAAGCCGGTTCGAAGGATCCCTGACCCGCTCCAGGTCGTATATGGAGATCCCCGTCACATGTATCTGGTTCCGCTCGTACATCTGCGTGGAATAGCCGCCGGAAAGGAGGAAGGCCACGTATCTCACCCTGGCCTGCTCCCTGTAGTACCGGGTGTTTCTCTCCAAGAGCAGAAGTTTCCCGGCCTCCCATCCGTTCAACTTGAAAGGGCCAGTTCCGTTTGGCTTCCGCCACCAGTTCTTGTCGCTCTCAACATTACCTCGGTCGACCACGAAAGCCACTGGTTGTGCCAGTTTCGACAGGAAATAGGCCCTCGGCTGGTCAATGGCGACCTGCAACGTGCGGTCGTCGACGACCCGAACTCCGGCCATCTCCTGGGCGCTCCCGGCCAGCATGTCCATGGCACCAACAATATCATTGAGATATGTCCCGGCTGTCAGTGATCCCGTGCCCGGATCACAGGCCCTCTCCCACGAGTATTTGAAGTCCCCTGCCGTGACTGGCGTCCCGTCATGGAAGCTCACGCCCTGACGCAAGTGAAACGTGTAGACCGTGTTCGTGTTGTCGGTTTCCCAGCTCTCTGCGATATCCGGCACCAGATTCATATCGGCGTCAAATGAGACCAGGCCGCTGAATATCTGTACGATGTAACTCACCGAATTCGTCTCCCTTGCCATCGCCGGGTCCAACGTAGCCGGATCAGAATCGCGCAGGAGCAGCACGTCGCGGTCCGGCACAGAAAGCGTTGATGTGGTTGTCCGTGTCAGGCAGTTGTTGCCCAAGCACAGGAGAGCCAGAAGGACAAGCACCAAGAAGGGCCATCTCGGCTTAGTCAGGCCTGATCTCATCATCAGTTAGGCCCCACCCGTCATCAAGTACTGCTTCCACTGCGAATCGAGCTGGCTGAGGCTCAGACCATACACTTCCTGGAGCGCTTCCTCGTGTCCGCTGCCGTTCCTGATGGCCCTCAGAAGCTCCAGCATACTGTCTTTGCCACCTTTCTTCTCCAACAAGAATGCCACTAGGCTGTAGCTCTCGGCATAGGCCAGCCTGGCCCCGGCCGTATCGGCCGGAAACGAACTGGACAGGCTCTGAACAGAATCGAGCTTGTTCCCCTTGACTGCGGAATTCAGGGCAGAAGCCAGGTCCGACGACAACTCGCCCTCGGCATACATGGCCAGCCCTTCGTCCAACCAGTTGGGCAGGACAATGCCATAGCCATTCATAGTCACCTGATGCACCACCAGATGCGCTATCTCGTGAGCCATGGCCGACTGGCCCCAGCTGAGTTGCTGCGTAGAAATCCCCAGAGCCACAATGCCGTACTCAGTGAAAGCCAAGCCGCCGGTCCACTCCTGTGGGTAGATCAGGGAGCTTTGCAGCGCTGATGTGCTCCCATACACATAGACCTCGATCGTCCGCTCCGGCCTGGCCCCGATGTCCTCCTCCAACAACTCCAAGGCCTCTTCCCCCGCCGTCACCAGCTGCCGGGCGAACTGGCTGTCACCTTTGTACCAGTATAGGTTGAGGTCCGCGCTCGAAATCGTCTTCCATTCGTGGCGACCATCATCGTAGCTCAGCGTCCTGACCGGGGTATCGACGTTGTCACCATCGGCGTCTTCTATGGACCACCAATAGGACAGATCAGCACCCGGCGGCAGACCGCCGGTCTGCTCCATGTCCCATTTCCACACCGCGGCAGTCTTGCGTCCGGGTTCGAAGGCTGGAAAGACAACGCTGGTAACCGGAATCAAGGCAACCTTGTCCATCCGGTACTGGAGCGTTATGTCAACAATATCGGTGTCGCTCTCCGCCTCGACCTCGAACTCTATTGAGTCAGGGAAGTCCACCCTCGGACTACTCAGGGTGACCGTGAAACCGCCAAGATCGATCTTCTCCTTCTCAGGTGTCTTCTCGCTGCGGGCGCACGGGACGAAGGCAACAGACAACAGCAGCAACATCACCAGGACAACGGACTTTGCTCTCATGCTACTTCAGCGACTCTTCAGCCATCTTCAGCACGCGGTCTTCGAGGTCGTCCTCGATGTCAAACCAGTGAATGCGGCGGTCATCCAGGCGGAACCAGGCGTACTGCTGACGCGCAAAGCGGTGCGTCTCGAACTTCATCCTCTGCACGGCGGTGGTCAGATCCATTCTACCACTGATGAACTGGCAAATCTCTCTGTAACCTACGCTGGACATGGACGGGAGAGCTGGGCCGTAGCCCCTGCGCAACAGCCCGTTCACCTCTTCCACCAGACCCGCCTCAATCATGCCGTCCACCCGCCGGTCGATCATCTCATAGAGCCGGCGCCTATCGGCGGTCAACCCGAGGATGAGCGTCTCGAAAGGAGGCGGCACTTTGCCCCGAGTATGATTCTTGCCGGCCCCGCCCGAGTGGTGAATCTCCAGCGCGCGGATCACCCGGCGCACATTGCGCGGATCAATGGAGGCAGCCTCCGCCCGGTCGACGCTCTCCAGTTCCCGGTACAACGCCTCTGCGCCCTCCGCCGCTGCCTTCTCCTCCAGCCGCTTGCGGAATTCTGCATCGGGCCTGACGCGTGGTATCTCCCACCCCTCCACCAGCGACCAGACGTAAAGCCCACTCCCCCCCACTACGATCGGTACCCGGTGCCGCCGCATGATGTCGCGTATGGCCTCCATGGCCAGGGACTGGTACAAGGCCACGCTGAAATCTGCGTCCGGGTCCACCACATCAATAAGGTGGTGCGGAACGGCAGCCCGCTCCGCGGCTGTGGGCTTGGCCGTCCCGATGTCCATGTACCGATAGACTTGGCGGCTGTCCGCACTGACCACCTCGCCATTGAAGGTCCGGGCCAGCAGTGCCCCCAGTCTGCTTTTACCCACGGCGGTGGGGCCGACGACGGCAACAACGATGCTCATGCACGCTTGGTCTTGGCAGTCTGCTCCACTATGCTGACGAATTCTGCCGGCTTTAAGCTAGCGCCCCCAACCAGACCGCCATCGATCTCCGGCTGCGATATGAACTCAACGATGTTGGCTCCAGTGACGCTGCCTCCATACTGGATGCGCAGTCCCTGCGCAACGTCCTCGCCGTAGAGCTCCCGGACCGTCCGCCTTATTAGGCCGATAGTAGCATTGGCCTGCTTGCCAGTAGCTGCCTTGCCCGTGCCTATGGCCCAGACCGGTTCGTAGGCAATGACGAGGCCGTCCACCTTGTCCACCCCCTCCAGCCCCCTCCTCACCTGCCTGGTGACGACCTCTTCGGTCTTACCCGCTTCGTTCTCCGCCAGAGTCTCTCCCACGCACATGATGGGCTTCAGGTTGAACTTGAGTGCCGCCTTGACCTTCCGGTTCACGATCTCATCAGTCTCTCCGAAGTACTGCCGCCTCTCCGAGTGGCCCACAATGACGTACTCGCACAGATGAGCCAACATGACAGGCGATACTTCTCCCGTGTAGGCCCCCTTTTCCTCGAAGTGCAGATTCTGCGCCCCCAGCTTCACCGATGACTTCTCCAGCACCGGCTTCACCTGAGCCAGAGAAACGAAGGGCGGGCAGACGACCTTTTCCACACCACTGATGTCCTCCAGGCCACCCAGCACGTCGCGGACCAGAGCCACCGCTTCCTCGACGGTCGTGTTCATCTTCCAGTTTCCGGCTATGATCGGTAACCGCATGTCCCCTCCTCTCATCAGGCGCCGTACTTGGTCAGCTTCTGTGCGTGAGCCAGTGCCAGGGGCATGATATCCAGCGCCGGGAATCTCCCCAGCGCTCCTTTGGAGCATGCCCGCTCCGAAAACTCCATGACATCGTCCGGTCGGCAAAGCGGTGAATGCAGAACAAACGGAACGGGGTGCCAGCTGTGAGCCTTCATCGCCGCCGGCGTTGAGTGATCCCCTGTCACCGCGATAACATCCGGCTTAAGATCCATCACCTGCGGCATGGCGCCGTCCACCTCTTCTATCGCCTCCACCTTCCGCTTGAAGTCGCCGTCCTCGCCAGCCGTGTCCGTCCTCTTGATGTGAACGAAAAGGAAGTCGTGCCCGGCATAATACTTCGCCAAAGTGTCAAACTGCTCTCTGACCGATCTTCCGCAGTCTACCACCTTCATACCCACCAGCCTCGCCAGCCCGCGGTACATTGGATACGTGGCTATGGCCACCGGGTTCAGCTTGTACAGCTCGCCCATGGATGGCAGGTGAGGCAGCCGGGCAAATCCACGCAGCACCACCATGTTAGCCGGATGATGGTCCGCCAGCACGCCGCGCGCCTTACTTATCCAACTGTTGACCACGGCGGCCGTAGCCTCGGCCTCGCGGCTCAGCGCCACCACCTCCTTCGGAGGCACGCCCACCTGCTGGGGATCGGAATCGGCCAAGTCCGGACTAAGTCCCGCTCCCCTCAGCACCAGGAGGAAGCGATGGCCTTCCACCGGCGCCACGAAGACCTTCATGCCCTGGAAACCGATCCGGCTCAGCTCTTCACACAGCCTGGTGCAGACCTCGGTCGATATGCGTCCTGCCCGCCGGTCGGTGATGGCACCCTTTGCATCGATAGTGCAGAAATTGCCCCGCGCCGCGATATCCCCTTTCTCCAGCGGGAAGTCTATGCCGAGGGCCTCCAAGATGCCCCTGCCGATGGTGAAAGCAAACGGATCGTAGCCGAAGAGCGCCAAGTGGCCAGGGCCGCTCCCCGGCGTCAAGCCGGCACCAAGTGGCTCCGACATGCCGCAGATTCCCTCCTTGGCCAGCCTGTCCAGATGCGGCGTTCTGGCGGTCTCTAGTTCTGTCTTGCCTGTCTCCGGATGGGGTAACCCCCCCAGCCCATCCAACACGACAAGCACGATCTTGCCTGGGGACGATACCGCTAGCTGACTTACCTGGTTCATTCTGTCCATCGCTCACCTGTCGAGAAGAGCAGCGACGCCCGGCAGTGTCTTCCCTTCGAGGAATTCCAGTGATGCCCCGCCGCCGGTGGAAACATGCGTCATCTTGTCAGCCAGGCCCTGCCGCTCCACAGCGGCAGCAGTATCTCCTCCTCCAATGATGGTCGTCGCATCGATCCTCGCCAAGACTGACGCAATAGCCTGCGTGCCCCTGGCAAAGGCCGGGAACTCGAAAACGCCCACCGGGCCGTTCCAGACGACCGTGCGGCATTTCTGCAGCTCCTCGCTGAACTGCTTCACTGTCCGCGGGCCGATGTCCAGAATCTGCCAATCCTTAGGCACCTCGTCCACATTGACTGTCTTGTTTGGCGACTCCGCCTCAAACTTCTCGGCAACCACTGCATCGACGGGCAAGAGCAGGTCGATACCCTTTTCCTTGGCCTGAGCGGTCAGTCGGGCGGCAAACTCCAGGTGCTCGTTCTCCACCTTCGACTTGCCCACATCGTAGCCCTGCGCCTTCAGGAAGGTATTCGCCATGCCGCCCCCAATGAGCAGAGCATCCACCTTGGGCAAGATGTTCTCCAGCATCGTAATCTTGTCACTCACCTTGGCACCGCCGACGACCATGGCAAAGGGGCGTTTGGGGTCCGCCAGCGCCCTGCCCAGATATTCCAGCTCCTTCTCCATCAGGAATCCCGCCACTGCCGGCAGGTATTTCGCCACGCCGGCGGTCGATGCATGCGCGCGGTGCGCCGTGCCGAACGCATCGTTCACATACACGTCCGCCAGAGAGGCCAGCGCTTTAGCAAAACCAGGATCGTTCTTCTCTTCCTCCTCATGGAAACGAAGGTTCTCCAGAAGCAGGACTTCGCCTTCTTGGAGCGCTGCTGCCAGGCCCTCTGCCCTGGGGCCCACGCAATCCCCGGCGATTTGCACTGGCTGTCCCAGCAGTTTGCTCAGCCGTTGCGCCACTGGCTTCAGACTCAACTCCGGCGTCACACCTTTGGGACGCCCCAGGTGCGAGCAGAGAATAACCTTCGCCTTGTGCTCTATGAGGTACCTGATAGTGGGTAATGCGGCCCTGATTCGCGTATCATCCGTGATTTCCCCGGTCTTCTTGTCCTGAGGGACATTGAAGTCAACGCGCACCAGCACTCTCTTGCCCGTGACATCAACATCCCTCACCGTCTTCTTGTTCAACGCTCTGCCTCCTTGACTCCAAAACGGTGGGCCGGCCTCTTTTCGCCGCAGCCCGCTGCAGGACCCCGCGCAGCACGCTCAGTGATGGGATTATAGTTCATGTGCACGAGAACCTCAATCCCTGCGCACCCGCGCCAGATGTCACTCGATCATCACCGGAAACAGGAGTCGCACCCCCTGCTGACCCGCATCGTCCTCCCGCAGCCCAGTTCAAAGACCTCCCTCAACGATTCTGCGCCCCCCCTCGTCTCCTGATCCGCCCAATCGGAGGACACCGCCCAGGATGCCTCCACTGCTGACATGAGCTGCAGTTGGTCAATCGTCCGCACTGCCGATCGTCAGTTCTGGACGGAATTCTCCTCATGAACTACAATCTACGCAGAACCGGAGGATGGGACGTTGGCCACCGACTTCTCCCTGGCGCGACATGAACTCATCGAGCACCTGCGCCGCGAGGTGAGGGACGAGCGGGTACTGACGGCGATGGCGCGTGTACCCAGAGAGATGTTCGTCCCCACCAGTTACTGGGGCGCCGCATACGAGGACCGCCCCCTCCCCATCGGTCACGGGCAGACGATCTCTCAACCCCTCATTGTGGCCATGATGACCGAGGCGCTGGAGCTGGAGGGTGACGAGAACGTTCTCGAGGTAGGCACGGGCAGCGGCTACCAGGCCGCCATACTGGCCGAACTGGCTCGCTGGGTGGTGACGGTCGAGCGTCACCGCGACCTGGCCGACAAGGCTGCTGAAACGCTGAGGAAGCTGGGCTACACCAATGTGGAGGTGCACCTCGCCGAGGCGAGACTGGGCTGGCCGCTCAAGGCTCCGTACGATGCGATTGTGGTCAGCGCCGGCGCACCTTCAGTGCCGAAAGACCTTCTGGACCAGCTTGCCATCGGCGGCCGGCTGGTCATTCCCGTAGGTTCACGCTATGAACAGAATCTCCTCAAGGTGGTCAAGAAGGAGCACGGCACCACCACCCAGGACCTTGGACCGTGCCGCTGGGTACCGCTTATAGGTGAATCCGCCTGGAGCAACGACGGCAGCTAGGAACCGCCTTGTCTGGCAAACAGATGCTTCATTCAACTATCCTCCGAATGACCTCTTGCTGTACACTGTCTTAAATCGGTCCGCTGTTGGTGCAGAGAAGACAACAGGGCCCCAACGGCGGAACGACCCATGGAAGAGTATGAGCGGGTCAACTGACAAGGTCATTGAGGTCAATAACCTCGTCAAGTCCTACGGCACTGTTAAGGCGGTCGACCAGATCAGCTTTGACGTGTCCCGCGGCGAAGTGTTCGGCATGCTCGGCCCAAATGGCGCCGGCAAGACTACCACTGTCGAGATCATCGAAGGCCTGCGATCTGCCGACAGCGGTTCGGCCATCGTGCTGGGCATCGATGTAGCGAGAGACTCCAGGGCAGTGAAGGAGCGGATCGGCATTCAGCCACAGAGCCCGGCCCTCTTTCCCAGCCTCACAGTGCGGGAAACAATCCGTTTCTTCCGCAGCCTCTACCGAAAGTCAGTCCCGACATCGCGCATAGTCGAACTGGCCTCCCTACAGGCAAGCCGGGACACTCTCTTCAAGAATCTCTCTGGAGGCCAGCAGCAGCGCCTCTCGGTATCTTTAGCCTTTGTCAACGACCCGGAGATAATCTTCCTTGACGAACCCACCACTGGTCTGGACCCTCAGGCGCGGCGTGCCATGTGGGACGTGATCGAGACCTTCCGCCGCGCCAGAAAGACGGTAGTGCTGACAACCCACTACATGGAGGAGGCACAGCGGCTCTGCGACCGCATCGCCATCATGGACTATGGGAAGATCATCGCCCTTGACAGCCCGCAGCGACTCATCGAATCCCATATTAGGGAGAGCGCCATCCAGTTCAAGATGAAGGACTATCCCGGCGACGAAGTCTTGACTGCCCTTCCGGACATCTCCAAGGTGATCCGGGAGGATGATGACGTCATCGTTTACACCAACAATATCCCCTCGGCGATATCCGGGCTGCTCCAGATGGCGTCGCGGCGGTCAACCGAGATCGCCGAGCTCTCAGTTCGCCAGGCGACCCTGGAGGACGTCTTCCTGAAGCTCACCGGTAAGAGGATACGAGATTGAGAGCTTTTGGCGCCGTTTTCGTTTCGTACTACAGGCAGTTCGTCAGGGACCGCGGTGCCCTCTTCTTCACGTTCATCTTTCCCATCATGTTTATCCTGCTCTTCGGCTGGGCCTTCCGGAGCGAGGGTGCACGGCGGTTCGACATAGCACTGGTGGACCAGGGTTCTCCGCAAAGCGCCGCCATTATCACCTTCGCCCTGGACAACGTCACGCTGGATTCAGGCGACAGGCTATTCCGCCTTGAAAGCGGGCCCTTCGACGACATGATGCGGTTGCTCGAAGACGGCAAACTGGATGGTATCATGGTCATCCCTGCTGCCATGGACGCCTCGCTGGCCTTGGGACAGCCGACAACCATCCAGATATACTACGACCCTGCCCGGATTTCCAACCAACAGATACTGGTCCCCGTTCTCAACCAGGTAGTCAACGGCCTAAACCAGTACCTCCAGGGCACCACTCCGCTGATCACACTGGACGAGGAGACTGTCCAGTCCCGCGAGCTGCGGTACATTGACTACCTAGTGCCGGGCGTGCTTGGCATGTCCTTGATGTTCAGCGGCATCTACGGAGGCCTGCCTATCATTCAGCAGAGGCAGGCACATATCATCAAGCGGTTGGGCGCCACTCCTTTGCGTCGGTCGATGCTGATCTTCGGCGACCTGGCATTCCGGATGATACTGGTCCTTCTCACCGCAGCCCTGATCATTCTAGTGGGGAGTCTCGTCTTCGACGTGCAGATGGTGGGCAACTGGTTCAGTCTCTGCGGAGTAGTTGTGCTGGGGTCTCTCGTCTTCACCAGTCTGGGCTACCTAATGGCGGCGTTCGTGAAGACTGAGGAGGCCGCGATCCCCATCATTAATGTTGTTGCGATGCCCATGATGTTTCTCTCCGGCACTTTCTTCGAGATCACCAGCATGCCTTCCTTTATCGAGCCTCTGATCAAGGCTCTCCCGCTCACCTACCTCAACGACGCCCTGCGGCAGATCATGGTGGACGGCACTCCTGTGCACTCCATGACCACAGACATCGCGGTGTTGGCAGCCTGGACCGCCGTCTGCCTCGGCATCACGATCAGGTTCTTCAAATGGGACTAACCTTGAAACGCCGGACGGGACCTGGCGCTCCGGGCACGTTTGACTCGTACAGGCGCTTCTCATATACTTTTCTCCATCATCAGGAGGACGCGGCATGGCAGTCAGCACCTATGTTGAGAGATACCGTGACTGGAGATACAACGCTTTCGAGTGGCGCAATGAACTGAGCGTTCCCAGGAAGATCGCCCTGGCGCTGGGCATGGCCTGCCTGACGGGCCTGCTGGCCCAGGTCAGAATCCCTCTGGGCTTCACGCCGGTGCCCATCACGGGCCAGAATTTCGCCGTGCTCGCCAGCGGTGTCATGTTGGGTTCATGGTTCGGCGCTCTCAGCATGGTTCTCTATCTCGCTATCGGGGCCTGTGGAGTACCCTGGTTCCAGGGTGGAGAGGGCGGCTGGCAGTACCTTGCTCATTCCCCCACCCTCGGTTACCTGTTCGC
This sequence comes from Dehalococcoidia bacterium, assembly GCA_030372995.1. Classification (GTDB taxonomy): domain Bacteria; phylum Chloroflexota; class Dehalococcoidia; order UBA2247; family RBG-13-53-26; genus JAFGCL01. The sequence continues at coordinate 11,209 of JAUCPZ010000238.1, forward strand.
GTTCGTGGTAGTCGCCTTCTTCATCGGCCGCTTGACCGAAAGGCACGTCTCTCTGCGCGGTTTCTGGGGACAACTTTGGCTGATGCTGAGCGGTATGATTCTCATCTTGGTCATAGGAGCTTCCTACCTGGCTGTGACGCTTCACACCGGTTTCGAAGAGACCATGCGAATGGGAGTCTTGCCATTCCTGGCCGGCGATGCGCTCAAGGCCGCGCTCGTAGCTGCGGCAGCAGCCGCCATCCTGCCTAAAGAGTCCCAGAGAGAAGACAGACGCTGATGGATATCACCTGGCTCGGCCATTCCTCTTTCCGCATCAAGGGCAAAGAAGCCGCTATCGTCACGGATCCGTACGGTAGCGCGCTGAAATACCCTTGGCCCAAGCCGTCCGCCAACATCGTGACCATCAGCCACGCTCACCCCGGCCACAACAATCCCGCCACCGTCGATGGTAATCCCAAACTGGTCTACCGCCCGGGTGAGTACGAGATAAAGAACGTCTTCATCATCGGATTCCCCACCTTCCACGACGCAGCGCAGGGCGCCAACCGCGGGAGAAACACGGTCTATCTGATGGAGATGGAGGACCTGAGATTATGTCACCTCGGCGACCTCGGCCACGCGCCGTCTTCCAAGCAGATCGAGGAATTGAGCGGGGTTGACGTGCTGTTCACGCCCGTGGGCGGCGTTTCTACCATCGACGCGAAAGCGGCCGCGGAGATAATAAGGCTGCTCAACCCGAAGATAGTGGTGCCGATGCACTACCAGACCAAGGTCACGAACTGGCTTGAGCCTCTGGAGAAGTTCACGGCCGGGATGGGGTTGAGGGAAGTCGCACCGCAGCCAAAGCTGACCGTAACCAAGTCCAACGTGCCGCCCGAGACCAAGGTGGTTGTCCTGGAGTACCCCTCGAGGTAGCTACCATGTAGGCTCCCCGCCCCGGCGCTGCGATCCCAAAGCAAAGCGGAGCCTTCCTTCCCGGAAAAGGCCCCGCCGATAGATCCAGTACTGTCAGTGGTTCAAGCTGCTACTTGATTTCGGCAACAGCGCCTGCCGCTGTCAGCTTCGCCAACACGTTGTTGGCTTCTTCCTTAGACACGCCCTCCTTCACCGGCTTCGGAGCCGCTTCAACAAGCTCCTTTGCCTCCTTCAGGCCCAGCGTGGTCACTTCTCGAACCGCCTTGATAACGTTGATCTTGTTGGCGCCGATCTCCTTCAGGATAACCGTGAACGCCGTCTGCTCTTCGGCCGGAGCTGCCGCCGCCGGACCAGCCGCCGGACCAGCCGCCGCTGCCGGAGCGGCTACCGCCACCGCCGCCGCGCTGACACCAAATTCTGTCTCCAGAGCCTTGACCAGCTCTGCGAGCTCCATAACCGTCATGCCTTTGATAGCAGCGATAATCTCTTCTTTCGTCATTACTTCGAACCTCCTTCCAATTGTTGCATCCTCGCCTGCAAGACACGCGCCAACCCCGCAAGGTTGCCGTTGAGCACAGTCACCAGCGAGTACAAAGGCGACTTGATCTGTCCTACCAGCTTGGCCACCAACTGCTCCCTAGGCGGCATCAACGCCAATGCAGCCACCTCATCCGCAGTTAGAACCCTGGTCTGCAGCAAAGCACCCCTGATGGTCAGAGGCGGCTTTGTGGTCCGGATATACTCGGCAAGCACCTTGGCCGGCGCGATTTCGTCCGTATAACCGAACGCCACCGCCGAAGGCCCAACAAGGAGCTCCTTCAGACCCTCCTTGCCCACATTCTTCGCCGCAATGGCCGCCAGGTTGTTCTTGACCACCCGGTAATCAACGCCGGATTCCTTAAGTTTCCGGCGCAGCTTGTTCATTTCCGCCACATTCATGCCCCGGTAATCGGTGACCACGGCTACTTTGGCCTCGCCAATTACCTTCTCGGCTGTCTTGACCGCCTCTTGCTTCTTGTCCTTCTTCATCGCTCTTCCTTTGCTGTCAGTCCGCCTTCACAGGACCTGACGCAACTCTTCCTTAACGAGAAAGCCCCGGAACACACCGCCCCGGGGCTCCTATGAACCGACAGCTATCTGTTCATATCGCCTCGGCAGGCGTGCTCACCGCATTAAGCCTTTTCGGCGCCTGCTGTCTTCAGCAACAATAGATTGTATCACAAATAGGCTTGGCCGTCTTCTCCTACCTGGATGGCGGCTCCCCGACAATGGTGATCCCTGCCACGAAGTTACCTGGATGACCTCCCTGGTTATGCGCCAGGCCCATCTTGACGTCCTTCAACTGCCGCGACGGCTCCTCAGCCTTCCCCTGGAACTGCTTGTAGAATTCATAGACTTCCCGGCCACCGGAAGCACCAGCCGGATGCCCGAAGGCTTTGAGCCCGCCGCTAATATTCACCGGTATCTCTCCGTTCTGCTCCCACGCGCCGGACTCGATATCATCTTTAGCATGGCCTTTCTCACACAGGTGCATTGACTCTGCCGCGATCACCTCTGCGATAGAGAAGCAGTCGTGGATCTCAGCCAGGCTCAGTTCCTTCCGTGGATTCTTGATGCCCGCCATGGCATAGGCCTGCTTCGCCGCCGCCTCCGTCTCCTCCCAAACGGTGTATCCGTAGTCTGTTCTCTCCTTGCCCCAGCCGGGCCCGCACGCGATGGCTGACGCTTTGATGGTGATATAGTCGCCGTTGGGGCGGTATCGCTTCGCGTCCTCCGTGCGGCACATAACGGCCGCCGACGCTCCGTCGCAGATGCCGCAGCAGTCAAAGAGTCCCAGCGGCCAGGCGATGATAGGCGCATTCATGACCTGCTCGATGGTAATGCGGTTCCGCAGCATGGCCTTGGGGTTGCGTGACCCATTGTAATGGGCTTTCACCGAGACCTTGGCCAGCATCCTCTTGCCCTCTTCCGGGCTCAACCCGTACGTCGAGAAGTACTTCGTGGCCGCCAGCGCATACCGGCCAACCGCTCCCCCAACCTCCGGTGCCGCCCCGTAGACCGGATGCCACTTGCCCGGCCAAGCCTGTCCAATGCCGCCAAATCCGGCGTCCTTCATCTTCTCGAAACCCAGCGCGAGCACCAGGTCATATGTCTTCGAAGCCAAGCCGAGAGCCGCGCCCCTGAACGTCTCCGCTCCAGTGCCGCAGGCGTTCTCCACGCGGGTCACTGGTATGAACTGGAGCTGCAGGGCACTGGAGAGGATTATGCCGGTCATCGCAGTGTCAGATACGGTGTAGCCGACCCAGGCCGCCTGTATGTCCTTTGCCGTCACACCTGCATCCTGGAAGGCTTCTTCCGCCGCCTCCACTATGAGGTCCACAGTATCCATGTGCCAGAACTCACCGAAAGCAGTGCACCCCATGCCGACGATGGCTACTTTGTCCTTCAAGCTTTCCATTGCTGACTCTCCTTAGCACCTTATTGGGCGGACTCGCCAGAAGTAGTTGTATAACCCTGAACCCTCAAGAGGCAGATTCCCCGACGGGCCCATCTGTATCCGGAAGGTCATCTCCACAGGCATGCCAACCGTTATCTTGCTGGTGTCGCGGTCCGTCATAACGCTGTAGAAGCGGCCACCGCCGTCGAGATTGACCACAGTGAACACCTTGGGCAGTACGATCTCTTGCGCGCGTTGGTCCATGCTGAAAGTGAATACCTTGCCGGTCTTGTCCGAGAGCCTGATCGGATCGAAGTTGTCCTTGGCCTGGCAGTAGATGCAGATCCTTTGCCTGGGGTATTGAATGTTCCCGCATGACCGGCACTTCTGGCCGTACAGTGCGTAGAGCATTTTCCTCTCGCGCCAGAGCACCGGCAGGGATGACCGCCGCGCCCCGCGGCGAGGCGACTCCCACTCCATCAGCTCCCGGATCTCCACGTACTTGCCATAGTTGGGCAGCATCATCTTCGACGCTACGTGCCGCTTGATGCCCCTCCTGTCTCTGATCTTCTCGATCTGCTCTGTGACCCTGAACATGAAGGCGTCGGCACCGTCGCCATAGGTGGCAAACAGGATCCTGTCACCGGCTTTGGCTTCTTCCAGCGCTGCCGCCAGTATCATGGGGGCCAGCGCAGCGCCGGTGTTGCCTAAGTTATCCAGAAGCGGGTTCTGCACCTGTGTCTTGGGGTCTAGTCTCATGGCCCCGGCTATCGCCGTGTGCGTGCGGCTGTCCGCGGCATAGAAGGCGGCTTTGGTGATGTCCTTGGGGGTCAGGTTCAGCTTCTTGAGCAGGCCATCCACAGCTTGGGGAATCATCTTCATGTATGCTTCGTCCCGGATGAAACGGTCTTCCCAGGTCAGAACATACGTGTCTTCCGGCTTCCTCCAAGTGTCAATGAACTCGGCGGTCAGGTGGTAGCTGCCCTCCAGCTCGGCCGCCACGTCAGTGTCGCCAATGAGGAAGGCCGCCGCGCCGTCGCCAAACTGCAGCTCAAAATCGGAGTTGGGAGGAGGTATGCGGCGCTCGGACGCTGCCACCAGGACCTTCTTGGCGCTGCCGGCCTTCACCGCATCCGCTGCCGCCTTCATGGCCGATCCGGCACCCCGCAGGGAGTGCGCCACATCGAAGGTCAGGATGTCCTCTCGCAGATCGGCGGCCGCCCGGATTATACTGGCCGACTGCTTCTCAATGTAGGGGGGAGAGTTCGTGGCAAAATACAACCCATCCACCTGATTGCGGTCCATGCCGCGCAGGCAGTCGATGACCGCCTCAACGCCCATGGTGACGCTGTCTTCGTCGGCATTGGCGACAGCCTTCTCCCCTTTGCCGACGCCCTTGTTCCACATCTGCCCGATGGCCTCCCGGCTCAGCCTGTAGATGGGAACATAAGCTCCAAACGAGACTATGCCTACCATAACGTTGTCCTCCCTAGCGAATCTAACACATTCACCGGCGTGACCTGTGCCAGTAATGGGCACACGGACATCGGTGCTGGATTACTAGAAAAGCGGCTCTCTGGCGGCGCTGCGATGGCGCCTCGATAAGGACGCGGTATTCTGTCTGATTCCATCATCCCCTTAAGCTGCCGCCCCGACAGCCCTCAGGTCTAGAGGAATCCCAGGTCCCATAGAGGTAGTGACTGTGGCACTCTTTATGTACTGGCCCTTTGCACCGCTTGGCCTGGCTTTCACCACGGCCTCAATGGCGGCGGCCAAGTTTTCCTCCAACTGCCTCGGCTCGAAGCTGGCCTTCCCCACGGTCATGTGCACATTACCTGTACGATCCAGCCTGAACTCCGATCGTCCCTTCCGCGAATCCCTGATGACTCGCGGCAGATCAGCCTGGCTGACTACTGTCCCCACCTTGGGATTCGGCATCAGGCCCTTGCGGCCCAGGATCTTTCCCAGCTTCCCGATCTTGCCCATCATATCGGGTGTGGCAATAGCCACGTCGAACTCCAACCACCCTTCTTCGATCTTCTTGATCAGGTCTTCCGCCCCAACGGTATCTGCGCCGGCCTCCTCGGCGATCTTCGCCGCCTCTCCCTGAGCGAAGACCAGCACGCGAATCTTCTTGCCCAGACCGTGCGGCAGCAGTGCAATGCCCCGGATCTGCTGATCTGCGGCGCGCTGGTCGAGATTCATACGGAAGTGCAATTCCACTGTCTCGTCGAATTTGGCATAGGCAGTCTTCTTCGCCAGCTCAACTGCCTCCGCCAGCGTATAGAGCTTCTTGGGATCGATCTGCTTTACGGCTTCCTGGTACTTCTTACCGTGACTTGCCATTGACTACTCAACCTCAATTCCCATGCTGCGTGCTGTGCCCTCAACCATCTTGGTGGCTGCTTCGAGGTCGCTCGCATTGAGATCCTTCATCTTGATCTTGGCGATCTCGCGCACCTTGTCCCGCGAGATCTTACCGACCGGCTTTGTTCTGGGGGCCCCGCTGCCAGCCTCCACCCCCAATGCCTTCCTCAGGAGATCCGCCGCCGGAGGCGTCTTCAGCGTGAAAGTGAAGCTCCGGTCATCATATATCGTAATCTCCACAGGGATTATGCTGCCTTCTTGTGACGCCGTCCGCTCGTTGTATTCCTTGCAGAAGGCCATGATGTTGGCACCGTGTTGCCCTAGGGCAGGACCTATGGGAGGAGCCGGCGTCGCCTTTCCCGCCGGCAACGCGATCTTGACTATTGCTTTTACCTTCTTTGCCATCTCTACAACTTCTCTATCTGCAGAAAATCAAGCTCGACAGGCGTTTCCCGCCCAAAGAACGAAACCAGCACCTTCACCTTCCCCTTCTCGGGATTGATCTCATCAATCACGCCAGCGAAATCAATGAAAGGACCATCGACTATTCGGACACTCTGGCCCTTGCTCAGACCAACCTTCACCTGAGGCGCTCCGGCCTTGATCCGTTCCAGTATCGCGTCCACTTCTTTCTGATCCAATGCAGCCGGGATCAGCTTCCCCTGTTCATCCTGCGTACTCACGAAACTGGTGACACCCGGGGTATTCCTGACAATGGCCCAGTTCTTATCGCTCATCCGCATCTGCACCAAGACATAGCCCGGAAAGAGCTTCTTGGAAACGGTCCGCCGCTGGCCTTCCTTGATCTCTATTTCCTCAACGTTCGGCACGAGTACGTCAAATATCTCGCCCTCCGCTCCCATTGACTTGATGCGCTGCCTCAGGTTCACCTCAACCTGGTTCTCGTGCCCGGTATAGGTGTGCACCATGTACCACTTCTTGTCTTTCTCTTCCATGGCCTATCGCTTCAGAATCACGTCCTGGATCAGACGCCCGAATCCATAGTCGAGAAGGGCCAGTATGACGCCAACGACGGCACACACAATCAGAACCATCACCGTCAATCTTATCGCTTCCTGCCTTGTCGGCCAGGTCACCTTGCGCAGTTCTCCGATGATGTCTCCGATGAATCCGAAACCGGGGAGCCGACGCTTGGGAGTGCTGGCCTTCCTGGCGACCACTACTTGGTCTCCTTGTGCAGAGTTTGAGCTCTGCAGCGTGGGCAGTACTTCTTCAGTTCCAGCCGCTGAGAGTCGTTCTTGCGGTTCTTGCTGGTGGTGTAGGTCCTTTCTTTACACTCGGTGCAGGCAAGGTATATCACGCCCCTGACATCTGACTTCTTCGCCACTTACCATCCCTACTCAATGATCTTGGTTATCACTCCGGAGCCGACGGTTCTGCCACCTTCCCTGATGGCGAACCTCAACCCTTCATCCATGGCCACTGGAGTGATCAGCTTGATCTTCATCTTCACGTTGTCGCCTGGCATAGCCATCTCCACACCCGGCGGTAGCTCGATGGAACCCGTCACATCGGTCGTGCGGATGTAGAACTGCGGCTTGTACCCATTGAAGAACGGTGTGTGTCGGCCGCCCTCTTCCTTGCTGAGAACATAGACCTCGGCTTCAGCGCAGGTGTGCGGCGTAATAGAACCCGGCGCAGCCAGCACCTGGCCCCTTTGAATGTCTTCCCGCTCCACTCCCCGCAGCAGCACCCCGACAGCATCACCCGGCTCTGCATAATCCAGCGTCTTATGGAACATCTCCAGACTGGTGGCCACGGTCTTCTTGGTCGGCCCCAGACCGACTATTTCGATCTCATCTCCTGGCTTGATGACGCCCCGTTCCACACGGCCGGTCGGCACCGTTCCACGGCCTTTGATGCTGAAGACGTCCTCGACAGCCATCAGGAAGGGCTTGTCCTTGTCCCTCTTGGGCTCGGGGATATAGGTGTCCACCGCATCCATCAGCTTCCATATGCCACCGCACCACTGGCACTCTCTCTTGCCGCAACCGCACTCGCCGGCCTTCAGAGCACTGACCCTGATGACCGGTGCCTTGTCGCCGGGGAACTGGTACTTCGTCAGAAGCTCTCTGACCTCCAACTCCACCAGATCCAGCAACTCCGGATCCTCCATCATGTCTATCTTGTTCAGCGCCACCAGAATGTAAGGAACCTGCACCTGGCGTGCCAGGAGGATGTGCTCTCTCGTCTGAGGCATCGGTCCATCAAAGGCACTGACTACCAGAATCGCACCATCCATCTGGGCAGCGCCCGTAATCATGTTCTTGATGTAGTCAGCATGCCCCGGGCAGTCTACATGAGCGTAGTGCCGCTTGTCGGTCTCGTATTCAATGTGAGCGATCTGGATAGTCAGACCCCTGGCCTTTTCTTCGGGGGCGTTGTCAATGGAATCGTACGCACGATACTGAGCCTTGCCTTGAGTGGCCAGCACCTTAGTGATGGCCGACGTCAATGTCGTCTTCCCGTGGTCCACATGACCAATGGTGCCGACATTGACATGGGGCTTCGTCCGCTCGTACTTCTTCTTTGCCATTTAACGCCTCCTCTTACTCTGAGCCCACAACCCGGCTCGAACGGGTGACCTCGCCCTTACCAAGGGCGTGCTCTACCTACTGAGCTATGTGGGCACTCCTTCAATTCTAGCATACTTAAACTGGAGGGGGCAGGATTCGAACCTGCGAAGCCGTTAGGCGACAGATTTACAGTCTGTTGGTATTAGCCGCTCACCCACCCCTCCGTAGCCCGAGAGGGGATTCGAACCCGCTAACCTACCGATTACAAATCGGTTGCGCTACCGTTGCGCCACTCGGGCAACTGGGCATCAAGTATATGACAAAGCTCATTTCGAAGTCAACAAACGTTGAATTCATCTTTGATCAGCACCGGTCTCTGATTTATCGAATTGCCCCTCGCAGGCCGATACGCTTTCTGCTCCGCAAGGTCATGGAGTACAATGTCTGCATACTTGTTGAGCGAGACGCTGTTGAAGACCGTCCTTAAGGCCCTGGACACCCTGAGCGGGGTGGTGCTATCTCCGTCAGGCACTGTCGAGCAGATCACAAACACCAGACCTATTGGCTTTGCCCTGTTTGCCGCCGCCTGCGTGGGCGTCGTCACCGGTCTCGTACTTGTTCCCAACCCGCCCGAACTCGCGGAGGTTATTTTCGACCAGCCAAAGGGCACCTTGAGCCTCTGGGCATTGCTGCCCGCGTGGGTGGCGCTCTTCCTGACAGTGATCTGCTGTCAGGCCGCTTTCGTGCATTTCCTTGCCCTCCTTCTCCGCTGCCAAGGCACCTTCGTTGGCATCCTGTGCGGCGTCTGCTTCGCCTACATTCCCGGACTGTTTTCCGCTCCTTTGGTCATGCTGCGGGCCGTCTTCGCTTCTGACAATGCCAACGCCTTCTATCAGGTTGCCTTCCCTCTGCTCTGCCTGTGGGTCTTCGTGCTGGGCACAATGGCCATTCGGCACAACTACCGCATGAAGCCAGCGAAGGCGCTGCTCGTGTCATCTGTGGCCTTCTTCGCGCTGGTGGTTGCGCCGATCGTAGCTGCCGTGGTGATCATGACAGCCGTGATGACATAGCCCGAGCTGTTCACGGCATGGCCGCCGAGACGCGCTGCACAAAGGTGCCTGCTCCCGAGAACCAGAGATTCATTGCAGACCACGCCGGTATCCGTCGATGTATCTTCGGACCTCCTCCTTTGGCTCATACACGCCGAAATGCCCCTCGCAAAGCACGTCTGCTTCCAGCTCAATCAACCGTTGCAGAGACGCCCTAGCCTGGTCCTTGTTCGATCCCTTCAGAAAGTATGGACCATGGATATCCTGGCCAAAGAGTACCCTTCTACCTGCTATGTCAAGGTAGACCGCAATCGAACCCGGCGTGTGACCGGGAATATGAATCCACCTGAGGCTGTGCCGGCCGCACTGCAGAGTTCCCCCGCTCCCCTTCAGCACTACGTCGACCTCGCAGGTCCGGTAACCCACTCCGTAGTACTCCGCCCCTGAGCCGACGCCGGTCTCGATGGCCTTCGCATCCAGCTCATGCGCCATCACCTTCGAGCCAAGTTCCTGCTGGAACTGCCACAGTGCACCGATATGGTCGATATGAGCATGGGTAGCTACGACTCCTGTTATTCTCTCGGGCTGCAGGCCCAGGCTTCTGATATTGTCCACTATCAGCTCATAGCCTTCCCCCGCGCCGCTGTCGATGAGCACCATCTCCTGCCCGCCGTCCACCAGATACACGAGGCAATCGTACGGGTGAGAAAGATCCACCCCACCCACAAGATAGACATCGTGCGACACCTCAAGAGAGCTCGATCTGTCCACAGCCCTTCACCCTTGGGCGATTCTACCTCATCAAGCATCAGCCTGCCAGACCAGGACCTGGAGCTCACACTCTCTATTCGGACTCAATTGACAAGTCTGGGTCCCAATAGATATTCTCTTGGCTGGCAGCGGAGTTTTGAAGGAACTTTCCGTCCAACGCCATCGTCAATCTATGTGTAGTATATTCTACGGCGCGGAACTGACTAGGCCACGCTCCAACAGCGCTCCCAATGGCTGCGCTGGGGGTTTGATATTGCGTTGCTCAGGAGAGGGATGACCAACCTGGAGCATACCGGTCAGGGGTCGGAGGCAAGCGAGAGAATTGTCGCTTACCTGTCTTGTGTGCAGGGCACACTAGGCAAGTTGCCGCTGAACGAGATAGAACTAGTGGTCGGCCTGCTACGCCAGGCGCGTGCAGAGAGGAAGCGCGTCTTCCTATTCGGCAACGGAGGCAGCGCTGCCACGGCCTCTCATCTGGCGTGCGACCTAGGCAAAGGCACAAACGGACACGGAAGACCCCGCCTGCGGGTGGTGGCGCTGACCGACAATATGCCCCTGATCTCCGCCTGGGCCAACGATTCCTCATACGAGGAAGTCTTTGCCCAGCAATTGGTAGAGCAAGTAGAGCCGGGCGACATTGTCATCGGCATCAGCGCGAGCGGGAATTCTCGCAACGTTCTCAACGGCATCAGAGTGGCGAAATCTGCAGGAGCCATCACAGTCGGCTTGACCGGGTTCGACGGAGGCGAGTTGAAGAACCAAGCCGACCATTGCATTGTCGTCCCTGATGACAGTATTGACCAGGTGGAGGATGTCCACCTCATGCTGGGGCACATCATAGCCTCCTGTCTCAGGAGCTGAAATCCAAATGACTACCCTGCACAGAGCCGTCTTTCTGGACAGGGATGGTACCATCGCCAGAGACGTCCACTACTGTCGCCGAGTGGAGGACTTTGAGATCCTGCCTCGCGTAGCAGAGGCGATCAAGCTACTCAACCACGAGGGATACCGGGTGGTAATCATTACCAACCAGTCCGGTGTAGCACGCGGCTATTTTACAGATGAAACGCTGTCGCTGATCCACCAGAAGATGATCGAGGTGCTCAAGGACGGTGGCGCCCACATCGACGGAGTATACATCTGCCCCCACCATCCGGACGACAAATGCGAGTGCCGGAAGCCGAAGCCCACGCTTATCGTGAAAGCTGCCGTCGACATCGGGATTGCCCTTGACCAGTCCTACATGATCGGTGATGATCCTAAAGATGTGGAAGCGGGCAAAGCCGCCGGGTGCCGCACCATCCTGTTGACCGGCAGTGCGGCCGGGCAGCCTCAAGATATCAATGGCATCTGCGATCATGTTGCGGTGGATCTCTATGAAGCCGTGGGATGGCTCCTTCAAGATGCTGCTGAGCGTTCCTCTGCCAGGATCCCTATCATGAAGAGCAGGCAAGAGCCATGACCGTGCGCTGCCGGGCACCCCTCAGGATCAGTTTCGGCGGTGGGGGCACGGACGTCCCGCCATATCCTGAGGAAAAGGGTGGGGCCGTGCTGAGCACCACCATCGGCAAGTACGCCTACTGCACTCTGGTGCCGAGAGATGATGACCAAATCAGCGTCACGTCGCTGGACTACGACATTGTGGCCAGTTACAGCGTCAATTCGGAATTGAAGTACGACGGCAATCTAGACCTCGTCAAGGCGGCCATCCAGGCGATGGGCGTCAGCAGCGGATGCAATCTGTTCCTCCACACCGACGCCCCGCCGGGATCGGGGCTGGGAACATCAAGCGCCCTCGTTGTGGCCATCGTGGGGGCTTTCAAACGGTGGCTGAGGCTTCCGTTGACCGGTTATGACATCGCCGAGATGGCCTACCGCATCGAGCGCGTCCAAGCCGGCATTAAGGGGGGCCGGCAGGACCAATATGCGGCCACCTTTGGTGGATTCAACTTCATCGAGTTCCTCGGCAAGACTACCATTGTCAACCCGCTCCGGATAGACTGGGACACCATAAACGAGCTCGAGTACCGGCTGATGCTCTGCTACACGGGAGGTACCAGGATATCCGCCGGCATTCTCGATGACCAGGTGAGCGGCTACGTCGAAGGCAGGGAAGACGTGCTTAGCGCCTTTGCGGAGACCAAGCAATTGGCCTTCGATATGAAGAACGCCCTGCTTCTCGGTAAGTTGAATGAACTGGGTTCCCTCTTGCACCGAGCATGGTGCTGCAAGAAGCGGCTTTCCAGCAAGATATCTGACCCGCGCATCGATGAGCTCTATGAATTGGCCAGGAAGAACGGGGCTATCGGCGGCAAGCTGCTGGGAGCTGGAGGCGGGGGCTACCTCCTATTCCTTTGCGAGTTCGACAAGTGGCACATTGTGGCCGAGAAGCTGGAAAGGGCGGGAGGCAAGATCGTCGGCTTCACCTTCGATCTTCGCGGAATGCAGAGTTGGGAGGTCACCGAGAGTTGAGCGCCACGAGAGACAAGAGAGCAACAGTCGCCAAGCAGATAGAGGAAAGCGCATCTTTGTGCGTCGGCCTCGCCAGCCAGACCAACGTGATTGTCCAGATAGCGGACGAGATGATAAGAGCCTTCCGCCACGGCAGAAAGGTGCTCTTGTTTGGGAACGGCGGGAGCGCCGCTGACGCTGAACACATAGCCTGCGAACTGTCCGGCAAATTCACGCTGTTCCGCGACCCTCTGCCTGCCATCGCGCTCACGACCAACACCTCCGCCCTTACGGCGATTGGGAATGACTTCGGCTACGAAGAGGTCTTCGCCAGGCAATTGAAGGGCTTGGTGGCCGAGGGCGATGTGGTGATAGGTCTCAGCACCAGCGGAACGTCCTCAAACGTGATCAAAGCCATGGAAGAGGCCAGCCGCCGGGGAGCCATCACCGTCGCCTTCACCGGCGACAGGGGGAGGCTCAAAGAGATCGCCAACTATGCGCTGTCAGTAGCCTCCACGAACACCCCCCGTATACAGGAGGGCCACATGCTCGCTGGTCACATCATCTGCGGCCTGGTAGAGAAGGCGCTCTTCGGGACCCCGGCATCCCGCAAGGCAAGGCGGACGTGTTCAAGGTGAGCATTACCTCGAGTCCGGGGGCCGACATGCCGGCGCGGCCAAGTCACATGGCGTCACTTTCCAACCGGAGGTCATATGCATGCACGTCCTAGTCACTGGCGGCGCCGGATATGTTGGTAGCGTCGTAGCCGATGCGCTCCTCAAAGCCGGCCACGCCGTAACCGTACTGGATAATCTGCAGCAGGGCCACCGGGAGGCCGTGCCAAAGGAGGCGCAGTTCATCGAATCTGACTACTGCAGTTCCAAAGACTTGGATTCAGCCTTCCGCCAGTCAGGCTTCGACGCCGTGATGCATATGGCCGCCGAGACCATAGTCGAGTATTCGACCACAGACCCCCGGAGATACTTCCATACGAACGTTGTTGGCGGGATCAACCTGCTGGACACCATGCTCAGACACAAGGTGAACCGGATAGTCTTTTCCTCAAGTGCGGCAGTCTACGGTGAGCCTTTGACAGCTCCGATCGAGGAGGACCACCCCAAGAACCCGATCAATTCGTACGGCCTGACCAAACTGATGTTTGAGCAAATACTGCAGTGGTATGGGAGAGCCTACGGGCTGAAGCACATCTCGCTTAGGTACTTCAACGCCGCCGGCGCCACCGAGCATCTCGGTGAGCAACACAACCCGGAGACACATCTTATACCAAATGTGCTGCGCGCCGCGCTGACGGGCACCCCCGTCTCGGTCTTTGGCACGGACTATCCTACCCGCGACGGCAGTTGCATCCGCGATTACGTTCACGTCATCGATATCGCCCGGGCACATGTCCTGGCCCTCCAGAGAGTCGACGATCTGAAAGCCGGCGGATACAACCTGGGCAACGGCCAGGGGTACTCGGTGCTTGAAGTGATTCAGGCCGCTCGAGACGTCACCGGGATCGACATTCCCGTCCGTCTCCGCCCCAGGCGCGAGGGAGACCCGGCAGTCCTGGTCGCGAGTTCGAGCCGCGCCAGGTCGGAACTGGGCTGGAACCCCCGGTATCCGAAACTGGAGCCCATCATTGAGAGCGCATGGCAATGGATGAGAACACACCGCACTACGTTCACAGGGCCGATATGAGGACCACGCACCTATCGAGAATCAGCGGGCGTAGTTGTATAATACGGGAACATTGTCCTGAGTGCAGCGTCTAGTATAGTAAAGGTACGATCAATACGTCGGAAGCGCGCAGTTCTCGACTCGCGATGATGGCTCTAGCCAACACGGAGCACATGCACATCAGAGACCTGAGAGGCCAGGACATCCTCAGGCTGGTCAAGTTTTGTCTGGTTGGTCTCAGCGGTGTCTTCGTAAGTGTCGGTACCCTCTGGTTGCTGACTGACGTGGCAGGGCTCTTCTATGTTATGTCCGCCATCTTGTCGCATGTGCTTTCAGTGACAAACAACTTCGCATGGAACCAGATCTGGACTTTCCGCGACAGGTCTCGCGGCATTCGATTCTCAGTCATAGTGATACGCTGGTTCAAGTTCCTGCTGACCACAGGCATAGCTGCCGGCTTGTTCTTGGGCATACTGACACTGCTCACGGAAGTGTTCGGGCTGTACTACATAGTCTCTGCGCTGTGCGCCATTGCGATCGCCACACCAGTCAACTTCCTGACCAGCAATTTCTGGGTGTGGAAGCACTCTGAGAAGCTGGGCCAGAACGACATTGCCAAGGAGCCTTAGGTGAAGAACGCACTAATCACAGGGATAACGGGGCAGGATGGGGCCTACCTTGCTCAGCTTCTACTGAGCAAGGGGTACAGGGTCTTCGGCACCTACCGCAGGCTGTCAACGCCCAATTTCTGGAGGCTCCAGTATCTTGACATCTTCGACCGCGTCACCCTTATTCCAGCCGACCTGGTCGATTCATCGTCAATGATGTCCGCCATCAACGTCTCGGCGCCGGACGAGGTCTACCATCTGGCAGCTCAGAGCTTTGTGGGGGCTTCTTTCGATCAACCGGTCGGGGCGGGAGAGATAACAGCGCTGGGAGTCACCAGAGTCCTCGAATCCATCAGGGAGATCAACCCGGCCATAAAGTTTTATCAGGCGTCAACCAGCGAGCTCTACGGAAACGGAAACTGCGTCCCACAGAATGAGCAGACCCCGTTCCACCCTTCCAGCCCATACGCGGCGGCCAAGCTGTACGGCTACTGGCTGACAACGATATACAGGGAGGGCTATGGCATCTTTGCCTGCAATGGCATTCTCTTTAACCATGAGTCGCCACTCAGAGGGCTGGAATTCGTGACCCGGAAGATCTCGAACGCGGTCGCCAAGATATCACTGGGTTTGCAGGACAGGCTCTTACTGGGCAACCTGGAGGCGAAGCGGGACTGGGGCTACGCGCCTGAGTACGTGGAATGCATGTGGCTAATGCTGCAGCAAGACAAGCCGGGTGACTACGTGATCAGCACTGGCGAGACCCATTCAGTCAAGGAGTTTGCCCTGAAGGCGTTCGAGGTTGTGGACTTGGATTGGCAGAAGTACGTTGAGGTCGATGAGAGGTTCCTCAGACCCCTGGATGTGGAATGCCTCCAGGGAGACTCCTCCAAGGCCAGACGAGAGTTGGGATGGCAACCGAGTGTGAAGTTCGACGAACTCGTAGAAATCATGGTGAGGGAGGATCTGAGCCGTTGGGAAAGGTGCCGGAGAGGAGAGGCGTTTCCCTGGGATGCCCCGAGCTATCCCAGCGAAGCTAGAATTCTGACAAGGTCGCTCCACGTATGACAGTGAGATCCGTTATCCCCGTCGCCGAGACTTCGCTGGGCCAGGAGGAGCTGAATAATGCCACAGAGGCGATCAGGAGCGGCTGGATCAGCTCCCAGGGTCCATTCATCGTCGAATTCGAGCACAAGTTCGCCCAGTACTGCGGGGTGCGGCACGGCATAGCGACGGCCAACGGAACGGTTGCTCTCCATTTGGCGCTCAAGGCGCTGGGCATAGGAAAGGGAGACGAGGTCATAGTGCCTGTGCTCACGTTCATCGCCACGGCGAATGCCGTGACATACTGCAATGCTAGGCCAATCTTCGTGGACTCCGACCCGCGGTACTGGTGCATTGACCCGTCCAAGATCGAGCGTAGTATCACCTCGAAAACGAGAGCCATTATACCGGTGCACCTGTACGGCCACCCCTGTGACATGGATGCCATCATGGGCATCGCCCGCCGCCACAACCTCTACGTGATCGAAGATGCCGCCGAGGCCCACGGCGCATTGTACAAAGACAGGAAGGTCGGCTCCTTCGGCCACATCAACTGCTTCTCCTTCTTCGGAAACAAGATAATCAGCACCGGCGAAGGAGGCATGTGCCTCACCAACGACGACGGTCTGGCCGGGAAGATGAGGATACTCAGAGACCATGGCATGAACCCGAACAGGAGATACTGGTACGACGTTGTCGGCTTCAACTACCGGATGACCAACCTTCAGGCAGCAGTAGGAACCGCACAGGTTGACAGGCTTGATGAACTGGTGGCAAGAAGAAGACGGTTGGCGCAGTCCTATGCTGAAGGCTTCGGAGCCTTGGCAGACCGCGGGTGGATCACCCTTCCACCAGAGATGCCCTGGGCGAGAAGCGTGTACTGGATGTACTCCATTTTGGTGGAAGACGGACTTGGTATGCGCAGAGACGAGGTCATCGATGCCTTAAAAGGTTGCGGCATAGAGACGCGGCCTCTGTTCTATCCGCTTCACGCCATGCCGCCATATCGAGATAGCGCCTCCGGAGGATTTCCGGTGGCCGAAGAGCTCAGCCGAAAGGGCTTGAACCTGCCCAGCGGCCCTGGCGTCAGTAGGGAGGAAGTTGACAAGATCGTGGAGTCAGTGGCATCTCTGCGCAGGGTTACGGCCTAGGAGGAATGCACAAAGGTGAGCTGCAGAGTATCGATCGTGATCCCCACCTACAACGAGGCGGGAAACGTCGCCCCCCTCATAGACAGGATATACGGGACCGTTCAGGATGAGGTTCATCCGGAGGACGCTCCGCAGGTCGTAGTCATTGATGACAACAGCCCCGACGGCACGGGCCAGCTTTGCCTGTCGCTGAGGCGCAAGTACCCGTCGCTGAAGACGGTGATCCGGACGGATGCCAGAGGATTGGGGAGTGCCGTGCAGCGCGGCATACTGGAGTCTGACGGGGACACCATAGTGGTTATGGATGCCGATTTCAGCCATGATTGCGATCTGATCCCAACGCTGGTGGCTGCTGTGGACAGCGGTTCCACCGACATCGCCATCGCCTCAAGGTACGTTCCGGGTGGGAAGATGGTCGCCTCTCCACACCTCAGCCTGGGCAGCAGGGCATTGAACTGGTTCGTCAGGACGGTCCTGGGAATACCGATCAGGGATCTCACAGGCGGGTTCTTCGCTGCCAAGAGGAGTACGTTGCAGGGGCTGGAGTCGGAGACCGTCTTCACCGGTTACGGGGACTACTCTTTCGCCCTGCTGTACAAAGGGTTCAAGAGGGGCCTACGGATGCAGGAGTATCCGTTTGAGTACAGTCCCCGGCAGGACGGCATGACGAAAACGAAGTACCTCAGGGCTGGCCTCTCCTACGGACTCAGAGCGATCAGACTCAGGATGGGACTCGAGTAAGTGACAGCAATTGTCACTTATGCCAGGAACAGGATTGCTCTAGTCGCCAGTCGAAGCTTGGCCCGTCATGGTGTGCGCGTCATCACGGCGGACAGCATATACCCCGCCATGTCCTTCTTCTCCCGCTACTGCAAAGGGCACTTTCTCTACCCCTCCCCCATGCGGCGCCCCACCGATTTCGTCGAGTGTCTGCTTTTCAAGGCAAGAGAGCATGGGGCAAGCGTGGTGATTCCTTCCCACGAAGAGACCTATGTCCTGGCCCAACACCGTTCAGTCATGGAAGACCAGGGAATAGCCGTTCCCGTTATGGACCCCGATACCATCCTCAAGGTTCATGACAAGGCGCAGTCCGTTGCTCTGGCCGACCAGCTTGGGATTCCCATTCCAAGGACCTGGTACCCCACAAAGGGGGATGACATCCCGCATATCGCGAGCCAAGCCAAGTTTCCAGTAGTAGTGAAGCTGAGGAAAGGCAGGGGATCCATCGGCTTGGGGTATGCCGGTTCGGGCTCAGAACTGAGCAACATCTTCCATCGCAGTATTGCCGAGTTCGGCCTCGAGCCGGATAGATACCCTCTCGTACAGGAGTACATAAGAGGCACCGGCGTCGGGGTTTCAATGCTGTTCGACCATGGGCACTTGAAGGCACAGTTCACTCACCTGAGACTGAAGGAGTTCCCCGTGACGGGTGGTACCAGTGTGGAGAGAGTCAGCATCAGTTTCCCCGAGGCAGAGGAGTACGCCCGGCGCATCCTGACGCATTTGAACTGGCACGGAGTGGCCATGGTGGAGTTCAGGGTCGACACGGAGACGCAGAAACCTTACTTCCTGGAGATCAACCCTGTCTCTTAT
>JAUCPZ010000239.1 GCA_030372995.1 Dehalococcoidia bacterium
GGGGGGGCGGCTCGCGGGAACGCCGGTCGCGTGGGATGCGTGGCTCTAGTACGGTACGCGCCGCAGGTTGCCCATCAGCCTCAGGTAGGCGGGATAGTCCACGTAGGACTTGCGCGCGATGTACTTCTCCAGATTCTTCGTCTTGCCCCTGCTCTTCTCTATGCCTTCTTTGGCTACGATGCTGAAGGCGGTGGCCATTCCTGATCCGTACGACGCCACCAGGAACCTATCACCGGGCTTTGCCTGATCGAGCGCCCCCGTCAGGCACAGGAAGGGCGACACTCCGCCGACGTCCCCGATGACCCCAGTGAGGTCGGGGAACAGGTTCTTTATGCCGAGCACCTTCCCTGCTCCAGCCGGCACCCTGGCATCCACCTGCGGGAATATGGCCATCTTGAAGTCGGCCGTCTTCTTGTTGATCTTGGCCAGCAGGGCGTTGGTGGCTTCCTGAATGTGCTTGGCATATCCGTCGTCCCGGAAGAAGCGCTGGTCGAAGAGGTTACTGACCCAGGGATCCTTGACGTTTCTCCACCTGTCAAGGAAGAGGGTCCGGTATGAAGCGACGCCCTCGATATCCGCAATGGTGTTCTTCGTGCCGACAACCATGGCCACAGCCGCGGCGCCAAAGCTCACCTCGCCGTCCGATCCCGGGCCCACCATCCTGTTCTCCGTGCCCACCACAATGCCGCAGTCTATCGTCTTGGCCTCTATCGCCATCATGCACGTCGACAGCGCATTGCCCACCGCGTTGAGGGTACCAGGCAGATCCAGCACTGTGGCGTGGGGCGAAATCCCGTGGAGCTCGGCCAGGATAGGCGAAAGATGAGTCTCTACCATGTGCGAGGATGCAGTGCCCATGTACAGAGCACCTATGTCTCCACCCTTGACACCGGCGTTCTTCATGGCATTGTCCAGGGCCTCGGCCGCCATGCTGATGATATCCTCGTCCCAGCCGCAGACGGCCTTCTCCCCCATCCCAAAGCTGCCCCAGGGAATGCCGATGTCTTGCTGCTTGATCCTGTACTTGGGTACGTATACTCCGTATCCAATAATACCGCTCATCATTCTCTCCTTTACGGCTCACGTCCGATGATGTTGATGGAGGAAGCGCCGAAGCCGTTGCCGCCCACATTGTGGCTTAGAGCGATGCCCTTCTTCAGTTTGACCTGCCGCACGGGTTCTACCTCTTGCCGCAGTTGCCAGAAGTTCTCCGCGATCTGTCCCAGCCCTGTGGCCGCTATCGGATGTCCGTGCGATTTCAATCCTCCACTGGGGTTGATCGGTGTGTGTCCGTCTTCGCGGTTCCAGTAGCCTTCCTTCAAGAGCTTCGCCGCCTCGCCCTTCTTGCAGAAGCCGATGTCTTCGATGTTCATGAGCTCGGTGTTGGTGAAGCAGTCGTGAACCTCGGCCAGGTCGACGTCGCTCGGCTTGATCCCGGCCATGGCGAAGGCGTCCCTGGCTGCATATATGGTGGCCGGCATCTCAATGTAGTTGTCCTTGTCCCACATGTCCTTGTAGTCGATGCCGGTGGCCGTTCCCAGCACGTAGATTGGCTTATCGGTGTACTTCTTGGCCAAATCAGCGCGGCAGACTATGGCGCAGGCGGCGCCGTCGGTCTGCGGACAGCAGTCGAGCAGGTGAAGAGGCCAGCAGACAACGGGGCTGTTCAGCACCCTCTCTACCGTGACCTCGAAGCGGTACTCGGCATACGGGCAGGCCACGCCGTTGTGGTGGTTCTTCACGGCTACCCTGGCGTAGTCCTCCATGGTGTAGCCCAACTGATGCATCTGCCTGGTGGCGTAGAGCGCTTGAAGAACGGGGCCGCCCATGCCCAGCATCCAGGAGGGGTGCAGGCCCAGGATGCCGCCCCCGGCGGCTCCTCCCGCGGCTATCAGAGATTCCACTCCGGGCTTGTCCCTCATCTTCTCTGCGCCCAGGGCCAGCACGACATCGTAAGCTCCGGAGGCGACACCCAGCACGGCATTCCGGAACACGTCATTGCCGGTGGGGCATCCGTTCTCCAGTCGGCTGATGGGGATGCCGCGGAGCCCCAGAACCGTGCCCAGAGTGGTGCCTTCTCGCGAACCCTGCCCGATCATGCCTCCGCCGCTCCACTGGCCAAACCAGGCGGCCTTGATGTCCTTGGGATCGAAACCCTTGTCGATGCTCTTCACACACTTCATGAAGGCTTCCTGGATCATGCTCTCGAGGCCCTTGTGGAAGAGCTCCCCGAAGGGGATCATGCCTACGCCGATGATGGCTACCTTGCCTCTGATGCTCATGCTAGGCCTCCTCTACCAGTCTGAACTTGTAGCCGTAGAAATCCAACCCGCTGTCATTGACCACTTTCCGGAACACCATCTCCACCTTGGTGCCGATCTTGACCTCATCCGGGTTGGAAACCTCGGTGAGCAGGCCCACGTACCGGCCACCCCCGTCCAGGTCCACGATAACGTTGAGGGTGGGTGGCTCAAGGCCAGGCGGCGGCGTCCAGTTGATGCAGAAGGTGTGCACCTTGCCCGTCTTTGGCAGTTGGTAATCCTTCTGGTTGAAGCTGCCGCACTTGTGGCAGACCTTGGTTTGCGGATAGGTTATGTGGCCGCAGTCGGAGCACTTGGAACCCAACAGGTGGTAGACGGTCGGGGCAAGTCTCCAGTACAACGGCGATGCCGGTCGTGGGGACGTCAGCCTCTCTCTTTCCCACATCGTCATAAGCTGTATCCTCCTTCTGCCCTGGGACATTGGCTGTCCCGGTGCGTCTTATGCGGGTAGCCCCTCCTTTCGTTGATGTAGTAAGTAAAGGTTACTGCACGGCCAGTTTGGGTGTCAAAACGCCGCTCCTGTGGCCGCTCGGGCTGCTCCGGTTTCCTGCGATCGCGTCCGATCTATATGCCGCAGCATGCCGCTGTATTGTCCCGCACGCTTTCGGTGCCAAATCCGAAATCCTGAACGCGGGGCACGAGACTCCAGACCCATGCTCCGGTCTTGCAGACCCAACCGAACGCCCGCAGGCATGGGGCGTCAATCGACGATCCGTCTCAGGCGGAGAGGACCGAAGGTCCTCTCCGTGTGGTGGTGTGGCCCGAGAGAGGGCCAGGTGATGAACACAAGCACCCAGCTCATAGCTCGCAGGAATGGGCGCTTGGGGCACGGCTTGTTGCAGCCAGCGGCTGGCCCATCCTTGGCAAGGGGCGTCAAGAGGGGCGGAGCCACGCGCCTTCGGCGCGAAATCCCAAACCCTAAACCCTGAGTTCCGGTCTTGCAGACCCAACAAGACCTACGTAAGCAAGGGGCGTCAAGAGGGGCGAAGCCCCTCTTTGATTCAGTCGTGTGGCCCGAGAGAGGGCCGGGTGATTCAAACCACATGGCGCAGGGACAAACATTGGGTGCATCGCAATGCGCCCCTACGGCACGGCACAGACACTGTTAGCCGATCGGCAGGCTGCGATACAGCTCTGGCTGCAGCCACCTTGTGCCAACGCTTGGCAAGGGGCGTCAAGAGGGGCGGAGCCACGCGCCTTCGGCGCGAAATCCCAAACCCTAAACCCTGAGTTCCGGTCTTGTAGACCCGGTCCTCCGAGGCAGGCAACAGGCGTGAAGAGGACCGAAGGTCCTCTTCGTGTGGTGGTGTGGCCCGAGAGAGGGCCAGGTGATGAACATTTTCACCCGCCCTTCCGTTTTCCTTGACACTCGTTCAGCGCACTCGTTAGACTATTCTCTGGCCAAGGCACTCTCGAGAACAGGAGGGGTGTGGCAGACCTGCCGGCGGCGCTCTTGAGGCATCAGTCACCGCTCCTTCGTCTCCTCTCACCAAGCGGGAGGGAAATGTGCACGGACGTGTCCGCCTCTGGCGGCCCGGGGTCGCGGATGTCCCCGGATGGTTCTCATTCTCCCCCAAGAATGGGGGACATAGAGGGTTGAAAGTACTATGGATTTGGGATTGAACGAACAGCAAGAGATGCTCCGCAAGATGGCCCGCGACTTCCTCACCACCGAGTGTCCCAAGAAACTCGTCCGGGACATGGAGGAGGACGAGAAAGGGTATTCGCCCGAGCTCTGGCGCAAGATGGCCGAACTGGGCTGGCTCGGTCTTCCGTTCGCCGAGCAATATGGCGGAATGGGCAGCAGCTTCCTGGATCTGTGCGTGCTGCTCGAAGAGATGGGGAGGGCCTGCCTGCCCAGCCCATTCTTCACCACCGTGGTTCTGTCCGGCCTGGCTATCGCCGACGTCGGTGACGATGCCCAGAAGCAGGACTTCCTGACCGCCATCGCGAACGGCGAGAGGATCGTCGCTTTCGCCATGGACGAGGCCAGCGGCGGATACGATGCGGCCAGCATTGCCGTGGAGGCGCATCATCATGGCGACCACTACACGGTTAAAGGGACCAAGCTGTTCGTACAGTATGCCCACGTGGCTGACTGGATTCTTGTTGTGGCCCGCACCAGGAAGGCACACAGGCCGGAGGACGGTATTACCCTGCTACTGGTGAAGAATGAGCCGCCGGGTGTGACCTGCACCGTGATGCCCACGCTGGCCAAGGACAAGCAGTGCGAAGTGGTCTTCAATGACGCCAAGGCCACGGCGCTGGGCAGACCCGATCACGGCTGGCCTGAGGTGGCCAGGGTGGTGCAGCGGGCTGCCGTGGCCAAGAGCGTGGAGATGGTGGGGGGTGCTCAGCAGGTCCTGGAGATGTCGGTGGCTTATGCCAAGGAGAGGGTGCAGTTCGACAAGCCCATCGCCAGCTTCCAGGCGATCCAGCATCACTGCGCCAACATGGCGCTTAATGTGGATAGCGCCCGCCTGCTGGCCTACGAGGCTGCCTGCAAGATAAGCGACGGGGAGCCCTGTGACACCGAGGCCGCCATGTGCAAGGCCTGGGCCAGCGACGCCTACCAGCGCGTGGCTCTGCTCGGCCACCAGGTGCATGGCGCCATCGGCTTCACGCTGGACCACGATATGCAGCTCTACTCCCGGCGGGCCAAGGCCGCGGAGGTCATGCTGGGCGACGCCGACTACCATCGCGAGTTGCTGGCCCAGCAGCTTGAGACATAGCGCCTTCTCACATACGGGGACCTTGGGCGGGTCAGCCGGAAGGCTGACCCCTCGTCTTTCATCCGTAACGGCGGGGGCATTGGATCTGCTGTCGGATCTTGCTCGTTGCCGGTTCGGCCACGGGGCCACCAATTGTGGACGATGCACATCCGTGAAGTGAAGTAGGGTGGGTTGACCGTGGTCAACCCATCGTTCCCTTCGTCTCGTGCTGGCGGGTTCCGCTTCGCCCCATTCTGCCCCAAGGCTCCTGGCTTGGTCCGCGGTTGTTCTTTTCGGTTACACTATGGGGTGAGGACGTGTGAGCCGTGCGACTCTGAAGAGAGGTGGCCAAAGATGATCAGTATCAAGGGGCATTATGTGGTGGATGAGAAGGGCAACAAGACTGGGGTTATCCTGGATATCAAGGACTATCAACGAATACTGGACGCACTGGAGGAGTTGGAGTCGATTCGAGCATATGATTCAGCCAAAGCATCTGGCGATAAAGTAGTCCCCTTCGAAGAAGCGGTGAGGGAAATCGAGCACCGCCGCAAATGACCTACTCGCTCCGCATTCTACGCCGTGCTCGGAAGGAGCTGGCACGACTCCCAGAAGGCGTCTATCTTCAAGTCAGGGATTCGATTCGGGGTCCGGCAAACGAGCCCCGCCCGCAGGGATGTCACAGGCTGACGGCCAGAGAAGGCTGGCGCATAAGAGTGGGCAACTACAGAGTCATCTACGATATCGATGATAAGAACAAGACAGTGATCGTTCTGCATGTCGGCCACCGCCGGGACGTCTACCGATAATCGATAATGGAGTAGGGTGGGGGGGGGGGGGGG
>JAUCPZ010000240.1 GCA_030372995.1 Dehalococcoidia bacterium
GTCCTGCTGCGCCGGGACGGCTGGCAGGTCTCTACTTCGATGGTAGGACGTATCCTCAGCAGTCTGAAGGCCAGAGGTGTGCTGAAGGAGCCTCCCCCGAGCCATATCTCCGCCCGCAAGCGTCCGCGACCGCGTCCTTATGCCGTGCGCAAGCCCAAAGACTACGCGGTGACAGCACCCGGCGATCTGGTAGAGGTGGATACCCTGGATATCCGCCCTCTCCCCGGAGTGGAACTGAAGCAGTTCACTGCCCGCGATGTGATCTCCCGCTGGGATGTGGTGGAAACCTACAGCCAGGCCCGCGCCCGTACTGCGGCCGCTTTCCTCAAGACCTTGCTGAAGCGCATGCCTTTTGCAGTGAGAGGCATCCAGGTGGACGGAGGGTCGGAGTTCCAGGCTGATTTCGAGGTGCTCTGTCAGGAACTCGGACTCCGCCTCTTTGTCCTGCCACCGCGAAGCCCCAAGCTTAACGGGCATGTGGAGCGAGCCCAAAGAACCCACACGGAGGAATTCTATGAAGTCTACCCGGGGGATCTCGACCTCAAGACGCTCAACTCAGCCCTCCGCGACTGGGAGCGGGTCTATAACCACATTCGGCCTCATCAGTCATTGCGCTGGAGGACCCCCTCAGAGTATCTTAGAGACTGCCATCCGGAGGTCGCCCCAGACCTCCAACTGTCTCATATCTAGTGAACGAGTACATCCCGTTGACAGGAGCACGGGGCAGTCCTTACAATACGTTTGGATCAGGCGCTCTATTGGTGGAGGCGGCCGGGCCTTACTTGGCAGTGGGCTGGAGACCCGTGGGACCTTCCCACGGGTCTTTTTCATACCGATGGTGTAATTGGGTAATGGCTGAGGCTGGTGGCGGATGACAATGGATGACGCGAGACAGTCACGGGACGAGCGCGGCGAGCATGAAAAGAGAAGGGTCGCGCTCTCATCGGTCGTGGCCGCGGTCTTCTTGACCGGCATGAAGCTGGTGGTGGGCTTTCTCACGGGTAGCCTCGGCATCATTGCGGAGGCTCTCCACAGTGGCCTTGATCTCGTGGCGGCCGCCATCACCTACATGGCCGTCCGCATTTCCGGTCGCCCGGCGGACAGCGAACACCACTATGGCCACGGGAAGGTGGAGAACTTCTCGGCTCTGATAGAGACCGTGCTGCTGCTGGCCACCTGTGGCTGGATCGTCTACGAGGCGATATCCCGCCTCTTCTTCAGGACAGTGCACGTCGATGTCACCTTCTGGAGTTTCCTGGTCATGGGCGTTTCTATTGTCATCGACCTGACCCGTTCCAGGGCATTGAGCCGCGCGGCCAAGAAGCACGGAAGTCAAGCGCTGGAGGCAGACGCCCTACATTTCCGAACGGATGTATGGTCTTCATGCGTCGTCATCCTCGGTTTGATTGGTGTCCTGATCGGCAGGCGGCTGCAGGATTCGTCTCCTTCATTGTCGGAATGGTTCTACCGCGCTGACTCGATCGCCGCCCTCGGGGTCGCGGCCATCGTAATCTATGTCAGTCTGAAACTGGGGCGGCGCACCATAACAGCGTTGCTGGACGAAGCCCCAAGGGGTCTGAGCACCAGAATCAGGCGGGAGATGCTGAGCCTTCCCGGGGTGTCGGAAACCAAGCAGGTACGTGTGCGGCAAAGCGGCCCGTCGACCTTCGTCGATTTGGTGCTGGCAGTGAAGGCTGACACCAGTGTCGAGAAGGCGCACGCCATAGCAGCCGAAGCAGAGCATCTGGTACACCAACTGGTTCCCCGCTCAGAGTGCATGGTGCATGTGGAACCCTGTGACGCGGATGGAGCACGGCCCGTGGAGACCATACGCGGCATCGCAGCGGCTCATGGCGTGGAGGTCCATGACATAGTGATCCGTGACGTGGGTGGCCGAAAGACTCTAGAGATGCACGCAGAAGTCCCGGGCGATCTCAATGTCGATCAGGCTCACGAGTTGGTCAGCACCGTCGAGCGGTCGCTCATAGACGGAATAGCGGAGGTCCAGGATGTGGTGGTGCACATCGAACCCGGGTGCAGTGAGCCTGTATGCAAAGCCGCAGACGAATCGCCGGCGGCGGCAATTCATGAGGCCGTGGAACTCTTGCGAAGGGACTATCCCTCACTACGTGGCTGTCATAGTATCAGCATCACCAGCGACGACAGCAATCGAATGGGGCTCTCCTTCCATTGCACGGTCTCGCGCGATCTGAGCGTTGCCGAGGCTCACGACCTGACTACCCGCATCGAGTCCTTTCTGCGCAGTCGGTTTCCTCAACTGGCCCAGATTCTCATACATGTCGAACCACACGAAGTGACATAGAAAGAGGGGGTTCTATCCTGGCTGCCGGCCCCACGGGCGGAGCCGCCGAGCGGGTATCATTGAGTCGGATGCTTACAGCAGGTACGGAGCATGTTGGCAGATTCTGGCAAACGAACGGCGATCCTGAGGCGGTCACTGATCTTCTCGGGCTTGAGCGATGACGATCTCAAAGGCCTGTCGGAGCTGGCGGTGAGCCGCATTTTCAGAGGCGGGGAGTCCATCTTCTGGGAGGGCGACCCCGCGGCTCATTTCTACGTGGTCGCCTCGGGCAGAATCAAAGTCGTGAAACATTCCTCGCTCGGCAAGGAGTTCGTGGTGGCGTTCTTCGGACCTGGCGACGTCTTCGGGGAAGTGGCTGCATTTGAGGAGAAGCCCTACCCGGCCACCGCCCAGGCAGTCTCTGAGGCCGAGGTGCTGCGCATCGGCAGAGACAGGTTCCTGGCCTTCCTGTCGGAGCACCCCGCGGTGGCTCTGCGGATCATCAACATGCTGGGCGGAAGGCTCAGGGATGCACAGAACCGCCTGAACGCTCTCGCAGGGGAGAGGGCGGAGCAGAGGGTGGCCAGGACGCTGCTGATGCTTTCTTCGAAGCTGGGGCAGAGCCTGCCGTTCACGAGACAGGAGATCGCTGACATGTCGGGGACTACCATCGAAACGACCATCAGGGTGATGAGCCGCATGAAGAAGCAAGGCATCATCCAATCCCACCGCGGCAAGACGGATATAGTTGATGAGTCCGGGCTGAGGCTTCTCAGCGAAGGCTCGCCGACTGCCTGACGCCGTGCTCCGTGCGCGGTCTCTCCAGTGCTCACCTGCCGCTTGCCCCAAAGAAACATGACCTGGATCATGGTACCGTCGGCAGTGGAAGCGTAATCTCATGACCGTGTGAGGCACTGGCTGCACACTCTGTAGGAGGTGGCTGACATGTTCAACAGGTGCCCGGGCGTCGGGAGTACTCCGAGGATTGAACTGCAGAAGTGCCCGGGGTGCGGCACCGAAGTGGAAATGTTCTCGAATGAGATCAAGGCGAAGTGCTCCGGATGCGGAGAGACTGTCTACAGCGAGAGGTTGTCCTCCTGCGTCGACTGGTGTGCTGCCGCGCGGCAGTGCTTGGGAGAGGAGAGATGGCGGCAGATCAAGGGTCCAGAGTCGGGGTGAGAGGGCCGGCGACGGTCGAGCCGTCTGATTCGGTGTGAGGCAACTTGAGGATGGAGGGATGATATGGGCTTGAGAGTCAGGGTGCTGAGGAAGATAGTCCGCATCGACGAGGAGAAGTGTAACGGCTGCGGGATCTGCATACCAGCTTGTGCAGAGGGAGCCTTGGCGATAGTCGACGGCAAGGCCAGGCTGGTCAGCGACCGGTTCTGTGACGGCCTCGGTGCCTGCCTTGCGGAATGTCCTAAAGGAGCCATGAGTATTGAAGAACGGGAAGCTGAGGACTTTGACGATTCCGCACTCTCACACCGCGACCATGAGATGAGTCATGCCGGAGATACGCTACCCTGCGGTTGTCCGTCGGCGAGCGTGACCCGGTTGGAACGGCGCAGGGCGGGCGAAGGGTGTCCCGGTGCCGTGCACCAGGAATCCGCGCTTGAGAACTGGCCAGTGCAGCTTGCGTTAGTGCCTCCTGCGGCTTCGTTCTTGCAAGGGGCTGATGTCGTGCTGGCTGCGGATTGTGTGCCATTTGCCTATGCTGACTTTCATCGAGACTTTCTGCAGGACCGTGCTCTAATGGTTGCGTGTCCAAAGCTGGATGACACACAAGTCCACCTGTTGAGGCTCACGGAAATCATGCGCCGCTCCGCGCCGAAGAGCATCACTGTGGTCCGGATGGAGGTGCCATGCTGCTCGGGGCTCAGGCGCATGGCGGAAGAGGCCATCAGGCTAAGCGGCAAGAAGGTGCCGTTAGGCGAAGTGGTTATTGGAATCAGAGGGGATATTAAGGCCTGACTCAGGGCGGGCCCAGCCTGCAAAGTGCTGGACCCGCCGCCCTTGATCACTTCTGCGGCAAGAGCCCGCGCGACTCCCTAGGCGATTTCCGGCTCGATCAGCCCGTATGCCCCATCCTTCCGGCGGTACAGAACGTTGAACGAGTTGTTGTCTGCGTTGAGAAAGATAAAGAAGTCATGGCCGAGGAGTTCCATCTGGACGGAGGCTTCCTCAACAGACATGAGCTTGACGGGGAAGCGCTTGGCCTTGACAACGACCTCCGGAATCCTCTTTCTCCCCTCCTCAGGCTCCACCCCTGTTTCGGGCAGGACAGGAACCCCCATCTCCTTGCGGTGCCTGGCTGCCCTGCGGTTCCGCAGATAGTATTTCCCCTTGAACCTCTCTATCTGCTTACGAATGACATCATCTGCGGCGTCTATGGCGGCGTAAACATCCGCCTGCCTCTCTTCCGCCCTGATCAGTACGCCGTCGCTCTTGACCGTCACCTGAACCACATATCTGTTGGTCGGTGATTTTGCTTTCTCTTTGGATATCTCCACCTTTGTCTCGACAATGGATGGCAGAAGATGGTCAAGCTTACTCATCTTCTTGGTGACATAGTTCTCGACAGCCTTGGAGAGCTGCAGTTTCTTGCCCCTGATCTCGATGTCCATGTTCTTGATCCCTCCTTGTGTCATCACTGAAGGTCAAATTGTGGGTAAGAATCGGAGGCCGTGACAGTCCGTCTCCGTTCAACGACGGTCGCCGCTGATGGGAAGCGGGTCTGATGAGTCATTTCAGACAGAATCCATCGTTGTGTCACCACTATAAGGTGAGACTCCATAGCTGTCAACACGCCAGGAGGGATGGGGGTCGCTCCTCTATGGCTTGGGTCGGCCTAGACGAGGACGGCTTCTCTATCTGCCCGGCGTTTGGAGGGCTTGTCAGCCGCTGGCTGCGGTTCTTGTAGCGGCACGTGCACTTCCTCGGCCGCTCCAATGGGTGGTCGCTTCACTGTCGCTGCTTTGGGCCTGGTCGTCTTCTTTGAAGATGCCCTGTTCGGCAGCGGTTTGGGCTCGGCTGCAGACCCCGATTTCGCGCGCTTAGTCGTTCTTGCGGGAGCGGCTTTGGCATTCGCTTGTCTTGGCTGAATCCTGCTGGAGGTTTGGCTTGGCGGGCTCTTGGCGGCCGTGCGGCGCCTGTCCGCCTTCTTCGGAAGGGCCTTGGACACCGGAATCTCCGGCGTCGCCTCGACTCGGGAGGCGCGGCCTGCCGCTTCAGCCTTGGCTACGGAATACCGCTTGGCCATGCCCTTCCTGGCGGGCTTCGATTCTGGCTGGGGCGGCTCGGCCTCCGACGGGACTGCAACGGGTGACTCCTGAACCACGATGGTGACGGGCTCTTTCGCCTCCGGCGGAACGGTCTCGCACGTGTCCCGGGTCGGCTGCAGCCCCTGGACAAGTTCCGTTGGCGTGTCCTCCGTGTCCAGATTCACCGTCAGGGACGTCAACTCCGGCTCGGAAACCGTGCCTTCCACGGTGACGGTTGCCACAGGCTCCGGGACTTCCTGTGGTGCCCCCGCTTGTACCAGCGCCGTCAGGATTTCCTGCCAATGCTTGAAAATGACCCAGTGGCCCTCTCCTGGGAAGAACATGGCACGGCAGCGCGGCAAGGCAGCAGCGAGACGCTTCCCCATGATCGAAGGCGCCTGCGTATCTTCTTCTCCGTGCCAAAGGAAGACCTCCGTCAGTATGACGTGCAGCGCGAATCCCCATGGCTGGGCAAGAATCTCCATATCTTGGGCAATGCCATCGGTCCCGCTCCGCAGCGCCTCGCGGAGGTCGGTCATCAGCATGTCTTTCATTACCGGCAGAACGTTCTCTGCTTCTCGCGAACTGTACAGGCCATTGAGTTGCGCCTTGAAATAGAGGTCGGGGTCCATGCGCCAGGCCGAGCACATGATCCGGCAGGTGACCTTGGCCAGCGGAGGAATGTGCCGTTCCAGGGCGAAGAACGTATGCAACATCCCGTGCATGCCTCTCGTCATCTGCGGGTTGTCCAACGGCGCTACACTGCTGACCAGTCCGGCTGCCGTGAGCCTGTCGGGAATAGCCGAGGCGCAAGCGGCGGCGTACGGCCCGCCACCCGAATAGCCGAGGACGGCGAAGCGGTCTATGTTCAGGGCATCGGCCAGTTGCAGCACGTCGCCCGGCCAGTCCAGAAGCGTGCGCGCCGGCTTGAAGTCCGAGCGCCCAAACCCCGGGCGGTCGACAGCGATGATGCGGGCGCCAGCAGAGGCAGCGACGGAGTTGTCCGGATGATGGAAGAGGCGCGACCCCGGCGTCCCGTGAAAGAAGAAGATCGGTTTGCCTTGTGGGTCGCCGTATTCGGCGTAGGCAAGGCGCCTCCCATCGCGCAACCTGATCTGACTCCCTGGCAGAGACGCTATCGTGCTATCCAATGTTCTCCTCCCTCCGTTCGTGCGGGAACCAGAGTATGGCAGCTTCATTCTAGGGGCGCCCGATCACAGTCGCATCTCAGATCGGAACGGTTACCTCGCAAACCCTTCTCAAAGAGTTCAGAATCATTCGCTGGCGAATTCGCTGCTTGGCCACTGCCAGACGTTATTGCTGCCCATCCCTGTCGGCTCGATACGGTCTTGGCGCCGGCGCTCATCAGCGCCGGGCGTATGGTGGCGGCTCGGCCCATGATGCCCGGCTGGGAAGGCGAAGCACTGCTGGAACAGCAACGGACGTTCATCATGTGCCGGAGCGAAAGCCGGGGCGCGTGGCCCGCGACAGCTTCCGATGACAGGCGCGGAGCATGGAGACACCGGGGTCCCGCCGTTTGCCTCTCTACCCGCTCCACCACCGGACGCGGGGATCATCGGCGGGCCGGAATAGGGTCGGTTCGGCGGGTGTCGCGGAGGAGTCTGCCATCGTCACGGGGGCCTGAGCTTCGGCGAAACCGGCCCGGCTGATGACGTGTATCGCCGTGGCCTTGAAGAAGGCATGGACCTGCTGACCCACTCTCAACCCCAGTTCCTCCACCGACCTCCTGGTGACTAGCGAGACGAGCCGGACACCACAATTGACCTCGACTCTGGCGAGAGGGCCGGACAGCGAAATCGATGCCACCTCACCCGTGAAGGCATTCCGCGCGCTGCTGGAGGGCACCTGCAGAGAAATGGTGATTTCTTCCGGTCTCACGAATACGTAGACCTTATCCCCGGCGGAGCGATCGGTGACTGCTTCCAGACAGAGGTCGTCGAACCGAATCTGGGCCAGGCCTCCTTCATTGGAGACAACGGTGCCCCTGAGGATGTTGTCCACTCCCACGAACCTGGCCACACTCACATCGCTTGGAGCATAGAAGATGTCCGCTGGTGTGCCCACCTGGATTAGCTCGCCGTTCATCATGACGCCGATGCGGTGAGCCAGGCGCTGCCCCTGAGGCATCTCGTGCGTCGCGATGACTATCGTCATCCCTTTGTCGCGGTTGAATCGCAGTATCAAATCCTCGATCGAGTTCAGGCTGGCCGGATCGAGGTTGGCCGTGGGTTCATCCAGCAGGAGGAGCCGCGGGTCGGTGACCAGGGCGCGGGCCAGAGCCACCTTCTGGGTCTCGCCTCCCGAAAGTGTTCGTGCATTCCTCTTCTCGTAGCCATCCAGTCCGACCGTCTTCAGCATGGAGTGGACTCTCTCCCGGATGGCCTTCCGGTCATACCTTCTCACCCTGAGAGGGTAGGCCACGTTGTCAAAGACGGTGGCGTCGAAAACCACCGGCTTCTGCAGCACCATGCTGATCTGGCGGCGTACCTGGGTTCTGAGTCTTCGCGTAATCTCCTGTCCGTCAAAGACTACCTTGCCAGATGCAGGCTGTTCGAGTTGATCGAGGAGGCGCAGCAGCGTTGTCTTCCCGGAACCAGTGGGTCCGATGATCGCCAGTATCTCCCCCTTTTCAACGGCGAGCGACACGCCTCTCAGCACTTCCCTGGTACCGAATCGTTGGTGCAGGTCGATGGTCTCTATCAAGGACATCAGCGCCTCTGTTGCACGAGGTTCACCATCATGGCGATCACCAATGCCACCAACAGCAGTATGATGCCGAGGGCCATCGAGAGCTCGAATTCACCCTTGTTGTACTCCAGAGACATGGTTGTAGTGATAGTGCGGGTGAAACCGTCGATGTTGCCACCGAGAATCGTGGCTACCCCGACCTCGGAGATGGCCCGGCCAAAGCCCAGGATCAGTGCGGCCCCCATGCCGAACCTGGCCTCCTTCACGATGGCCCAGATAGCCTGAGATTGGCTGGCCCCGAGTGAAAGAGTAGTGTCTCTTATGGCCTTGTCTACCCCACTGAGAGCAGAGACAGTCAGTCCCACCATGATCGGTGAGATCAAAATGGCCTGGCCGATGACTATCGCGGTGGGTGTGAAGACCAGCCCCAATGACCCCAGGGGCCCCCTCCCGAATATGAACGCATACACGAATATGCCCACGCAGACCGTGGGCAGGCTGTATAGTGCCTGAATCACGTTCAGCAGGAGCCGCTTGCCACGGAAGCTGTGGAAAGCGATGAGCGCACCTAGAGGGACGCACACTATCGTTGCCAGGAGGGTGGAGGCCGCCGACAGTCGCAACGACCTCCACGTGATCTCCACTACCTCGGGATCAAGCGTTACTATCAAGTGTATCGCTGTCTTCAGTGCTTCCCAGAGGTATGCCAAAGTGCTTCTCCTTCAGTCGGCGCTACGATGCGGGCTCCTCCTGACCGGCGCATGCCTTGAAGAGGGACTTGCCGTAGTCCCCTTTGCCGTATTCGTTTATGATTTCCTGAACCTCCTCTGAGGTGAGGAAGTCAACCATCCACTGAGCCTCTTTGTCTTTCTTCGCGCTCTTGGTGCAGACGATGACCGTGTAGACGTTGAGCAGGACGCTGCCGCTTTCCACTATCGGTACAAGTTCCAGACCGCTCTTGGTGGCCAGGTAAGTGCCTTCATCAGTCAGCGTGTAGGCGTCCTTCTCACTAGCCATGGTCAGCGTAGCTCCCATGCCTTGACCGGCGTCGATGTACCACCCGGCAGCAATGCTGGACTCCTTCAGGGCATCGTAGTCACCGTAGCCCGCCAGCTTCCAGATCGCTTTCTCCTTTGAGTGTGTCCCGGAGTTGTCGCCGCGGGAAACGAACTTGCCCGAGCCCGGGTTTTCGGCCAGCTTCTTGAAGGCATCTTCCGCGGTCAAACCCTTGAGGCCGGCGGGATCGTCCTCCGGTCCGACGATGAGGAAGTAGTTGTAGGCGAACCACACTCTTTCCTCGCCGTAGCCGTCTTCTATGAACTTCAGCTCATCGGCCCGGGAGTGGACCGTCAGGACATCCACGTCGCCGTTCCTACCGTAGGTCATGGCCGCCCCGGACCCGGCAGAGATGACGTCCAATTCGATGCCATACTCCTTCTCGAACCGAGGCTCCAGGTAAGTCCAGAGGCCGGTGTCATACAGGCTGGTGGTGGTGGCCACTCTCAACCGCGCCCGTTTTGTCGCTAGCTTGGTGAGATCCTCCGACCCGCCGCAACCGATGCTGCCTGTCAGCAGGGCCCCCAGCAAGACCAGGGCTATTAAGGCGTATGTCGCCTTCTTCACTATTGGATTCTCCTTTCGATCGTCTTCGGTGGGTGGCATTGGTTCAGTGCAGCATTGCGCGTGGAGGCCCGCGGCCATGCTTCTCGCTCATTGCGTGTACGCCCTCCTTTCCGAACATGGGAGGCGCCGCCGTTTCCAACGGCACCCTGGCGGCCCTTCTCCAATGGGTCCTCCCTTTAGGAGTCAGGGCTCGGAGAGATCAATTCTGGCCTCCAATGACAGTCGTTGCACCAGTCTCCGAGGTATCGTAGCCTCCAGCCTCAGTCACGGCCTTCTGGAAGTCCTTGCTGGCAATGATCTCAAGGACCTGTTTCAGCTTCTTGGTCTGGTAGTTCTCCATAGGGATCACCAGGTCGTACCTCTCCTTAATCAGGGGCAAGAAATCGATGTGGCAGGCCCGGGCCGCCGGCTCAATGCCCAGACCGACATCTGCCTTGCCCTGAGCGATGTTCCTGGCCACAGCCAGGTGGGTATCCACTTCGTGAGCGTAGCCCTTGACCTCAGGTGGTGCTATGCCCAGCTTGCGCAGTCCCTGATCGAGCAGAACACGCGTTCCGGACCCCTTCTGCCGGTTAACGAGAGTGATGTCGGGGCGTCTCAGATCTTCAATTCCCTTGATCCGCTTTGGGTTGCCGGCAGCGAACATGAGGCCCTGGATGCGGCAGGCCAGGTGGACGATGGCGACCTGCCGGCCGGGCAACAGATGTTTGACATAAGGGTAGTTGTATTCCCCAGTTTCCGCGTCGAGGAGGTGAATGCCGGCGAGATCCGCCCTTCCTTCCTGGAGAGCGATGAGGCCTGCCAGGCTGCCGGCGTAGGTGACCCGCACCTTCATCTCCGGGTTCTTGTGGCGCAGCCTGCTCACCAGCATGTTGAGCGCCAAGTCATGGCTGGCGACGATGCTCAGGCACTTACCCGCCTCGGTCCTGGCGGAGGATGCCCGTGCTGGGCAGCCGGCTTCCTTCTGCTCCTCGCGCCACCTGTCGAGGTGCACCGAGAAGGCGGCTTCAATCTCTTCCGGAACATAGCCCTGGCTCAGGGCTTCCAGAATAGCATTGCTCATCATGTTCAACAGGCGGGTCTGGCGGATGCTCTGAAGCCGCGGATCAGTCGCCCTCCCCGCCACCACCGTGCCTCCACCGCGCCTGGACTGGATCACGCCGTCTTCCTCGAGTCGGCGGTACGCCTTCGCAACCGTCCCTGGACTGACCGAAAGGCTCTCCGCCAGTTGTCTTACCGTGGGCAAACGGTTGCCAACGTGCAGACGACCCGTAGCCACCATCTGTCTCAGGCTTTCGGTGATCTGGCTGTACACGGGGGACGTGGCCGTGCTTGGAAGGCTGACTTCGATTGTTGCGGGTACCCTCGTCCTCTTCATCTCAGCAGACTCACGACGTAACAGAGGCCTGTTGACCGCTTCACAAGAGGTTCTCCAAAGACAGGCTAGAGTTGGTGCCCGAGCGCGTCCTCGCACTTTGAATATTTGTAGCATCACAAGTGTACCAAACTGGTCTCAGTTATGCAACTGTCTGTCAGGCAGGTTGGGGTTCAAAGTCCTGGCAGTCGCCGGTCGGGCGATCGGGCGATCGCCTTATGTTGCGGCGATTGTCACATTGCTGCTAAAGTTGATTACGAGGATTGGACTGGTGAGACTCTTCTGGCTGGCGGTGGCCCTGTTGGTGGTGATCAGCCTCATCGGAGGAGTAGTGGCGGCTGTGATCTACTTTCCCGATATGGCTGTCGCGGTCCCCATCCTGGCTGCGGGACTGGCTGTCGCGCTGCAGAAATACACCGCCAGCTTCTTCGGCTTCTTTGTCATCAATTTCTCCCGGATATATGGCCCGGGTGACCGGATACGCATAGGCAACATCAAGGGGGATGTGCGCTGGGTGGGGCTGATTCACACCACGCTGGAGGAGGTGGGGGAGGATGAGAAGCTTGGGGGTGAATTGACGGGGCGGATACTTCATGTCCCAAACCTAGTCATTCTGGATCAGCCGGTATTGAACTACTCGAAAGACTATACGGTTCACGAGAAAGCCATTACGTCGGACTACATGTTTGATGAAGTGCGCATTCCCCTGACCGCTGACAGCAACGTGACGAAAGCTAGCCAGCTCCTCGAGGCTATCCTCAGGGTCGAGGAAGACGTTCACCTGAAAGAAGCCCGCGAGATGTTCCAGAAGGGGTACCCCAAGTTCCTCAACGAGGCCATGGGCGGCCCTAGAATTCTGGTGCACGTGGAGCCCGGGCGCGTCTGGATTAACGGCAAATTCGTGGCGCCCATCCGGGACCGGAACCAATTGAGGAGCCGAATACTGCTCCAATTCATGGAGCGGGCCAAGGCCAGCGCCGACGTGAAGCTGGCCTAAATCGGCCGCCGCGTGCCCCTGCTATTCTACCCGTTCAACCTTGAGGAGGTTGGTGGTGCCGGGGACGGCGATCGGCAGGCCGGCAGTGATGACTATGAGGTCGCCCCTTCTGGCGGTCCCGGTTTCGAGACACAGGCGCACTCCCTCAGCGAACAGGTCGTGCACCGTGGCCGGCTCGGGTACCTCGTAGGGAAAGACCCCCCACGAGAGAAGTAGCCTTCGCCTCTGCCTGGGGCTGGGGGTGGCGGCCAGAATGGGGATGCCGGGGCGGTACTTCGCCACCCGCCTGGCCGTGCTGCCTGACATCGTAAAGGCGACTACGGCGGCAGCGCCCAGTCTGCGGGCCGTATGGCAGGCCGCGTAGCTGATGGCGTCATCGGTCACGGGTTCCAGGTCGGCATACTTC
The DNA here is from genome assembly GCA_030372995.1 of Dehalococcoidia bacterium. GTDB lineage: Bacteria > Chloroflexota > Dehalococcoidia > UBA2247 > RBG-13-53-26 > JAFGCL01. The sequence goes on from JAUCPZ010000240.1 coordinate 12,673, forward strand.
TCCCGGACAATCTTGTCATAGGGCAATGAGGCTTCGGTCTCCAGCGCTACCCGCGCCATGACCTTGACAGCCTCAACTGGATATCGGCCCACCGCTGTTTCCTCCGACAGCATAATGGCGTCCGTTCCGTCGAAGATGGAGTTGGCTATGTCGGTAACCTCGGCTCTGGTGGGCACGGGGGAGTCCACCATCGACTCCAGCATCTGGGTGGCGGTGATCACGGGCTTCCCGGCGCGGTTGCACTTCCGGATCACTTCCTTCTGGACCAAGGGCACTTTTTCCAGTGGTATCTCCACCCCGAGGTCACCCCTCGCCACCATCAGTCCGTCAGCAGAGGCGATGATCCGGTCGATATCTTCCCATGCTTCCCGCTTCTCTATCTTGGCGACTAGGGGTATGTCAGCACCTTTCTCTCTCAAGAACGTTTTCATGTCGAGGACGTCACTCGCCGCTCTGACGAAAGACAGCGCTATGAAATCGACGTTGTGCTCGATGCCGAAGAGCAGGTCATCCAGGTCTGTCTCGGTCGGTGAAGGAACCGGCAGGTTTACCCCAGGCACATTGATTCCCTTGTCCGACTCAAGGGTTCCGCCGACGACGACTCGGCAGGTCACATCAGTGGCAGTCTTGTCACGGACCACCAGCCTGATAGCGCCGTCGTTGAGGAAGATGACGTCGCCCGGTTTCACACTTTCAGTCAAGGCGGGTAGACTGATGCTCACGACATGTTCATCCCCATCAACGGGGCGTGTGGTGAGAACAAGGCTGGCGCCTTCTTTGAGGATCACACTATTTGATTTGAGGCGTCCGGTCCTTATCTTCGGCCCGGGCAGGTCCTGGAGAATGGCCACTGGTATACCGAGCCTGGCAGAGACATCACGGATGGCGCGAATACGTCTTTCGTGGTCTTGGTGAGTGCCGTGTGAGAAGTTGAGCCGGGCCAAGTTCATGCCGGCAAGCACGAGGCTCTCCAGTACATCATGGGACTCGCTGGCCGGGCCGATGGTGCAGACTATCTTTGTTCTTCGCAGGGTGTCCATGGTTGTCCACCATTATACAGCCTCGAAGACAGCGCTCGGGCTATTGACAGCAAGGATGACTGTGGCTGATAATCTCCGTCAAATCCTAAGGCGGCGCCGTCGCAGGGAGGCTAACCCTAGGACTCAGCCGCGGCTCTGATCAACGGAAGATGGGCTCAGCTTTCGGAGATTGGAGCAGGCTGGCTGGTGCAGGAGAATCTCGCTGGTTCGAAGCTGCAAGCGGTCAGAAACTTGAGCTTCGCGAGGAGCCAGCTACAAACCTGCCAAGCGAGCAGAGGAGGGTCAACTGGCTCGGTCCCAGCCTGCCTGCATGACTGTATAACCCGCTTGTGTCTAGTGCCACCCCTGTGACCTTATCTTTGTGACGCTCTTATGCCTGTACCATCCCTTTTTACATGTTAGGCGGCTGGCCATTGCCTGGTATGTGACTTATGTCACTTTATTCCTCATGAGCGTCTGACCTCCCGCACACGGCACCATGTCTTCCCGCACTCAGCGTACCGACAGGCGCGCATGCCGTGAGCTACAAAAAGGTACGCCGGCATGGCGCTGAAATGCCGTGCCGGCGTGGAAAGCAAATCTCCCTTATCCTGGGCTAGAGCGCGATCTCCTTGAGATCCGGGCTGATGATCAGTTTCGGCTCAGTCACAGACTG
>JAUCPZ010000241.1 GCA_030372995.1 Dehalococcoidia bacterium
TTGCGGCGATCGAGGCCCTGCGGGGTGACCAGAAGTGCATCGATGATCACAATGCCATCTACCAGAAAAGACGCGATCGCATGCTGAAAGTACTGCGGGAGATGGGTCTTCGTGTCCGGACGCCCAAGGCAAGCCTTTACCTCTGGGCCAGGATCCCGGAAGGGTACACCTCGGCGGACTATGCGGCGCAGATTCTGGATGCCACCGGGGTGGTGGTGACGCCAGGCACCGGCTATGGGAGACACGGCGAGGGATACATCCGTCTTTCGGTCACCGCGGCGGACGCGGACATCGATGAAGGTCTGTCCAGGCTGTCGGCCTGGAGCCGGGCCCAAAGGCCAAAGAGCGGGTTGACATAAATTGGCATTTTCTCTCACAAGACCGCCCGGCGGGGTGGTATGGGTTTGACATAATCGTCTTAACATAATGGTTGACATAAGCGTGCAACCACTTGACATAAAGGAGGCAGAATTCCGCGCCAAACTGTTCCGATAGCGTCCGCCCCGGAGAGGGGTTTCCTGGTGGCCGTCGAGGTCTCTGGGGGCGGCCCGGACCGGTGGTCGCTGGACGACTCGCTGGAGGAGCTAGCCAGCCTGGCCCGGACGGCTGATGTTCAAGTAGTCGGCCGGATGAAACAGCGTCTGGAACGGCCTTCGCGCACCTACCTGGGCAGCGGCAAGCTGAAGGACCTGATGGCGCTCAGAGGCGAGGTGGGCTACAACGTGGTCATCCTGGACGACGAGCTCTCGCCGCGCCAGCAGCGGAATCTGGAGGACGCGCTGGATGTCAAGGTAATCGACCGGACGGCCCTCATCCTGGACATCTTCGCGAAGAGGGCGCAGACGCACGAGGGCAAGCTACAGGTGGAGCTGGCCCAGAACCAGTACCTGCTGCCACGGCTGGCCGGACAGTGGAGCCACCTTGAGCGGCTCGGTGGGGGCGTCGGCACCAGAGGCCCGGGCGAAATGCAGTTGGAGAGCGACCGCCGCCTGGTGGAGCGCCGCATCCAACGTCTGAAGAAGGAACTAGCCGAGGTGCGGAAGCACCGCGCCTTGTATAGGAGGAACCGCAAGAGGAGTGGCATCCCGGTGGTGGCTTTGGTCGGCTATACCAATGCCGGCAAGAGCACCTTGCTGAACACCCTCAGCGGCGCCGAGGTTCTGGTGGAGGACAAGCTGTTTGCCACGCTGGATCCGACGACGCGGCGGCTGAGGCTGCCTGACGGCCAGACCGTGCTGCTGACGGACACGGTCGGCTTCATCCACAAGTTGCCGCCGACGGTGGTGGCCGCCTTCCGGGCCACGCTGGAGGAACTGGAGGAGGCGGATCTCTTGCTCCACGTAGTGGACATAACGCACAAGAACGCCGCGGAGCAGTGCCAGACGGTGGAGGATATCCTGGCCGAGCTCGGCCTGGAACAGAAGCCCAGGCTCACGCTGCTCAACAAGGTGGACCTGCTGGGTCCAGCGATGCCCGGCGCCGACGAGTTGGAGGAGCGGCTGCAGATTTCGCAGGAAGGCATGCTGCTGGTCTCGGCCAGCCAGGGCATCGGCTTGGACCAGCTGCTGCAGCGCATATCCGAAACCTTGGTTGCCCCGGGATCTTGACAGTCATCCGCCGCGGTGCTAACTTCTGGTTCACAAAAGGTACATTCTGCGACATCTAGCCAAAATGGAGGTTGGCGGGCAAAGTGACTATCAGCGAGGCCGTCGAGCAGTTCCTGCAATATCTCGAAATCGAGAAGGGCTATTCCCGGCTGACTGTCGAGGCTTATCGACGGTACCTCGACAAGTTTTCGCAATGGGCCGCTGAATCCACGAAAGCGACATCGGTCGGCGACATCAATCCGGACGTGGTCCGGGACTACCGGCTGCACCTCGCGCGTTCGACCGGCCCCGATGGGCGGGAGCTGAAGAGGGTGACCCAGGGTTACTACCTCATCGCCCTGAGGGCACTGTTGCGGTACCTGTCGGTGCAGCGGGATATGGATGTCATGGCCGCGGACAAGATCGAGTTGCCGAAGACAGGAACGCGGAACGTTTCGTTCCTGAGGTTGGATGAAATGGAGCGCTTGCTGGCTGCGCCTGATGTATCGAATGAGACGGGTCTGCGGGACCGGGCCATTCTGGAGATGCTCTTCAGCACTGGCCTGAGGGTGTCGGAGCTGGTGAAATTGAACCGGGACCAGATCGATCTGGAGCGCAAGGAGCTGAGCGTCATCGGCAAGGGGAACCGTGCCCGCGTGGTCTTCTTGTCGGACGATGCGGCTTCCTGGGTCGGCAAGTATCTGGGTGTCCGGCAGGATTACTTCAAACCGCTCTTCATCCGGTATGCCGGGCGGGCCACAGTGGGCAAGGACGGGGAGAAGATGCGCCTGACGACGCGGTCGGTGCAGCGGATCGTAGCGGGATATGCCAAGAGGGCCATGCTGCAGGTCAAGACCACACCCCACACCCTGCGGCACTCGTTCGCCACCGACCTCCTGAGCGGCGGAGCGGACATACGCTCCGTGCAGGAGATGCTCGGTCACAAGAGCATTACCACCACCCAGGTGTACACCCATGTCACGGACAAGCGGCTGAAAGAGGTACACCGGGCCTTTCACGGGCGGAAGAAACCGGAAGAGCCGGCGCCGGCGGCGGGATAGGTTTTCTTGAGCCTTTCCTTGTCGGAATTATGTCAAGTTGAATCTTGACTGGTTTCGGCGGTCTTGGCTAGACTTAGGCCTTGGGCGGGTGTAACTCAGCGGTAGAGTACCTGCTTCCCAAGCAGGGGGTCGCGAGTTCGAATCTCGTCACCCGCTCCAGCTTCTCCTCCCCGAACCCAAACACAATCCTGCAGGTCATCATTCCTCTGTTGGTATCCGAGGTGTAGGGTGATATTTCCCCGTTGGCAACGCATTCGTAGGGGCGCGGCATGCCGGCCCCGTACGGCGGATGACGATTACGCGGGCACGCCGTATCGTGCCCCTACAGATGCGGAGGGGGTGCTTCCTTGCACACCGTTCGGCATGATCGTGGCAGCATGCAATTCAACCACGGACTCAGGGAATCTGGGGGAATTCCAGAATCATGAAGGAGAATCCGCAATTCACACTGTGGCCCATACCATCGAACATCACCACGTGGAGTTTCCCACCCGAACTATTGTAGACTGGGTACGCCGCTGTGTTGAAGAACGGCGTGACGATCGTCACGTATGCACCTGCGGCGTAGGTCAAGTTGGTGAAGGTGATCTCCACCCTGTCATATGAAGGTGACTCAACCCAGGCACAATCGGCCACGTTGTATCCCTCGATAAGGTTACCCTCCCAGTCAACACAACCCATGGCCAGAATCAGATTGGGCCCGGGCACTCCCTGCGGACCCTGGATACCCTGAATCCCCTGAGCACCCTGAGAGCCTGTGTCCCCCTTGGGACCTTGCGGCCCTGTCAGGTTCCCCGAGGTGTACTTCTCCCCGTTGGTCAGGTTGACTGTCATTGTGCCGTCGGCGTTGAACACCACATCCTCAATCCCAACCCCTGTTGCACCGGTGTCACCCTTTGGGCCTTGTTCTCCCCTCGCCCCAGTACATGCCGAGCCCAGGACCACGCACGACACCAACACAATCGCGATGGCGAGTACTTTGAGAAGCCGCATTTCATCCCTCCTTGCCCTGGTATGCCCGCATTCTAGGCAACCGTTGGGGTGAGGTTAATGGCTGCGCGCCGCCCTCCGACCGCGGACGGCGGACCGTGGCGGGGTGGACCGCCCTGCGAGCGTAGGAGACGCCCGGCGACTGGCACGGTGCATTGACTAGCTGCCTGGGTCTGACACATGATAGTAACGGAGCGGGTGACATGACTGGACACGGAAGCAGCACCATGGCAGTTGCCGGGCAGGCTTTCCGAACACTGTCAGCCTTGTGTGGCATCGCAGTGCCATTCCTGTCGGTCCTCGTGGCTGCCGGCGTCGGGTACCTGCGTCCCGGGTACAGTCACACCGAACAGCGGCTCAGTGAACTGGGCGCGGCCGGTGCCCCCCATTCCTCCGTTTTCAACTTGCTGGGACTAATGACGTCAGGAGCGCTGGTGGTTGTTCTATCTGCCGGGCTCCACGCCGAACTTGGTGGCAACCGGCTAGCCAGGATCGCCAGCCCGCTTCTGGCCGTCTC
>JAUCPZ010000242.1 GCA_030372995.1 Dehalococcoidia bacterium
TACGAGATACACAGCGCTGTCTCGTGGGCTCGGAGATGTGTATAAGAGACAGGGGGTACACCGGGTAGATCATGACGCCCAGCCGCCCTTCCGGTGGAGGCGGGGGCGCGCCGGGGTTGACGTTGTAGGAGTACATAGGCAGCATCCAGGGATAGAGGGCGGTGCGGGAGCACTCGTGCACCGAGGAGTCGATGTACCGGCCCTGGCCGTCGGAGCCGCGCATGTAGAGCGACAGGACAATCGAGATGGCGGCGATGAGGGACGCGGCGTCGCAGGACGGCGTCCCCGGCAGGTTGATGGGCGCCCCGTCGCCGAACCCGCTGGTGATCATGGTGTTGCTCATGGCGTAGTTGACGATATCCGAGCCCTTCCAGTCCCTGTAGGGACCGGTCTGGCCGAACTCCGTGATGCTGGCCATGACCAGGCCGGGATTGATCTTCCGGAGCGCCTGGTAATCCAGCCCCAGGCTGGCCATGTATCCCGGCGGGAACGTCTCCACCAGCACGTCCGCCTTCTTGACCAGCTTCTCGAATATCTTCTTGCCGTCGGTCACCTCCAGGTTGAGTGTGACCCCTCTTCTGTTGGCGTAGCGGAAGAGGAAGTACAGGCTCCTCTCCAGGTGCGGCACGTCCCCGGCGAACGGCGGAATGCTGCGGGTGGCGTCGCCCTGGGGCCTCTCGATCTTGATCACATCGGCGCCCAGGTCCGCCAGGATCTTGGTGCAGAAGGCGCCCTTCTGGTCGGTCAGATCGAGGACCCGGTAGGCGCTGAGCGCCCCTTCTTGATGGTCTGCCATAAAAGAATACCTCCCTTTCCTTGTAGTGCCTGGAAAAGACCCCCCGAGATTGGTGATTGCGAGCCATATTCTATAGCAACCGGGCCTGTCCTGTCACGGCAGTCTGCCCGGGCGGTAGCGTACCGTATGTTGTGTAGATTGGTGGGCAAGAAACAAGGGCGTATCCTTTTCAGTAGTTAGCAGACTAGGAAAGGAGGTACGCCCTGTGGCACAGGTCAAAGACCTGACCAAACTCACACTAGAGGATTTGTGGAGCCAGGTCAAGTTTCAGTCAGAGGACTGGTGGGAGGAGATCGAGGAGCGTCAATTGAGGATGGTGAAAGAGATCCTGGAGGGCAGCCTGGAAGAAGAACTGATCACGCAGCTCGGTGCGGCCAGGTACAAGCGAACCAGGTCCAGGAGGAGCTATCGCAACGGCCACTACGAGAGGAGCTTTGCCACCAAGTACGGAGTGATCAAGTGTCTGAGAGTGCCTCGAGCCCGAGAGAGCTATGAATCCAAGATCCTCCCCCGCTATCAGCGACGCCAGGACAAGGTGCACAGGATGATCAGGGAGATGTTCCTGTGCGGGGTGAGTACCAGGAAGGTGGGAGAGGTCCTCAAGACGATTGGCGGCGAGAACATCAGCCCTCAGACGGTCTCCCGGGTACTGCGCAGCCTGGACAGGGAAGTCCGGCTCTTTCATCGAAGGCCATTGGCTGACATCTATCAGTATCTGTTTCTTGATGGGATCTGCCTGAAGGTGAAGGGGGCCGTAGAGAGGCAGAAGAGGATGGTGCTGTGCGCCTACGGCATACGGCGAGACGGGAAAAGGGAGATCATCAGCTTCCGCCAGGCGAAGGACGAAAGCGAAGCCAAGTGGGAAGCATTCTTGAGCGATCTGCATGAACGGGGGCTGACAGGTCGCCACCTCAAGCTGGTGATCACCGACGGCTGCCCCGGGTTGCACCGGGCCCTGGACACGGTCTATCCCTACGTCGGCCGGCAAAGATGCTGGGCCCACAAGCTCAGAAACGTGGCCAACAACCTCCGCAGGGTGGACCAGAAGGAGTGCATCAGCCAGGCATCCCGAATCTACCTGGCCGGGACCAAGCGAGAGGCGGTGAGGTGCTTTCGCGAATGGGAGCACCGCTGGCAGCGGGGATATCCAAATGCGGTCAAATGCCTGGCGAAAGACCTCGATGAGCTGCTCACTTTCCTGGATGTGCCTGCAGCGCACAGGGTCAAGGTCCGCACCACGAACGTGATAGAGCGGTCATTCCGGGAAGTGAGGCGGCGCACACGCCCCATGACCTGCTTCTCCAATAGTGCCAGCGTGGATCGAATCATATACGGAGTGATAAGTCACCTAAACCGGAACTGGAAGGAGAAGCCCTTGTGGCA
>JAUCPZ010000243.1 GCA_030372995.1 Dehalococcoidia bacterium
TTCGGAACTCGTCGGCAGCGTCAGATGTGTATAAGAGACAGGAGCAGGAGCACAGCGATGTCTCGCTGCGGGCGACGGCCATCGCCAGGGACGGTGGCGACGTGCAGCAGGCGGGGCTGAGCATGGGGAGCCGGGGCGATTTCGCCCAGATCCAAGGGCACGACGCGGAGATCGGAGAGATCGCCCGGCGGGCCGTCGAATTGCTCTCGGCGCCGAAGGCCAAGAGCGGTGAGTACACGGTGGTGCTGGATCCCATCCTGGCGGGTGTCTTCACTCACGAAGCCTTCGGTCATCTTTCGGAGGCCGACTTCACCTACGAGAATGAGCGCATGAAGGAACTCATGGTGCTCGGGCGGCAGTTCGGCCGGCCGCACCTGAACATAGTGGATGGGGCGGCCGTCCCCGGCCTGCGGGGCAGCTACAAGTATGATGATGAGGGCGTGCCGGCCACCAAGACCTATCTGATAAGAGAAGGCGTGCTGGTGGGGCGGCTCCACTCGCGTGAAACGGCAGCCAAGATGGGCGAGCCGGCGACGGGCAACGCCAGGGCCATCGACTATCAACACCCGCCGATCGTGCGCATGACCAACACGTACATCGAGCCGCAGAAAGTCACCTTCGAAGAGATGATCAGTGAGATCAAGGACGGGATATACGCCAGGAACTGGTACGGTGGCACGACCAGCATGGAGATGTTCACCTTCTCGGCGGGCGAGGCCTACGCGATACGGAACGGCCGGGTGGCGGAGCTGCTGCGTCCGGTGGTGCTGACCGGGAACGTCTTCACTACTCTTCAGAACATTGATGCCATCGGCAACGATCTCGAGATGAACCAGGGGGGCGGCTGCGGCAAGGGTGGGCAGTCGCCGCTGCCCGTGTCCAATGGCAGCCCCCACATCAGGATCAGAAGCTGTTTGGTGGGCGGAGCCTAGTGTATTGTCTCTAACACCAGATTGGTCGGATGCAGCCTGCAAGCAGTGTCTCACCGTTGCTCGGCCATCGGTGGGTTGCAGCGGGGATCTTGAGGTAATCTGAGATGGATTATGCCAGGAGTTGTGTCCGTCACCTGGCCCTCTCTCGGGCCATACTGATGGACGCAGAGGGCCTTCGGCCCTCTGCACGCCCCTTGCCTGTTCCGCCGGGACATGTCATCGCCGCGAACGCGGGAAGCCGGGATGCGGGACATGGGTGGAGCCACTGTGCCTGTGGCATGAGATGGTTCGACTGTCGGTGGGTTCGAGGGGGATCGCAACCCAATCTGAGATGCACTACACTATGACAGGATTTCGAAAGAAGCGTATGCATATCGTGACCGTCGGGTTCTCAACTGGACGGGAGTTGATCTCCTGGAGTCTCAGGTCAGGCCGCCGACCTGACACGCACAGCTGGGTTTCCTGCCCCTGTCTTGGCGGGGACAGGCTTGGCATGAATGACCGCGGGAGGTGCAGTCCGCCTCAGGCGGGCTGCCGGGAGAACTGGCCGCAGGCTCGCCTCAGGTTGAGGGGTGTCCCCCAGCTCTTTCTTCTCTCCCCCCAAGCGGAACGTCCGCCTCAGGAGGGAGTGATGGCAAGGGGGTTGACCTTGACAGTAACCAGGTCACTCGCTGCCGGCTGAACGGTGAATTGATGAATCAATCGATCAGGCAAAAGCTGGAAGAAATCCTCTCCAAGGCAAGCAAGAGCGCCGAGCAGGCGGAAGTCTTCTTCAGTGAGGTAATTGACACGCCGGTCATCTTCGAGGCCAACCGCCTGAAGCATTTGCAGACGAATGAGGGCATGATAGTGGCGCTGCGCCTGGTGAAGAACGGCCGGATCGGCTTCGC
>JAUCPZ010000244.1 GCA_030372995.1 Dehalococcoidia bacterium
GCCCCCACCTCCAGCGCCTCGTCCAGCCGCGTCCGGCCTATCTCGGCAGCTACCGGCGGCTCTTTGATCAGCGTCAACACACTGCCACAGCAGTGGGCTGCCTCGCGGTTATGGGGCATCTCCACCAGATTGACGTTGGGCAGGGTCCTGATGAGATCGCGCGGAGGTTCGAAGACATGGGACACGCGTCCAATATGGCAGGAATCGTGCCATGTCACAGTCAGCGACTCGCCATCCTTCTTGGGAAAAACGAGTTCTCCCGACTTGATCTTCTCCGCCAGCACTTCACTGTAGTGCCTCGCCTTGATGCCGTAGTCGATATTCAGTTTCTTCGCCCACACGGGGTACACCTGGCGCCACATCATGTCGCACGCCGGGCACGAACAGACTACGGTGTCGGCGCCGGCATCCTTCACTGCCTTGATGTTCCTTCTCATCGTGCCCTCGAAGACATCCCACTTGCCCGCGACCAGCATTGGTATGGCACAGCAGCTCTCTTTCTCGCCCAGGTAGCTGAAGTCCACATTGGCCGCATCCAGCAAGCGCACCGTCGCCATCCCGATATCGTTTTCAACGTAGCTGGCGGTGCAGCCGGCGAAGTAGACTGTACTAGACCGGTGAGAAGGCCCATGCTTCTCCCACAGGTCCTTGGGAAACCAGGCCGCCCGGTCTTTCCGGTAGCCAGCCCAAATGTCACCCTCTCTGACGGTAGCCGCCGCCATCATCTCGAAGGGTGGGAACGTCATCTTCTTCTCTTCGTGGATGAGCCTGCCCCGAAGCTTCATCCAGGACTGCTCTATGGGCAGTGACGCCGAACAGCGCAGGTTGCACAGTTCACAGGTCGTGCACACCAGCATGGTATCCACCATCTGCTGATTCCATTCGGCCCGGCCCTCCATATACTCCCGCAGCCAGTACCACTTGCCCCGGGGGCTCTGGCTCTCCCAGCCCCGCCCATAGAACTGATCACACTCATCGACACAGTAGCCGCACTGTGAGCAGGCATACGCATACCAGGCCACGTCAGCCGGGATGTCTCGTACAGGCCCAGTCGGGCGCTCCCCTACCTTCGCGCTCACCCGGTTGCCCATCGGGCGGAGAAGCCAGTCGAAGGACCCCGCCAGGCTTACGGCCCTGCTCAATAGGCCATTGGCGATCACCTTCCCCGGATTGAGTATGTCATGGGGATCGGTCTTCGCCTTGAACTCGCGAAGCTTCCTGACCTTCTCTTCGCCCAGCACCTCCCTTGCCTTGCCGGTGAAATAGAGGCCCGTGGCAAAGGGACGTCCGCCATGCTTCTCCGCGAGGCTAGCGATGGACAGCGACAGAGGGAAGACGAGATTGTAGCCGAAGCGGCGCTGGTCGCTGGGAATGAACCCCAGGATGACCACTTCCGGTTCGCCCTTCTTTCCCTCGCGGATGAGGACACCCTCCTTCACCAGGGGTTGGCCAACCTGGCGCTCTACTTCCGTCATGAAATCGCCGAGCGATTTCAGCGGCACCACCACTTCAGCCGGCACCAAGCTCGGCCCGAGACGCTTCACCACCATCAGCTTGAACCGGTTCTTCCACTCGTGCTCGGCAATCTCGTCGCTCAGCCTCTCAGCGTGGGCTGCCTCAAGCATTGCCGGCAGCTTGCCCAGCACCTCAGGCGCATCCTTGGCGCGGAACGCCAGTATGACAATGTAGGCGATCGGCAGAAGCACCTTCTCTTCATCGTAATGCCCGTAATGTTCCTGCAAGGGAGCCTTGTTCCTGAGTTCCGCCATCCTCGGATTGATGAAGAGCACTGACCATATCGGGAGTCTGCTTTCAATGAATGATTGCATCAGGCGCTGCGCGTCTGGGGCGTTCGGGCAGGAGATGGCCATCAGGTCGAGTTTCTCCCGCGTCTGAACGCGGACGGTTATCTCGCTGATCAGACCAGTCGTACCCTCGGCTTCTGCAATCAGGTCGAGATCCGCCCCCGAGAATTCCCTCACCGTGCCGTCCGGCAGCACGACCCGGGCGCTGACCACGTTTTCACAGAACCAACCCGCTTCGTACGAGCCAATGCCAGCCCCGCCCTGAGCCAGCCACCCACCCACGGTGGCTGAAGGGTAGCTCGAAGGATACAGCCTCAGGGTCAGCCCGTGCTTGGCCAGTGCTTGATCCAGCTTCTCCCACACGACGCCGGCCTGGACGGTGGCCGTCCGGGCGTCCGGACTAATCTGGATGATCTTGTTCATCCGGTAGAAGTCGACGACGATGCCCTTCTTGACCGGGATTGCCCCGCCGTACCCAGAGGTGGCTTTCCCGCGGGGTGTCAGCCGCACGTTGTTCTTCGCCGCCCATTTGACCAGTTCCGCCAGCTCCTCCTCGGACTGCGGCTGGACGACGGCGTCCGGCGTGGTGTTGCCGACCAGAGGTTTGATCAGACTCGGTATCTCAGCGATGTCATGGCCATAAAGCCTGCGCTCCGTCTTGTCGAAGCTGATGCGCTTACCAAACTTATCTTCCAGATATGACCGCTGGCTGACTACGGCATTACCCACCTGCCACCTCCATCATCGGGAATCCCTGCCTTGGCTTGTCAGAATCGGAATAAGGAGGCCCACGGCCTCTGCAGATCTTATCTTCAGCCAAACCGCAGGCCGCTGCGGACTCTGTTCACCCAGCTCTCCGGCAGTTCGACCTTCTTCACATTCGTACTCTGGCATGTGGGGCACCTGGGTGTGGCTTCGTTGGGGTCCCCGCAACCACGGTCATCAGTAAACGTGGCCCAACACTGCTGACACTGATATCCTGGCACCGTCATTTCCATCCTCCTTTGTCTGCTTCTCCGGCTCGCCCATCATATCCAGGCTCGATACCAACCTAGAGAATCTTCACTAGAGCCTCGTTTCTCTGGATCTCCTCTGCAATGACCTGCCGCACCAAGTCACAGGCGGCGGCAATCTTGGGAGTAGCCAAACTGTACAAGACCACGTTGCCCCGTCTTTCAGGCCTGATCACCCCTGCTCTACGCAGCACGCCAATGTGCTGGGACGCGTTGGACTGCTTTAGCCCAGCCACCTCCGCGAGTTCGCTGACCGACCTCGGTCCGTCTTTCAGTGCATTCAAGATCATGAGCCGCTTCGCATCAGCGAGCGACTTGCAGAGTTCAGCTTGACGTCTGAAGATTTCGGCCAACTCTCCACTGTCAGTGTCGACTCTCTCGGTCAATCTGTCCCCCCAGTCTTTTAGAACTGTCTCTTATACACATCTGACGCTG
>JAUCPZ010000245.1 GCA_030372995.1 Dehalococcoidia bacterium
GGCTGTCTTTCGGCAAGTTCGAGCGGAAGGCGGGGATGGCCGCGGACCGCAACACGACCACCTACCTGGAGAACGTCCGGGTGCCGAAGGGGTTCCGCCTGGCCGGGCCAGGGGAGGATGCCAGGTACTTCCACGCCAACCTCACCGTCGGGAGACTGGCCAGTGCGGCCATGTCCGTGGGCAATGCCCAGGGTGCGTTCGAAGCCGTCCTGGATTTCACTGGGGACCGCGTGGTGGGCAAAGCTGGCAAGGCCATCCGCAACCATTCGGTGGCAGCCTGCATGCTGGCCGACATGGCCATAGGCATAGAGTCGGCCCGGATGACATACCTCAGTGGGGCCTACCGCTTCGACCATCCGGACGAGTACGGCGCTTTCGACTCGCTGGAGCAACTCTCCTACGCCAGCATGGCCAAAGTGTATGCTGCCGATATGGCCGTCATGGTCACGAACCGCGGCATGGAACTGATGGGCAGCTACGGCTACGTCAGGGAGTGCAACATTGAGAAGTACTGGCGGGACACCAAGATTATCCAGCTCTGGGAGGGCGGGGCGCAGCTCGGCCGCTTCGACGTGTGCCGGGCATTCTGGGACCTGCCCCTGTGATTGTGTGCGTCTGGTTGCCGCGATAGGGCAGTCACGGGAGAACGCGACGGAGGGACGCTGTGGGAAAGGACGAATTGCTGAAGACCTTCCAGGAGGTAATCCAGAAGCCCAGGAACGTCTACCTCGATGACTGGATCAAGGCCGGGAACAAGGTGATGGGCTACTACTGCTCCTACATACCGGAGGAGCTTTTCAGCGCCGCGGGCTTCCTGCCCTACCGCATTCGCGGGGCGGGGAGCCGGGACAGCTCGGAGGGCGACGCCTATATGAGCGCCAGGCTGTGCACCTTCGTCCGCCAGACCATGAGCCTGGCCTTGCGGGGAGAAATGAGTTTCCTGGACGGAGTGGTGCTGGCCCAGAACTGCGACCACATCCGCCGGGCCGGCGATCTCTTCGAGAAGAAGGTGAAGATCCCATTCCGTGGTTTCATCTCGATTCCGCGCGCTCCCAAGGAGAGGTTGTTCGACTGGTATCTGGCTGAATTGCGGCGGATCAAGGACGAAATCGAGAGCCATTTTGGTGTGGTCATCACAGACCAGAAGCTGAACGAAGCGATCGCGCTGCACAATGAGACCAGAGAGCGTATCCGGAGGCTCTACGAGTTGCGCAAGAAGGACGCCCCACCGATAACCGGCGAGGAAGCCTTGACGGTCACCACGGCGGCGCACCTCATGCCCAAACAGCAGTTCAACGCCATGATGGATGAGCTGCTGCGTCATCTCACTGACGCCAAAGGAAACAGGGACTACAGGGCCCGGATCATCGTCACCGGCGGCGAGATGGACAACCCTGACTTTCTGGCCGGCATCGAGCAGCAGGGCGCTCTGTCCGTGGCTGAGGTCGTGTGTTTCGGCCAGCGCTCCTTTGGCGACCCTATACCCACCGAGGCGGGCGACCCCCTGGAGCGCATCGCCCGGCACCGCTTCTTCCAGGTGCCGTGCGCCCGCATGGTCGAGTGCTTCGACCAGCAGGTAACGATGCTGAAGGACACTGTCAGGGAGTTCAAGGCGGACGGCATCATCTTCCAGCGGATGAAGTTCTGCGACCCATGGGCGGGCGACGCGCATAACCTGTACTGGCGGATGAGGAAGGAAGGCATACCTTTGCTGGCTCTGGACAGAGAATACCAGGTTCCGGCCTCGGGACAGGTGAAGACCCGGGTGCAGGCCTTCCTGGAGAAGATTGGCAAGTGATTTCGCAAGGAGCGGAAGGAGGTCGAGATGGCCATACTGGGAAAAGAGCGGCAGGAGGACTGGGAGATTGTGTACGAGGGTGCCAACGGCCTGCTGGACCTCTACTCGGAGGACCCCGAGTCGAAGGGCATGAACTCGGTCATCAGGGGTTTCCGGCAGTTCACCGATGACCTCTTCTCGGCCATCGACGAGGGGCGGCCGATCGTCTGGCACAATTGCGGCTGCTCGCCGGAACTGATCAGAGGCCTGCCGGATGTTCAGCCCATGCCTATCGAGGTATTGACGGTGCTGCAGGACCTCCTGGGAGACGTGAAGCACACCACAGACCTGATTGACGCTGCAGAGGCCCATGGTGTGGCCCCTGAAGTCTGCTCCATCGACAAAGCGGCCATCGGCGCTGTGCTCAAGGATCTCTATCCGCAACCGTCTTGCATGCTCTATCACAACACGCCCTGCGACTCCCAGATTGCAGCCATCAAGGCCCTGACGGAGATGACGGGCAGACCCATGCGCCTGATGGACATTCCGTACCTTTCGGGCGACCGCGAGGTGAAGTACCTCGCAAAACAATTGCGGGAGGGCATACCCTTCCTCGAGGAGCACACAGGCAGGAAGTTTGACTGGGACTTGTTCAAGCAGGTGTGCGAGGAATCGAACCGCACCGGGGAATACCTGCGCGACTGGAATGAGCTGCGCCGACACACCCCCTGCCCTCAGGTGAGCAAGCTGGTGGCGCTGAACACCGCGCTGCTGGTGGCCTTCTCGGGCGACCCGGAAGGCACCGCGATAGCCAAGGGGTTCCGGGATGAGGCCAAGGAACGCATCGAGCGGGGAGAGAGCTCGGTTGAAGGCGGAGAGCTTTACCGCGCCGTCTGGTACCAGGACCCGGTGTGGTGGGACCTGCAGTTCTACGACTGGATGGAGAGCGAGCTGAAGCTGGTGATACCCATGGACCTCTTCGGCTACTACGCATCGGAGTCCTTCATCGATACCTCAACCGAAGAGTCGATGCTGGAAGGGCTGGCACGCAAGGACCTCCGCGTGCTGCCCATGTCCAGACAGTTCAAAGGGCCGATAGACTTCTTCATCGACGACTACCTCCGGCTGTGCGCGGATTACCAGGCCGACTTCGGTATCTTTGCCGGGCACGTTGCCTGCAAGCATGGCCTGGGCGGCATCGGACTCTTCCGGGAGGCTTCACGGGAAGCGGGCATCCCGCTCCTTTACTTTGAGTTCGACATGTTCGATCCTCGGGTCACGCCGGCTGAGACGATTCAAGAGGAGATCGCCCGTTTCGTTGAGGACGTGGTCAGACCGAGGAAGGAGGCCGCTTGAGCCTGATCACCGCTGGGATAGACATCGGCTCCACCACGAGCAAGGCTGCCCTTTGGATAGATGACCGCCTGGGGCCGTGTTCCATCGGGCCCAGCACCACCAACCCGCGGGCAACGGCCCGCGAATGCTACGAGAGGGTGCTCCGGGAGGCCGGCATCGAAGCTCGGGATGTGGCCTGCGTCCTTGGCACCGGTTACGGCCGGGCCAAGGTCTCTTTTGCGGACGACAACATCTCCGAGCTCTCGGCCCACGGCAAGGGGGCCAAGGTCCTCCTGCCTTCAGCGCGCACCATCATCGATATCGGCGGTCAGGATACCAAAGTGATCGTCATGGACGCATCGGGCGAGGTGCTGGATTTCGGGATGAACGACAAGTGCGCCGCCGGAACCGGACGTTTCCTGGAGTTCATCGCGCGCACTCTGGGAATAGGTGTGAAGGACCTGGCGAGGATACACGCCAGTGCTGCCTACCAGCCCGCCAGCCTGAGCAACATGTGCAGCGTGTTCATCGAATCGGAGGTCATCAACCTGGTCAATGAGGAGGTTCCCCTGGCGTCCATCGTTCAGGGCATGCACCAGTCGGTGGCCATCCGCGTGGCGGCACTGGCCAAGAGGATGGGGTTGGTGGAAGACGTGGTGATCACCGGCGGCGTGGCCAAGAACACCGGGGTGGTGGACGAACTGGAGCGCAAGCTGGGCGTCAAGGTCAAGACCTTTCCCGATGGCGCGGATCCTCAGATGGTGGGGGCTATCGGAGCGGCGGTGATAGCCAGGCAGAAGTATCTCAAGCGGAGCAGCAAATAGGCTTCGGATACTGGTGAGGCTCGTAGAGAGGAGGGAGCATGGCATATTTCAAGGACGCGCAGGAGTGCGACCAGATTCTCGGCAACTTCTTCCGCAAGATGTCGGAGGGAGTAGCCGGCAAAGACCCGGTGCTGACGGAGATCCAGCGTAAGATGGCCGAGATGGGCCTCATTGTGAAGTTCGTGTGGCGGGAACCGGAGATGACCCTCACGCTCGACTTCACGAAAGACCCGTTTGCGGTCTATGCCAATGATGACACAATAGAACCTACGGCTACGTTTACTCTGACCGCCGACAATGGCCACAAATTCTGGCACGGCAAGATCAATCTGGCCAAGGCCCTGACCACCAAGACCATCGTGGCCCGTGGGCCCATCCCCAAGATCCTGAAGCTGCTGCCTGTGATTGAGCCGCTCTACAAGAGGTACCCCGCGTACCTCCAGGAGATCGGGCGCGCCGACCTAGTGGTAAGCTGATAGCCGATGGCGCTCTTCGACCCGTACTTCGCGCTGATACGCGACTATGAAGATGACCTAAGGATCAAGGGCAGGAACATCAGAGTCTGGTCCGCCGATCCGCCGCGCATCGAAGGGCGAGTCGAGCCGTCAGCGCAGCCGCCGCTTATCCTCAAGCAAGACACGGCGGTCGAACTCGGCGGGCCCGCAACTGCGGGAACCGCCTTTCTACTGTGGACCGATGACGTCTCTCTGGTGTCGGACGGCAGAGTCGCTTTGATCGGCCCCGACATCCCCGAGACCGCAAAGGAAGTGCTCCCCTTCGGCCAGGTTATGCTGGTCGCCGGTCTGTCTCTGAGCCACGTAATCCAGCCCAGGCTGGAGAGGGACCTGCGCGATGCCGAATCTGTTCCCGGCTACGCCGTGCGCAGCACGGCCGGGCGTATCTGGTCCCGCGTGAGCCGCGAAGCATGCGGCCAAGGCTTCACGCTGCGGCGGCTGGGCGGCACCATTCTAGGCCGGCTCCGCAGCATGCAGGCAGCAGTCGCCGCGGCAGAGATCCTCTTCGTCACCTCATGCGTGGAGGACGTGCACAGCCTCGAGAGAATCGGTGCGCAGGTCAGGAAGCTGTCACATGATTTGCGCCGGGAGCGCCTGAAGCAGGTGTCAAACGACGTGTATGAGTGCCAGACAGGCGTCTCCTGCGATGTCTGCGCCGACAGGGAAGTATGCACAGAAATACGGGAGATCGTGGTGATACGGAAGAGCGCGTCTGGTGCGGGATAGCCCCCACACTTCCACCCCGCATTCCCGCCTCCGCGGGAATGACAAGAGCGAGATTGCCACGCCTTCTCCTCTCAAGGTCAGGGGAACAGCTTCCGCCCGAGGCGCACCTTCGGCTGCAATGACAGGTTGCACGACCGGAGAGCGCTAAGGTGAGGACGATTCCCTCTGGTTGTACTTGTTCATCGCCGCCGCGAGGCCCTCTTGCAGCATGAAGGGCACCGCTTCGCCCACCTTGGCGATCGCCTCTTCGGCGGCAGGCTTCTCGGTGGGGCTGAAATCCGTCAGCACGAAATCCACCGGGTCCATGCCCGGCGGCGGCCGGCCGATCCCCACACGGATCCGAACAAAGTCCCGGCTCCCCAGCGCCGCGATGATTGACTCCACCCCCTTGTGCCCACCGGGGCCGCCATTGGCGTAGAAGCGTATCTTGCCCAGCGGCAGGTCCAAGTCGTCGTGAATCACCACGATGTCCTCACGCTTGACCTTGAACCGGTCCATCATCAGGCGCACTGACTTGCCGCTGAGGTTCATGTACGTCTTGGGCTTGGCCAAGACCACTTGGACGCCGGCGATCCGCCCGACGCCCAGCTGCGCCTGGCACTGGCGCTTGTCCACGCCGATGCTGTGGGCCTTCGCCAGGTGGTTGATGCACCGGAAGCCGAGATTGTGCCGGTTTCCGGCATATTCTTTTCCCGGGTTCCCCAGCCCGACTATCAGCTTCATGTGTCAGTACTTCCTTCTGCGATTTCGCGCGACTATCTGGTGACTCTTTGCCAGTGCCCCACCTCCCCATTAAAGAACAAAGAAACGCAGAGGGGCTGCGCCTCTCTGCACACCCGATATCCTATCACTCTATTCTTTGCTCTCGTCCCCCACTTTTTCGCGCTTCATACTTCAGAGGCCGAGACTCTGGACCGCTCTGCCCGTTCCATGGTTTTTCGGCGGGTGGTCCACGTGCACCCCGCTCCAACGCTGTGGTGCAAAGCTAAGTAACCAAGCACTAGGACGCCTCTCCAATCATTTTGAGGAACTCCTCTTCGGTGAGTATGGGTATGCCCAGATTGCGCGCCTTGTCAAGCTTGGAGCCGGGGTCTTCACCGACCACCAGGTAGCTGGTCCTCTTGGTGACGCTGGACCCAGCCGTGCCCCCCAGTGCTTTGACCTTCGCCTCAGCCTCGCTGCGGGTGGATGACGCCAGTTTGCCGGTGATGACGAACTCCTTGCCTTCAAGAGGCAGGCCGCCGGGCCTCTTCTCCCTTGGCTCTTCCTCCAGCTTCACGCCCGCTTTTCTCAATTTCTCGATGATGTTCCGGTTGCCATCCTGCCGGAAGAAGGCCGTGATGCTCTCCGAGATCTTGGGGCCGATAGTCGGGATTCCCTGCAGTTCCTCCTCGGTAGCCGCCGCCAGCTTGTCCAGGCTCGAGTACCGCGAAGCAAGGAGCGTGGCCGTTTCGCTGCCCACGTTGGGTATGCCCAGGGCGAACAGCACATTGGCCAGAGGCCGGACTTTGCTGCCTTCGATCGACTTCAGCACTTTGTCGGTGCTCTTCTCGCCCATCCGCTCCAGACCCAGCAACTGCTCGCGCGTCAGGTAGTACACGTCGGCGGCATCTTTCACCAGCCCCTTCTCGAAGAAGACGGTGCTAAGCTTCTCACCGACGCCGTCGATCTCCATCGCCGCCACGAAATGCTTGATCTTCTCCAAAGCCTGGGCCGGGCAGGCGGCATTGGTGCAGCGGTGCATGGCCTCGCCCTCGAGCCGCACCACCTCCGCGCCGCACGCGGGGCAGTGGGACGGCATGCTGAACACCTTCTCGGCGCCGGTGCGCTTGCTGACCACGGGACCGACGATCTCGGGGATGACATCGCCGGCACGCTGGACCACGACCGTGTCCCCGATGCGGATGTCTTTTCGCCGGATGTCGTCTTCGTTGTGTAGGGCCGCCTGGCTGACCGTCACGCCGCCCACGAAGACTGGCTCCAGGATGGCGTACGGATTCAGGCTGCCGGTGCGGCCCACGTTGATGCCAATGTCCTTGAGGATTGTGGTGGCCTGCTCGGCCTTGAACTTGTAGGCTATCGCCCAGCGCGGCTCGCGTGCCACATATCCCAGGCTCTCCTGGATGGGGATGGAGTCCACCTTGGCGACGATGCCGTCGGTCTCATACGGCAGCCGGGGTCTCTCCTCCTCGACCTCACGGTGGTAGGCCTCCACCTCGTCTATCGTTTTGCAGCGCCGGTTGCGCGGATTGATCTTGAATCCGAGCGACTTCAGGTATTCCATGCGCTCCCAGTGGGTATCCGGGACCGGCTTCCCCTCGGCATAGCCCAGCTGGTAGATGTAGATATCCAGCGGGCGCTGTGCCGTGACGCGGGGATCGAGCTGGCGTACCGATCCTGCGGCTGCGTTGCGGGGGTTGACGAAGAGGGGGAGCCCCTCGCGGGCCCGTTCCTCGTTCAGCTTCTTGAAACCTGCCTTGGGGAGGAAGACCTCGCCCCGGACCTCAAAGCGGGGCGGGGCGTCCCTGGGAACCGACAGGGGAATACTCTTGACGGTGCGCAGGTTCTGCGTCACGTCCTCGCCCTTGTAGCCGTCGCCCCGCGTGGCACCGGTTACCAGCTTCCCATCGACATAGGTGAGCGACACAGCCAGGCCGTCCATCTTGATCTCGCAAACGAAATCGAAGTCCTGCTTGCCCCTGATGTTGATGATCCTCTTGTACCAGGCCAGCAATTCCTCTTTGGAGAAGGCATTGGCCAGGCTGAGCAGGGGATAGCGGTGCTCGATGGTGCCGAATTCTTCCAGCGGCGCCGCGCCCACCCTCTGGGTCGGCGAGTCAGGGGTCAGCAGCTCCGGATGTTCCGCTTCCAGTTCCTGAAGGCGGCGCATCAGAGCGTCGTATTCCGCGTCGCTGATTTCGGGGCTGTCCAGCACGTAGTAGCGGTGGTTGTGGTAGTTGATGAGTGAGCGCAGGCGCTCGATCTCTTGTTTGGCTTCAGTCTTGTCGGCCACGTCCCAGTCCTGTGAGGCGCTGGATTCCGCGACCTAGTATAGCACAGGGAAACGCGAGCGACGCTTGGCCATCAACCCCTCGCCTCGTCCTGCGTAGGGGCGAATGATGATTCGCCCCTACGGGACACCCCAGACCCTCGGTCCGCCTCAGACGGACACCGCTCCACACGCAACCGCAGGGGCGCATTGCGATGCGCCCGACACGCCGTCTCGATTGACCCCGCCGCTGCGCCGATGCTAGAATCCAGAGTGCAGTTCTCGCTGAAGCCTGCAAGCCGGTTCCTCCACAACGTGGGGCTGTAGCTTAGCTGGGAGAGCGCCTCCCTTGCACGGAGGAGGTCAGGGGTTCGAATCCCCTCAGCTCCACCAAGGCTCACTGTAAACGGAACCGCACCCCGAAACAGCCAGCCCATGGATCCTGGCCTCGCGTTGGCCCGGGCCGATGCTCCGCTGCCGGACAGAACCGGTGGTTGCCTCTTTCCACCACAACCGTGCGGCGTGCCTGCCTCCGCCTGGGATGCGGCGGCCCGAATCCGGTGACGCCGTTGCGCTTGAGTATGGTGGCCTCATTCCACCTCCGCCGGGAATGCCGGAACCCGGGTATTCTGTGAGGCTTGTGCAGACCGGCCGCGCTCACGGGAGGAAGGCAGCCCGTCTCTCAGACTCTGTTTGTGCTCAATCTGTGACCCCGGAACCTCAGACCGAGATTTCTAAGAGAGACGCGTGTGAGATGCCCTGGACGGCTGGGCCGCCCTTCCAAGACAGCCGGCTTCTGCCGGTTGTGACCACCGATCGCCTCCAGAACCGCGAACCCGTGCGCCGCAGTGCTCGGAACGGCAATCACCAGGCCTGCAGGACGCAGACAGTGTCACCCTTGCCCCACCGTTTCAGGCCCCGAAGGTCACACAAAAACACCCGCATTTCCACGCGTTTTGCACCAAGGGCTATAATCGGAAACATGCGTACGACGTGGGGTAGCTCCACTAACGCCCTCGATCCCCTGAAGGATACACCCGGCTCGTTCGTCGAAGGCGTAATCCTCTTTGCCTACCTGATCGGATGGTCGCTGACCATGGTGGCATACCTGACCATCTTCTTCCTTACCACCGTCGTCACCCTGCTCTTGATCATCGTCGGTTTGCCTTTCGTCTTCTGGAGAAAGGTATCACCGAAGGACAAGAGCCAGATGTCAGCTCCTGCACCCACGGCAAGGCCGGTTCAGTAGGAGTGATTCCGACAGGACGGGCAGCCTGCTGCAGCCTCTGCACTGAGACTAGCATGCATGCAGGCCCCTACCATACCCTGATTCCGAGGGCCA
>JAUCPZ010000246.1 GCA_030372995.1 Dehalococcoidia bacterium
AGGGGACGGTGACCTATCTGCAAAAAGTGGGGAACACAGCGGAATTCAAGATCGAAGGGAATGCCTTCACGCTGTGGTATACGAAGTACACGAACCTGGGGAAGCTGGCAGTGTACGTGGATGATGGGGCGACATCAGTGGCGACGATCAACCAGTATGGGAGTTCGCGAGCGTGGCAGGTCGCCTGGATGAGCGGGAACCTGGGATCGGGGACACACAAGGTGGTGCTGAAACATGTGGGTCCGAGCGGGAAGTATGTGAGCATCGATGCGATCCAGGTGAGCGATATCCTGGGGACGGGGACATACGATGATCGGGATCCGAATCTGGTGACGATTCGTCCGTTCAGTGTTGTGAGCGCAACCGGACCGTATGAGGGTACCTACAGTCAGACGAAGAAGGTGGGTGACACAGCGACGTTCTGGTTCAATGGCTCACAGCTGACGCTCGTCTATGGCAAGTACACGAACATGGGGAACCTGGGTGTGTACATCGATGATGTGAAAGTGACGACACTGAACCAGAAAGGAGCGCGTGCCTGGCAGGTGAGCTGGGCAAGCCAGGATCTGGGACCCGGGGATCACAAAGTGGTCTTGAAGCATGCGGGACCGAGTGGGACGTATGTGAACCTGGATGCGGTCCAGGTGGGGACGTACCCGTATCCGCCGAGCAGCGGGACAGGGAAGTATGACGACGATGATGCGAACTGGGTCTACACAGGGACTCTGCAGGCAGTGACAAAGAGCGGACCCTACGATGAAGACTATACCCTGCTGAAGAAGACAGGCAACAGTGCAGAGTTCTGGTTCACGGGATCGCAGATCACGCTGTGGTACATGAAGTACATAGATCAGGGGAAGATGGCAGTGTACATTGACTATGGGAAGACACCGATAGTGACGCTCAACCAGTATGGTGCGAGCCGGGTGTGGCAGGCGCATTGGACGAGTGGCGATCTGGGAGCGGGAGCGCACAAGGTCAAACTGGTGAACATGGGACCGAGTGGCAAATACATCAACATCGATGCGATCCAGATCGGGGATGTGCCTGGGAGCGAGACGTATGATGATAGCGATTATCACCTGAACTATGCGGGGAGCTTCGGTGCGAAGAGTGGGATCAGCGGACCGCATGATGGCACCTACCGGCAGACGAGTGGGGTGGGGAGCAGTGTCGAGTTCACCTTCAGTGGGTCACAGGTGCTCTTCTGGTATGGGAAGTCCAAGACGATGGGAAGTGTGGCTGTCTATATCGATGGGGTGCAGGTGGGGACGATCAACCAGTATGGAACGACGACCGTATGGAATGTGTCCTGGGCGAGCAAGGACCTGGGTGCGGGGGTGCACACGATCAAACTGAAGAACCTGGGACCGAGCGGCAAGTACATGAACCTGGATGCCTTGCAGGTGCGGACGTATCAGGACCCACCCAGCATGCCGGCAGCCAAGTACGATGACACGGATGTGAACTGGATCTACAATACGACCTTCACGTCCAAGACGGCGAGTGGACCGTACCTGGGGACCTGGAGTTACACGAATAAAGTGGGGAACACTGCGGAGTTCTGGTTCACGGGAGCGCAGATCGAGCTGACGTATTCGAAGTACAGCGATCAGACCAAGCTGGCGGTGTACATCGATGATGAGTTGACGCCGGTGGTGACGCTCGAACAGAAGGGCACGAGCCGGGTCTGGCAGGTGACCTGGCGGAGTGGGGATCTGGGGGCAGGACCTCACAAGGTGATCCTGAAGCATGTCGGGACGAGTGGCAAGTATGTGAACATCGATGCCATCGAGGTCTTTACTACCTATTCCCCCTAACTGCACAAAATCTTGTTACTCTATCTAATCTGATAACCTGCCTCATCGTTTGGATGAGGCAGGTCTTGTTAACGCTTTAGCGAGTTGAGGGCGCTAGCCCGAAACAGAAAACCACCCGCTCTGCGGGTGGAAGAAAAAGACTTATAGAAAGAGGAAATCACTCCGCTAGAATGACAGGAGTTCAAGCCGTCAAACTACAAAGGAGTGATTTCCATGGCAGAG
>JAUCPZ010000247.1 GCA_030372995.1 Dehalococcoidia bacterium
GAGTCCTGCAAAGCCCTTCTCCTGCCACCAGCCCGTCGGCAATTTCGGCAGCCCATTGTAGCCCAGCGGCTGAACTGTTTGCATCAGCGGAACCTGTTTTGACATGACGCCCCGGTTTCAGCGATGATGGTGTACTTCCGCGCACGCAGGAGGACTCCCGCAAGCGGACAGAGCAGCGAGGGGACATCCTGTGCGTCGCCCACCGAGACGGGTAGCAGTGAAATGAGGAGCAGTCTGCCATGAAGATGAGAGCCGCCATCCTGCACGAGCCCAACAAGCCGATGATAGTAGAGGAAGTCACAGTTGATGATCCGCAGGAGCACGAGGTCATGGTCAAGCTGCTGGCGACGGGGATCTGCCACAGCGACCTCCTGCCCATCAAGGGACAGGTCCCTCAGGCACTGCCCGTCGTGGTGGGGCACGAGGGGGCTGGCGTAGTGGAGAAGGTCGGGCCAGGCGTCGTCGGCGTACAGCCGGGCGACCACGTCATCATCGCCTGCATCTACAACTGCGGGAAGTGCCCCTCCTGTGTAGACGGACAGCCGAGTCTTTGCCTAGAGTCACTTCCCTGGCACCTGATGGGCAGTCTGCCCGGCGGAGGAAAGCGGCTGCACAAAGGCAAACAGGACTTGAACATAATGTACAGCCAGGGATCCTTCGCCGAATACGCCGTCGTCAGCGAACGCCAGGTATTCAAGGTGAAGCCAGAGGCCCCTCCAGACGTCGTTTGCCTTTTCAGTTGCCGCGTCACCACCGGCATCGGCGCCGTGGCCAACCGCGCCAGAGTACGGGCGGGGGACAGAGTCGTGGTGTACGGCTGCGGCATGGTGGGGCTTTCGGTAGTGATGGGCGCCAGGCTCTGCGGGGCGGGCCAGATCATTGCGGTGGACAGGCTTGATGAGCGGCTCAAGGTCGCCAGGGAACTGGGGGCCACCCACACCATCAATGCCTCCAGCGAGAACCCGCAGACAAGAACCTTCGAAATGACAGGGCGGGGAGCTGACTTCGCATTCGAATGCATCGGCAACCCGGCGGTCATGATGCAGGCATTCGGCTCGATCCATGCCACGGGCACCTGTGTCATAGTGGGAGCCACACCGGCTGCCGACATGATCAGTTTCTTTCCCTTTGAGTTTCTCTTCGGCAAGAAGCTTCTGGGCTGTTTCTTCGGCAACCTGAGGCCCGGTGATTTGCCGAGTTACATTGATCTTTACATGCAGGGCCGGCTCCCTCTTGATAAGCTGAAACCCACGTACTACAGCCTGGACCAGATTAACGAGGCAGTGGACGCTGTGGACAAGGCCAAGGTCATGAGGGCGGTAGTCCGTTTCTAGTTCTGTGGTGACGACGAAGCGCGTCCTTTTCCTTGCTGATGGCTTCCACCCTCTCCTTCACCCTCTCCCATCAAGGGAGAGGAGAGTTGAAATAGAGGTGCAGTCCGCCTCAGGCGGGCTGCCGGGGGTCCGGGGGTGTCCCTCAGATTTCACACTTCCCCCCAGCGAGGGCCGGGTGGCAGACAGAACCAAAGGTGGTGGGCACAGCCCACCCTATGTATACTGGGGGAACATAGGGGGTTGATCCGGATCAATCTCCGAGCTATCCCGCCGCGATAGGAGGCCGATATGACCAAGCACCATGCTCTACTGGAGGGAATTCGCGTCCTGGACCTCACCGACGAGAAGGGTCTCTTCTGCGGCAAGGCTCTGGGAGACTTCGGCGCTGATGTCATCAAGATCGAGAGGCCAGGAGGCGATCCGGCTCGCAATATCGGCCCATTTTACAGAGACATCCCCGACCCGGAGAAGAGCCTGTTCTGGTTCGCCACTAACACCAGCAAGCGCGGCATTACCCTGAACATCCAGGCGGCTGACGGGCAGGACATATTCCGCAGGCTGGTGAGGACGGCGGACATCCTGGTCGAGTCCTTCGAGCCGGGTTACCTGAGCTGCATCGGCCTCGGTTATGCCGACTTGAAGGAAATCAAGCCTGACATCATCTTCACCTCGATCACGCCATTTGGCCAGACTGGACCGTATGCGCACTATCAGGCCACTGACCTCGTCGGCGCGGCCATGGGGGGCATGGCCCGCATCCTGGGTGATCTGGGGCGGCCCCCTGTGCGCATGGGCGCCGATCCTCAGTCTTACTTCCACGCCGGGCTGCAGGGGGCGCTGGGGTCGATGATGGCCTATTACCACCGCCGGATGACCGGGGTCGGGCAACATGTTGATGTGTCCATGCAGGATGCGGTGGAATTGACGCTGATGAATGCCGTCGAAATCTACGAGTTGCTTAAGGCGAACCTGGTAGGGCTGGGACAGTTCTTCGTTTCCGTCCGGCCGCAGGCCGGCCCGCTCTTCACCCGTACGGTAGTACCCTGCAAGGACGGTTACGTCACGCTCATGTTCGGCGGCGGCGCCTTCGCGGGCTCGTCGCAGTCGTCCCGCGCGCTGGTCGACTGGGCCAATTCTGAAGGCTACGCGCTGGAAATGAAGGACTTCGATTTTCCCACGATGTGGGACGCCGCCACCATAACACAGGAGGAGAGCGACACCCGCAATTCCTACATCGCCAAGTTCCTGATGACCAAGACCAAGGCGGAACTGTACGAGGGGGCCGTCAAGAGAGGCATACTCCTGGCTCCGTGCGCCACCTTCGAGGATGTCCTCCAGAATGCGCAGTTGGAGGCCAGAGGCTTCTGGGAAATGGTGGAACATCCGGAACTGAATGACACTATCAAGTATCCCGGCGCTCCGCTCAAGATGAAAGAGACGCCCTGGAGAATCCACCGGCGGGCGCCACTCATCGGGGAGCACAACGAGGAGATCTATGAGAAGGAGCTCGGCCTTTCCAAAGAGCAGGTAGCCTTGCTCAAGGCCAACGGCATCATCTGATGCGGGAACCAGCTTGAAGAGGTGATGAGATGGCAAAGCAGATATTCGAAGGACTGAAGGTAGCCGATTTCAGTTGGGCCGCGGCCGGGCCGCAGGTCAGCCGCGAGCTGGCCGAGCACGGAGCCACGGTGGTCGTGATCGAGAACCACCGGCACCTGAGCCCGCTGCGGACGTTTGCGCCGTTCAAGGATGCCCAGCCGGGCATCGACCGCAGCGCGTTCTACGCCGAATACAATACCAACAAGCGGTGCATCGCTCTGGACATCACCAAGCCGAGAGGCAAGGAGATAGCGCTCAGATTGGTGGAGTGGGCCGACATCGTCGCCGAGAGTATGACGCCGGGGACCATGGCCGAACTCGGGCTGGACTATGAAAGCTGCCGCAAGGTCAATCCCGCTGTCATCTACCTCAGCACCTCCCAGCAGGGCGCCTACGGCCCCCACCACCTGTTCAAGGGTGTGGGGCACCACGTCAATGCGGTCAGCGGCTACTCTGCGACGACCGGCTGGCCCGACAGCGACCCCACCATGATCTTCAGCGCCTATTCCGACTATATCGCCCCCTGGTACTCGCTGATAGCCATCATCGGCGCCTTGCTGAGGCGGCAGGAGACAGGCAAGGGGATGTACATCGAGCAGTCTCAGATGGAGTGCGGGGTGACGTTCCTGGCGCCCCACTTGCTCAACTGCGCTGTGAACGGCAGGAACCTGGGGCGGCGGGGCAACCGCGACTTCTACATGTGCCCCCACGGTATCTACCCCTGCCGCGGCAGCGACCGCTGGGTGGCCATCGCTGTACAGAACGAGCAGCAGTGGCTGTGGTTTTGCGATGTCACTGGCCATCCGGAGTGGACCACAGACCCGAGGTTCGCCACCATCCTGGCCAGGAAGCAGAACGAGGATGAGCTCGACAGGCTGATCGGCGAATGGACCAGGTCATTCACGCCGGAGCAGGTGATGACCATGATGCAGGAATCGGGCATCCCCGCAGGCGTGGTGCAGACCTGCGAGGAGCTCCTCAGCGATCCGCAGATGAAGCACCGCAAGCACTTCCGCGTACTGAAGCATCCGGTCATCGGAGAGCACTCCTATCACGCGCCGGCGTACATCCTTTCAGAGACTCCCTGCGATCTGTACCGGGCCGCTCCCACCCTGGGCCAGGACAATGACTATGTCTACAAGGAGATTCTGGGGTTGACGGACGACGACATCGCCGACATGCTGGCGGAAGGGGTCATCACCACCGAGTATGACGCACCGTTCAAGTCGACGTGGTAGGCCGGGAAAGGCGCAGTCCGCCGGGCGTACTGTTAACAACCGCTGACAAATGTCTTGACGAAAGGCGGCGTCGGAGATACGACCGCGACGCTGACGGTCAGGGAGCCTTCATCGTGGACAAGTCGCCTTCTTCTTACGATGCCCGAGGTGCTGCCTGCCAGAGCTGCGGCCGGCGGTCGCACCTCATCTCTCAAGCCCTGGGGTTGTGCCTGGACTGCATCCGAACGGACTTTGCCGGACTGTCAACGCTCATCGCGAAGGTGCATGGCCAGACGAGGCAGCCTTTCGGTCTCCCGCCACACCCCCCCAAAGACAGCACGGGCTTCCAATGCCGTATCTGCGTCAATGAGTGCCGCATATCTACAGGGGGCCGGGGCTACTGCGGCCTGCGTACCAGCCGGAAAGGCAGGCTTGAGGGCGCCACCGCCGATTATGGCAACGTAAGCTGGTACTACGACCCGCTGCCGACCAACTGTGTCGCCGACTGGGTGTGTCCCGGCGGGACCGGAGCGGGCTACCCGCGTTTCGCCTACGCCAATGGCCCCGAGCGCGGATACCAGAACCTCGCCGTCTTCTACCAAGCCTGCTCTTTCGACTGTCTTTTCTGCCAGAACTGGCAGTACCGACGCTCCGCCACCGCCAGGAGCAATGTCGCTGCGCTGGCCCTGGCCGAAGCCGCCGACAGCCGCACAGCCTGCATCTGTTTCTTCGGTGGTGACCCCACCCCCCAGCTCCCCCACGCCATCCGCGCCGCGAGGCTGGCGCTGGAGAAGAACCGGGGGCGCATCCTGCGCATCTGCTGGGAAACCAACGGCTCCATGCATCCCGGGTTGCTGAAGCAGGCCGCCCAGCTTTCCCTGGATTCCGGGGGCTGCATCAAGTTCGACCTGAAGGCCTGGGACGACGGCCTGCATCAAGCCCTGTGCGGAGTCAGCAACCGCCGGACACTCTCGAACTTCCGCATCCTCGCAGAATACGTGAGGAAGAGGCCGTCCCCTCCGTTCCTGATCGCCAGCACCCTGCTGGTTCCCGGATACATTGATGCGAAGGAGGTCGCCGACATCGCCGCCTTCGTGGCGTCCCTCGACGCGGACATTCCCTATGCTCTTCTAGCCTTCCACCCCCGGTTCGAGATGGCTGATCTCCCGCCCACCTCGCGGCGCCATGCCGCGGAATGCGTCGAGGCGGCCAGACAACAGGGGCTGAGGAACGTCAGGCTGGGCAACGTGCATCTGCTGGGCGACGACTACTAGCGGGACTCTCGCGGCGTGTTCTCAGGCGCAGCACCCTGGGAAGGCTTGCCCTATGATGGGAATACTTGTTCCGCAGCCGCGGCAGCGTTTGTCCGCGGTGATGCGGTACCACCTCACGTTGAAACCCTGCCGCTCGATGAGCAGAAGGCCGCATTCGGGACAGTATGTGTTCTCGTAGCGGTGGCCGGGCACGTTTCCCGCATACACGTATTTCAACCCTTCCTCTCTCCCGATGTCGCGGGCCTTCTCCAGTGTATGGACCGGCGTGGCCGGAGCCGCGGAACTCAGGGCGAACTCATAGGCGGGGTAATAACCGGTGACATGCCAGGGTGTCTCGTCGCCGAGATCGGCCCTGATGCGCCGGGCCATGCGCCTTAGCCCACCATCATCATCGTTCACACCCGGGATGACCAGCGTGGTCAGCTCCACCCAGACACCCTTGTTCTTGGCATGGACCGCATTCCGCCACACCAACTCCACGTCCGCCCCGCAGTACTTCTTCACGACGTCCGCTTCGCCTTTGATGTCGATGTTCATGGCGTCCAGCCCGCCGTCGATCAGCGCATCAAGCGCGGCCACGGTCATGTAGCCGTTGCTGACGAAGGTGTTGTAGTAGCCGGCCCTCCTGGCGAGGGCGAACACATCCAGGCTGTACTCCAGTAACAGCGTGGGCTCGTTCAGGGAGACGCTGGTTCCCTGGCAGCCGTTCTTCTGCACAAGCCGGACGAATGCCTCCGGACTGACGTACTGCCCCCGGCCTATCCTCTCCCGTGACTTGCTGATGTCGTAGTTCTGGCACCACGGGCAATTGAAGTTGCAGGACCACGTGCCAATGGTAAGCGCCCTCGTCCCCGGGTAGAAGTGGAAGAGGGGTTTCTTCTCGATGGGGTTGGCGCTCATTGATGAGATGTCGCCGTACACGAGGGTGAAGAGCTTCCCCCCACTATTCTTCCTAGTGCCGCAGAAGCCTGTCTTGCCTTCGGCGATGAGGCAGAGTCGCTCACAGGTGCGGCACCGCACCCCGTCGCCGGTGCTTTCGTAAAGAAGGGCTTCCCTGATGCGGACGTCAGCCATGGCGGGTCATCCGAACCCCGGCATTCGGCAGTTCACCTTCTCTCCGCAGGCGGCACAAAAGCCCGGTCCTTTCAGGTCGGTGTCGTGGAGGTTATTGGAGAAGAACACGACGCACCGCTGATCCAAGGCCGTCCTCCCAGCCAGGAATCAATCTATCACCGGTTCTTGCGGGCAGCAACGGAGGAATGGACGGGGTTCGCGGCTCGTCAATCGGCGGGGGGCTCCTTCCTGATTCCGTAGGGGTTCCGGCGGATGGGATAACGGCCTCACCCGGGAACGTCAAAGTGATGGGACGGCTCGCCGGGAGGCCGCTACGGACGGGTTCGCCTGTCGATCCGTGTCGGGCGATGCCGGGCACTGCTCTGGACAATCCGCCATGATCTGCCTGGCCGTGGCAACACGCCTCAGGAGGACGCAGGCGGAAGTCTCAGATGATGGGCCTGTCTCCGCCGCCGGGTGCCACGGGACCGGAGCCCGGTGGCAGGCCGAGCAGCCGCTCTACGACGGGCGAAGGTATGGCGCTCTTGGGCATGCGAAACTTGAAGGGAGTAGTGTTCTCCGGGAAATCCCTTTCCTCACCGCAGATCTTGCATATGGCGTGGTACGCACCGCGGGTGGGCAGGGCGTCTATGATCCAGTGATGGGCCAGAGGGCATGAATCCATGAGGGCCATCCTCCTTTCCGTCACAAGACTGGCTGGGGAATGCTGACGTTGCTGGCTGGCGATGGCAGGGAGCGGGCGAACCCGCCCCCTGTGTGGTGTGACTAGTATCGCGCGGCGGGCTTAATCTTGCTGTAGCACTCGCGGCAATACACGGGCCGGCTGTCCCTGGGTTCGAAGGGCAATTCTGTTGACTTGCCACAACCAGAGCACGTTGCCGGGTACATCTGTCGCCGGGAGTGGCCGTAACCAGAAGAGTTCCCATTTTGGGCTTTTCTGGTGGCGCGGCACAGCGGGCAGCGCTTGGGGTCGTTAGTGTAGCCCTTCTCGGCGAAGAAGTCCTGCTCGCTGGCGGTGAAGGTGAAATCCGCACCGCATTCGGAGCATTTGAGAGACTTGTCCACAAAGCTCATGTGATGGCCTCCTTTCTCGGAATACTAGGCTCAAGTAGGGGTCATCCAGAGCCCGTGGCTGCACTTGAGGAAGCTTACAGACTGTTGACAACCGGAACTGAAACCAGTGATGTGAATGGTACCACATTGCCAGAGAATGTGCAAATGAACCGTTCGATGTCGAGCAACTGTCAAGGGGAACCGGCTGACGATCAGGAATTTGAGTCCCGCCAGCCGACTGCCAGACAAGCAGCGGTTGCAGCACTAGAACAGGGACGACATCGCCACTGTCATGGTGGCCTCGAGCGGGAGTTTGGCGTCCACCCCGCCTATGCCCGCTTCGGCAGCCACTTCCACCACGAAGTAGTCGCCGTCAAGCAGCTTCGAATACTCGAATGCATTCAAGGCCAGCGAGCCAGAAGAGGTCGTGCGCCCTCCCTCCAGCCACTCCAGGTCAGAGGTGCTCACGAGGGCAGCCAGGGGCTTGCCGCGCCGTTCTATGAGAACGCGCTTTCCGCTTTGGGCTGCCTCCGTTACCAGCGCTGAGAACTGGATTCTGGCCTGTGCGGCGCTCGTCTTCCTGACCACCGTCGCCTCCTTGCCTGACTCGATCAATAGGTCATGTTGATCTATTGTGCCACCTCTGCGCAACTTGGGGAAGAGGCACACCATAGCCGTGGCAGACCATGTCACCCGCGCATTCCGCGGTCCACCTTCTTGTTGCATGCGGCGCAGAAGCCAGGGCCTTTCACATCGGTGTCGTGCAGGGTATTGGAGAAGAACATGATGCAGCGGGGGTCGCGGCAGTGTCCCAGCCCGTACGTGTGGCCCAGCTCGTGGACGGCTTCCTTGACGGCGCGTTGCAGGAGCAGGGCGTCGTCCGGCGGGGAGCCGTAGAACTGCGGCCTCAGGCGCGCCAGTGAGATCAGCGCCCTTCTGCCGTCGGTGTCCGCGATGCCGAAGACAAAGTTCAGGCCTGGCGCGTAGAGATCGACGTCGGCGATGCCCAGGGCCCGGTCGCCCCGTGCCGGGAACGGAACCAGGGCCAGAAGGGCCGAGGCCAGATACTGGCGGCGGGTCCGGCTCCAGCCGCCCTGCGGCAGAAGGAGTGGGCCGGCAACCTCAGTCTCTTGAGCGAAGATCTCCGCCAGAGGCGGTGCCAGGCTCTTGAGCACGGCGTCCTTCACCTCTCCGATAGGAACGAGCGTTATCATCTCCAGCGCGTCTCCGGGCAGGAATCAATCTAGCAGCGGATCACAGTGCTCGCAACGGAGATAGAGTTGGTTGGGGCCGCCGCGCTACTCCGAAAGGTCAGCGTATTAGGTTATGACTCCGGAACGTGCAGGCCCGGAACCGGTGACCAAGCCTAGATCAGCCACGAACCCGTGCTACGCAACTATCCAATATTCGACGTCCCGACAATCACTGCATGGTCTCAAGTCTCGTGAAACAGATTCGTGTTCACACATTTGACATCTTCCATCGCCGCAGCTTAGGATTCACGCTACCGTGGCTGCAATTCATAGGATTGCACAATGCCGCCTTGCTCTACCGTCAATCGTCTAATAGAGAGGTGTCCACAATGCTCATCTTCTATTGCGACGAAAGTGGTGTGTATCCAAAAGCCGGAAACATAGCCCCACTTCTCAACCAGGACGAGAAAGACCGATGGTACTTTCTTGCTGCCCTTGCAGTTTCGATCGAGCATCGCAAGCAGCTAAGGGACGTCGTACTCGATGTCAAGAACAAGTACATAGTCTGCCATGCCCCGCTCGGCAAGCTGCATGAACGCAGCCCTGAAGCCGAGATAAAGGGCCACGAGCTTTTTGCGATATTGAAGGGCGGCAAACCCAAGTTCAGACTGTGGAATTGCTTATCCAAGACGGACGTTGAGACCTTGCTTGACGAGCTGTTGAGCCGCTTGAGTTTCTTGCACAACAGACTCTACGTGGTCGCCATTGATCAAGTATTCTATTATCGGAAGATGTTTCGATTGGCTTGGCCATCTCCATTCGTAGCGCTTACCTTTCTTCAACAGAAGGCACTGTATCTACTCAACACCCCCACCCCCAACCCTGACTTTGGAGGTCGTTTCGGCATATTCGTTGTTGACAGAGGTTCAGCAGTGGATCAGCAATTTGAGGTTGACGAATTCTTGAAGACTCGCGACTCCATATCCCAAATCGCAGGCGTGTCCTTCCCATATGATGCCATGCTCCTAGAGAACCCAGTCGTAGCAAAGTCATCCGATGTCGCGCAGCTCCAAGTATGTGACTTGCTTCTCTACATTGTTGCAGATGCCATAAGATCCGATAATCCACAGGGTGAATGGTTCAAGAGGGTCATGCCATTCATCGCCGCAAAACCCGATGGCAAGAAAACGGGAGCGGGTCTTCACTTCTACCCGTTGGAAGCAGTCCCTGCGAGCTGGAAAGGCTTTTGACGGCAACTGAGCTCTTGGGTACCCTTCAGGATCCCGACCACCAGTAGGCTACAACAGTTGCAGCGCCTCCTTGCCGTCGCCCACCTGCCGCAACTGCTCTTCCTTGCTGCCAACTACGCAAACTCCACGGCCAAAGCTCCTTTACTCTCCAGTAGCTCCAAAGTAATCTGGTGAAACTGACCTTCGATCCTCCTCCGTGTCCCCGTCCGAGGCGCGTTGTTTGTTGCCAGATATAGCCTTATTTGACTCACGTTCGTGCTTGTGCTAAAACTATGACTTCACGCAAACACCATTCAACGAGGAGGAGTGATGGCCAAGATCTATCGGGACAAAGATGCCAAGCTGGAACTGCTGAAGGGCAAGACCATCGGCATCATTGGCTATGGCAGCCAGGGCAACGCGCACGCCAATAACCTGAAGGACAGCGGCTGCAAGGTGCTGGTGGCAGAAGCGCCGGACAGCCCGGCCTGGAAGGCGGCGGTGCAAGCCGGCTTCGAAGTGGCCACGGCGGACAAGGTATCCAAGGCCGCCAATATCATCGTCATGCTGGTCCCGGACAACCTCCAGCCGAAGGTCTACCGGGAGTCCATCGAGAAGAACCTGACCAAGGGCAAGATGCTGATGTTTGCCCACGGCTTCAACATTCATTTCAGCCAGATCGTGCCTCCAGCCGATGTCGATGTGACCATGATCGCGCCCAAGAGCCCCGGGCGGATGCTGCGTCAGCTTTACACCGAGGGGAAGGGCCCTCCGGCGCTGGTGGCCGTGCAGCAGGACGCCACGGGCAAGGCCAAGGCCATCGCGCTGGCGTATGGCAAGGGCATCGGCGTGACCCGGGCCGGGGTCATCGAGACCACCTTTGCGGAAGAGACCGAGACCGACCTCTTCGGCGAGCAGGTGATCCTCTGCGGCGGCGTCTCCTCCCTGATCAAGACCGCCTTCGAGACCCTGATCGAGGCGGGCTACCAGCCCGAGATCGCCTACTTCGAGGTCTGCCATGAGTTGAAGCTGATCACCGACCTGATCTACCAGGGCGGCCTGACCTACATGCGGAACGTGGTGAGCGACACTGCCGAGTACGGCGACTACACCCGCGGGCCGCGCGTGATCAATGAGCTGGTCCGGGAGGAGATGCAGGATATTCTCGAGGAGGTCCAGGACGGGCGCTTTGCCAAGGAATGGATCCTGGAGAACCAGGCCGGGCGGCCCGTCTTCAACGCCATGAAGAAGCGGGACCAGAACCATCCGATTGAGATCGTGGGCAAAGAGCTGCGCGCCATGATGCCCTGGTTGCGAACTTAAACGTAATCGGACGTCAGTCCGGGAAGGCCAGCCCGGCGCGTCCGGGCTGGCCTCTCTGTTTCTGGAAGAGTGTGACTGTCAGGTCCGTGACCTGACGGGCTTGTGGGAGAGTGGCGCGAGTGAAGAGGCAGCGGCGCTTGATGATCCGGGTCAGGTTGGGAACCTGACACCCACTTGGACGGTGGTGGGCCCGGCCCGGCTCGTCGTGTGACTGTCAGGTCGGTGACCTGACGGGCTTGTGGAAGAGTGACGTGAATGAAAAGGCAACGACGATTGACCTATGACCAAGCCATGGCCTACTTCGTTACTGCGACTGTGTCAGACTTCACGGATCTGCTGTGCGAAGACGGCTATGCGCAAATCATTCTCCGCAACCTCGACTTCTACCGTGAGAAGTTCGGATTCAGGTTGCTGGCCTATGTCGTGATGCCTCAGCACATTCACCTTGTGCTTCAAACCAGTTCGAAAGGCAACGTCTCGGAGATCATGAGGGACTTCAAGAAGCGCACGGCGAAGGAAATCGTTAAGCTACTGAAGGAAGAGAGGCGGACAGAAGTCTTGAGCGTCTTCGCAGAGGCGGCGAAGAGATACCATCCGAACGAGAATCGGGTATACCAAGTGTGGGAAGACCGCTTCGACGACGTTGCAGTGTACTCTGATAAGGTTCTCCGAACCAAGATCGAGTACATTCACAACAATCCGGTGAAGGCGGGACTTTCGGATAGCCAGGATGCCTACCTGTACTCGAGCGCTAGGAACTATCATTGCGACGATCACTCGGCGATCAGGGTGGATTGCTGACGTGGAGCATAGTGTTGCGGGGTCAGGTCGGTGACCTGACACCCACTTGGCCACCCTACGGATGCGGGTCTGCGTCGTCGTGTGACTGTCAGGTCCGTGACCGGACGGGCCTATGGAAGAGTGACGTGAATGAAAGGGCAGCGGCGATTGATGATGCGGGTCAGGTTGGGAACCTGACAGCCACTGGCAACACCCTCTCCCCAACCCTCTCCCGTCGGTCGAGGGAGAGGGGATAGGACGACTCGATTCCCGCCTGCGCGGGAATGACAGAGAGAGTTGCGAGAGTGTCGCAACAGGTGTCCGCCTGAGGCGGACCGGGGGTCTGGGGGTGTCCCCCAGGTTCTCTTGATTCTTCCCCCAAGAGTGGGGGAGATAGGGGGTTGAACAGGATACGGAGATTGCCGCGCCTTCGCCGCCAGAGGCCTGGCGAATGGCTCGCAATGACAGGTTCTATGCAGGAGGTTGACGACAGAAGCGGTGGGCACAGCCCACCCTACGGAACGCGGCGATGACAAGGGCACAGGCCCTTAGTGTAAAATTGAACGGTCACTTTCGATCGGCGAGGGCGGAGGGGCCGGGCAGAATGACAAGGAGAAGAAGATGGACAACGTGATCATTTTCGACACCACTCTCCGGGACGGGGAACAGGCCGCCGGGGCCATGTTGAACATTCAGGAGAAGCTGGAGATCGCGAAGCAACTGGAGAGATTGGGCGTCGATGTCATCGAGGCGGGCTTCCCGGCCAGTTCGCCGGGCGACTTCGAGGCTGTCAAGCTCATTGCGCGGGAGGTGCGCTACTCGTCGATCTGCGCCCTGACGCATGCCAACGCCAAGGCCATAGACACCGCCTGGGAAGCTGTCAAGGAGGCGATGAGACCGCGCATCCACGTGTTTCTCTCGACCTCCGATATCCACATGGCCCATCAACTGAAGAAGAACCGCGACGAAGTCATGTCACTGGCTGTGGAGATGGTGAAGCGGGCCAGGTCCTACACCGACGACGTGGAATTCTCGCCGATGGATGCCAGCCGCACTGATCCCGAATTCCTGCATGCTATCGTCCAGGCGACGATCGAGGCGGGGGCCACCACGGTGAACATCCCGGATACCGTGGGCTACGCCATTCCGGAGGAGTTCGGAAAGCTCATCCGCGGCATCTTCGAGAATGTACCCAATGCCGACAAGGCTGTCATCAGCGTTCACTGCCACAACGATTTGGGGTTGGCCGTGGCCAACAGCCTGGAGGCGGTGCGCCAGGGGGCCCGCCAGGTGGAGTGCACGGTGAATGGCATCGGCGAGCGGGCGGGGAACGCCTCGATGGAAGAGATCGTCATGGCGCTGAAGACCCGGAAGGACTTCTTCTATCTGACCACGCGGATCGACACCACCCAGATATACCCCAGCAGCCGGCTGGTCAGCGAGCGCACCGGTTTCCCGGTCCAGCCAAACAAGGCCATCGTGGGGCACAACGCCTTCCGGCATCAGTCCGGCATACACCAGGACGGCATCATCAAGCAGGCCATCACCTACGAAATCATTGACCCGAAGGACGTGGGCATCCCAGCCAGCAGCCTGGTGCTGGGGAAGCTGAGCGGCCGCCATGCCTTCCGTGAAAGGCTGGCGGAGCTGGGCTATACGCTGAACGAAGAGGACCTGAACCGGGCGTTCGTGGCCTTCAAGGAGCTGGCGGACAAGAAGAAGGAAGTCACCGACCGGGATATCGAGAGCCTAGTGGCGCAGGAGATGCGGACCGTCTCCGAGGTCTACCATCTGGACCATATCCAGGTTTCGTGCGGGGACCACAGCGTGCCCACGGCCACGGTGCGGCTCATCGGTCCGCGCGGCGAGGTATTCGCCGACGCCGCGCTGGGCACCGGCCCGGTCGATGCGGTCTACAAGGCCATCAACCGGATTATCGGGGTGCCCAACCGGCTGACCGAGTTCACCGTGAGTTCGGTTACGGCAGGCATCGACGCCATCGGTGAGGTGCTGATCCGGATCGAGAGCGATGGCGTCACGTACACTGGGCGCGGTTCGGCCACCGACATTATCGTAGCCAGCGCCCGCGCCTACATGAACGCCCTCAACAGGCTGCTCGCGGCCAAAGGGAGGAGGTCGGCATGACTCTCGCAGAGAAGATACTGGCCGCCCACTGCGGCAAGAAGAAGGTCGTCCCCGGCGAGCTGATCAACGTAAAGGTCGACCTCGTCCTGGCCAACGACATCACGGCGCCCATCGCGATCAAAGAGTTCCGGCGCATCGGCGTGAAGAAGGTCTTTGACCCGAAGAAGATCGTGATGGTGCCGGACCACTTCGTGCCCAACAAGGACATCCTCTCGGCGGAGAACGCCAAGCTGATGCGGGAGTTCGCCCTGGAGCAGGGGTTGATCCACTTTGAAGTGGGCCAGATGGGCATCGAGCATGTCATTTTGCCCGAGAAGGGCCTGGTGCTGCCGGGCGACGTGGTCATCGGGGCGGATTCCCACACGTGCACCTACGGGGCGGTGGGGGCCTTCTCCACGGGGATGGGCTCCACCGACATCGCAGCAGCCATGGCAACCGGTGACATCTGGATGAAGGTGCCGCCGACCATCAAGTTCGTCTATCGCGGCAAGCTCCGCAAGTGGGTGACCGGCAAGGATCTCATCCTGCACACCATCGGCGACATCGGTGTGGATGGCGCGCTTTATGCAGCCATGGAGTTCGCCGGCGAGGCCATCGCCGCGCTCTCCATGGACGGCCGCTTCACCATGGCCAACATGGCCATCGAGGCCGGTGGCAAGGCCGGCATCTTCCCGGCTGACCGCAAGACCTTGGCGTACGTGAAGCCGCGGGCACAGCGGCCGTACAAGGCATATCAGGCGGACAAGGATGCGGAATATGCCAGGGTCGTGGAATATGACGTCTCGCGGCTGGAGCCGCAGGTGGCTTTCCCGCACCTGCCGTCGAATACGAAGCCCATCAGCAAGGTCGGCAAGATCAAGATCGACCAGGCGGTGATCGGGAGCTGCACCAACGGGCGGCTGGAGGACATACGGATGGCGGCCAGTGTGCTCCAGGGCAAGAAGGTGCACCCGAATGTCCGCTGCATTATTATTCCTGGCTCGCAGCAGGTGTATCTGGAGGCCCTGCGGGAGGGGCTGGTGGAGACGTTCATCAACGCAGGGGCGGTGGTCAGCACGCCGACGTGCGGGCCGTGCCTGGGCGGGTACATGGGGGTCCTGGCGGCGGGGGAGCGGTGCGTTTCCACCACTAACAGGAATTTCGTGGGCCGCATGGGCAGCACCAAGTCGGAGGTCTACCTGGCCAGCCCGGCGGTGGCCGCAGCCAGCGCGGTCGCGGGGCGGATCGCGGGGCCGGAGGAGGTAGGATGACAGCTTGTCATTGCGAGGAGTTCGCTTCAGGCGGGCGACGTGGCAATCCCGGGGTGGGGCAATGCACAAGGCAACGTGAGATTGCCGCGCCTTCTCGCGTCAGAGCGAGAGAATGGCTCGCAATGACAGGTTCGGGTTGCATTCCACTTTGTCCGGGTCAGGTCGGCGACCTGACACCCACGGGAGGTATGAAGTGTGTCACCCCCTCCCTTCCCTCTTCCGTCGAGGGAGAGGGAGCTCGGAGCCAAGTGGCATGCGGAGGGGCGCAGCCCCGAGAGGGTGCAGGGACTCGTCCCTGCCGAGGGTCTGGGGGTGTCCCCCAGGTTCTCTTATTCTTCCCCCAAGAATGGGGGACATAGGGGGTTGATTCCCTGCAAGGAGTTGACATTATGAAGCTGAAGGGCAAAGTCCACAAGTACGGCGCGAACGTGGATACGGACGCCATCGTGCCGGCGCGGCACCTGAACCTCTCAGAGGCCGCCGACCTGGCCAAGCACTGCATGGAGGACCTCGATGCCGACTTCGTGAAGAAGGTACGGCCCGGCGACATCATCGTCGCCGGGACCAACTTCGGTTCCGGCTCGTCGCGGGAGCATGCGCCCCTGGCCATCAAGGGCTGCGGCATTTCGGCGGTGGTGGCCAAGAGCTTCGCCCGCATCTTCTACCGCAACGCCATGAACATCGGCCTGCCCATTGTGGAGTGTCCCGAGGCAGTTGACGGGACACGTCCCGGGGAAATCCTGGAGATAGACCTTGACAGCGGCGTGATCACCAACGTTACGCGCAAGAGGACCTACCGGTCGAAGCCCTTCCCGCCGTTCATGGTGGAGCTGATCAGAGATGGCGGGCTGATCGAGCACACGAAGAAGAGACTGGCCAAAACCAAAAGGAGAGCCTCGAGATGAAGTTCGATATTGCTGTCCTGCCCGGTGACGGGGTGGGTCCCGAGGTAGTGGCGGAGGCACTGAAGGTCCTCAGGGTGGTGGGCGAGCGCTTCGGGCACGAGTTCAACTTCCGGGAGGGATTGGTAGGTGGCGCGGCCATCGACGCCTCCGGGGAGGCATTGACCACAGCCACCTTGCGGATGTGCCGCAGGTGCCACGCGGTGCTGCTGGGGGCGGTGGGGGGACCCAAGTGGGATGATCCGCTGAACAAGGTCCGCCCCGAGGACGGACTGCTGATGCTGCGCAAGGAACTGGCCCTCTTCGCCAACCTGCGTCCCGTGAAGGTGTTTCCCATGCTGGTCAACTCCACGACGCTCAAACCGGAGGTAGTCCAGGGGGTGGACATGATGGTGGTGCGGGAACTCACCGGCGGACTGTACTTCGGCAAGCCCAAGAAGCGTTGGACCACGGCCAAGGGCCGCAAGGCCGTGGACAGCATGCTCTATTCCGAGCAGGAGATCGAGCGCATCGTGCGGGTCGGTTTCGAGCTGGCGCGGCAGCGCCGGAAGAAGCTGGTTTCCGTGGACAAGGCCAACGTACTGGAATCGTCACGGCTGTGGCGCACGGTGGCCAACGAGGTCCATGCCGACTACCCGGATGTTGAGCTGGAGCATATGCTGGTTGACGCTTGCTCCATGAGGCTGATTCAGAAGCCGACGTATTTTGACGTGCTGGTCACCGAGAATACTTTTGGCGACATTCTGACCGACGAGGCTTCGATGCTGGCCGGATCGATGGGCATGCTGCCATCAGCCAGCTTGGCAGGGGTGCCCAAGTCGGGCGTGATGTCCTTCGGCATGTATGAGCCCATTCACGGGAGCGCGCCCAAGAGGGCGGGGCTGAACATGGCGAATCCGATTGCCACGATTCTGACCTCGGCCATGATGCTGCGCTATTCCATGGCTCTGGAAAGGGAGGCACAGGCGGTGGAGAAGGCAGTGCTGGACGCGCTCACGGCCGGCTACCGCACTTACGACATCATGGAGGAGGGCAAGATCAAAGTCGGCACGCGCGAGATGGGCGATGAGATCGCCAAGGCGGTGGGGGCATCCGCCTGAGGTAGACCGTGCATGGCTCGGCCTCCAGAACCGGTGTAGCCAATCTTCCGCTGCACTACGGCAAGGCGCCGCGGTGGCTTTTCCAGCGCATGTCCCGGCTGGCCCGGGAGATCAGCATTATCATCGTCAGCGACTTCGGTGCAGACGAGTTGTTGCGGCGGTTGTCCGATCCGTACTGGTTTCAGGCCCTGGGGTGCGTCCTGGGGTACGACTGGCACAGCAGCGGGGTCACCACTACCGTGTGCGGCGCGCTCAAGGATGGCCTGAAGGGGCTGGAGAAGGACCTGGGCTTGTTTGTTGCTGGGGGCAAGGGGGCCACTTCGCGGAAGACACCTGCCGAGATTGAAGCCTTCGGTTCGCAGATCTCAGTCGATCCGGCGGGTTTGGTCTATGCCAGCCGCATGTCGGCCAAGGTGGACAGCG
This sequence comes from Dehalococcoidia bacterium, assembly GCA_030372995.1. GTDB lineage: Bacteria > Chloroflexota > Dehalococcoidia > UBA2247 > RBG-13-53-26 > JAFGCL01. The sequence continues at coordinate 17,897 of JAUCPZ010000247.1, forward strand.
CGGCGCTGCAGGACGGGTACCAGCTCTATCATCACTGCTTCTTCTTTACGCAAAAGGGAGACTGGGCGGTGGTGCAGCAGGGAATGAACGAGGACAACCGCTATGCCCGGCGTTACCACTGGCTGGGCGAAGGGGTCGGCGACTTCGTGTGCGAGCCGCACGCGGCCATCTGCTCCGACGGGAGGGGCGAGGTGCTCAACCTGGTGGCCAGAGAGAGCACGCCCGCGCGCACCACCATCACCGCGGTGAGCACGGAGCAGCCGCTGCAGAGCACGATGGCCGATCTCAACAAGCTGAGAACACTGGACCTGCCGGCGCGGCACCAGATATACATCGAGGACATCCACCCCGACCGTCTGGGAAAGGGGCTGGCCATTATCTATGACCGGCAGCCGCGGGGGTTCGAGGAATTGCTCAGCCTGGAGCACGTCGGCCCCAAGACGGTCCGGGCGCTGAGCCTGATCTCGGAGCTGATATACGGCGTGCCGGCCAGCTACCGCGATCCGGCGCGCTTCAGCTTTGCCCACGGCGGCAAGGACGGCATCCCGTTTCCCGTTGACCGCCAAACCTACGACCAAAGCATCGACCTTCTGGCCAAAGCCATCCAGCGCTCCAAGATCGACGTCAGCGAGAAGCGTGAGGCATTCCGGCGGCTGGATGGGAGCTTCCGCAGGCCGGGGTGACCCCCGGTGTCATTGCGAGGAGTCCGCCTCAGGCGGGCGACGTGGCAATCCCGGGGTGGGACAATGCACAAGGCGACGTGAGATTGCCGCGCCTTCTCGCCTCAGAGCGGAGAATGGCTCGCAATGACAGAAGAGGCCCAGGAGAGCTTCTCCTGCGAGGGTCTGGGGTATCCCCCAGTTCCCTTGTTCTTCCCCCAAGATTGGGGGATATAGGGGGTTGAGGATAGAGGTGTTGGGCACAGCCCACCCTACAGTTGCTCGCCGCAAGTGATGGCGTTGGATTTGGAGTGACGCAGCGGCAGATTTCGCTCCGCTCTATCCGCCCTACAGTGGGACGCGACGGGTCAGAGTCTTGCGTTCAGGGACTTGAGCGTCTCTTCCGCTTCGGCGACGATCCGCTCAATCAATTCCTGGACGGAAGGCATGTCGTCGATCCGTCCGCAGACCTGCCCGGCGGGCATGACGCCGGAGTCCGCGTCTCCGTCCACCATGGCCTTCCTGATGCGCACGCCCCCCGCCGCCAGGTGCCCCAGATCCTCCACGGACGCCTGGTACTGCCGCCGCATGCTCCAGCCCCCGGCCAGGAACTGCCACCACGAGACCCCCAGCATGCGGCGGGTCTCCAGTGCGGCGGACACCTTCTCTCCCAGTGACATCTTCCGGCCCTCCTGATCGAGCATCCGGACGAACTTGTTGTCGATCACGCGCAGGCGTGTTCCTGTGATGCTCGGTGTAACCACCGTGTCGTTCTCAGTGGCCTCCAGGTAGCGCCGCTTGATAACGTCGGGCAGGGGGCTCTCCTTTGTCACGGCGAACCGGGTACCCATGGCAATGCCCTCCGCCCCCAGGGCCAGCGCAGCCGCCAGCCCCCTGCCGTCGCAGAAGCCGCCCGCGGCGACCACGGGTATCTTGACCTTGCTGGCCACCAGCGGCAGCAGGACTATGGTCGACACCTCGCCGACGTGGCCGCCAGCCTCGGAGCCCTGCACCATGACGGCGTGCGCTCCGTCTTGTTCCGCCCGAAGGGCGTGCTTCACCGACCCGATCATGGCCATGACCTTGATGTCGCGGCCTTTGGCGGCGTCGATAATCCATTTGGGATTGCCCCGGGAGTGGCAGATCACGGGAACATTGAGGTCGATAAGTACCTCAGCCTGCCTCTCGAAGCCCGGGCTGCCGAAGATGAGGTTCGCGCCGAAGGGCTTGTCGGTCAGCCTGCGGATGGTCGCGATGTCCGCCCGCA
>JAUCPZ010000248.1 GCA_030372995.1 Dehalococcoidia bacterium
CCCGTGGCCCTCGCAGCGCGGACAATGATGGGTGCTACGATCAGAAGGCTCCAGGCAAGACCGGCCAGACCCATGACCGTCTCACCGATGGCAAAGGTGATCGCCAGATTGAAAACCAGTATTCCGACGAACAGGCCGGCGCCCACCAGCGCGTCAGCGGGGTAGCCGCGCCATTCCAGCCACCCTCTCTGGCCGGCCAGGCGACGGATCCAGCCCCGCATCACCCACCGGTCAACCACTATGAGAAACCCTATGATGACCAGGGCAAGCAGGAGCCAGCCGCCGTAGTTGGTCAGCGGCACGCCGAAATGCTGCCCGCCGTTGGGATAGTTGTAGATGTCCCCAAGGAACCATCGGTGGCCTTGAAGCGCCACCGGGTCGATGACCACATCCATGGCCATGGTGAGGAATCCCCCCAGAGCCCAGGTGCGCCACCCGATCGCGCCGCCCGGCTCGGCCCACCGCACGTCCCACCATCCCCGCGGGCCACGCTTCAGCGGCTCTATCGCCAGCCGGGCCATCTGCAGCCCGGCAAAGGAAAGAAAGACAAAGGAAAGGCTGTCCATGAAGGGCACGCCAGCCACCCACAGTTCTTTGTCTATGGTCGGCTCACTGACGTACTCGTAGTGCCCGAACGGGAACCAACCGTGGGCGGTGCTGGAACAGTGCTCCGCCCCCAGTGCCAAACCATAACCGGCCAGCGTGTATACGAGGGTGCGCCGCCAACCCCATGCGGGGACGGCAAACATCAGGAAAACCGCCAGAAACACAAACACGTATGGGCGCAGCCATACCGTGTGCAACAGCAACTCCAAGGTATGCATTGTCCACCCCCTCTGCTCTGGCCCAGGGTCCTGCGTCTGCTGCGCCGGTTGCCCCCGCCCAACCTATGTTCCGGCTATGTCCTCCGCATCCGGCATGTTGATCAGCACCAGCTCCTCGCTGAACGGCAGTTCGAAGCCAGCAAATCCAGCCTCGGTCTCGACCACAATCTTGATGATAGCGTCGTCAAGAACTTCGAGCGGCAACAAAAGATCCGCCGAGAGCGTGGTGGCTAGGGCCGGCTCCAGGCTGCAGCCACCCGCGCTGCTGTTCAGGATCACATCCCCCGACTGGCCTGTGACCGCTATCCGGAGATCACCCAGGTCGATACCGAACTGGTTGGGATTAGTGATCGTCGCTTGCAGTGTCATGGGCAGCCCATCAGGTGTGAGATCTCCGAAGGCCACTCCGAGAGACACATCCGGGATCGCGAAGAGGTCCCGGATGTCCGGCATCTTCACCGTCATCTTGGCACTGAACGGCAGCGCGATCTCAGCAAAGCCGGCCTCAGTCTGTATCTTGATGACGACCGTCGATCTGTCCAGGACACCGAGCGGCATCAGGAGATCGCCCGAGATGGTGCCGGCGGAGTTTGGCTGGATAGAGCAGCCCCGTATGCTGCTGGAGAGGATGACGTCCCCCGACCGGGTCTTGGCTACTATCAGCAGGTCACCTATATCGATGCCGAATGGGTTGGGGTTATCTACATTGGCCTGCAATCCCATGTGAAGCCCATCGGGCGTAAGCTCCCAGAAGTCCACGTCCAATTCGGCCTCTGGGATCTCCACAAGGTTCCGTATCTTTGGCATCTTCACAGCGATCTTGCCATTGAAGGGCATGGAAACCCCGGAGAACCCCGCCTTACCCTCAATACAGATCACGATCTTGGATTCGTCCAGGATGTCCAGTGGAACCAGTAGATCGCCGAGAAGCGAGCCGGTGCAGTCGGGGCCGACCACAAAGTCGTCCAGGTCGCAGGTGTGGAGCACATCACCAATCTTGTTCTTGATTACCACCCTGAGGTCCTCGACATCAACGCCGAACAGGTTCGGATTGCACAATATGGTCTCCAGCTTGACGCGCAAACCGTCACGGGTAAGCTCCCCAAAATCGACATCCATGTCCACGTCCGGCACCTTGAACAGAGACGACAGAACAGTTGTCATCGAAGCCTGAACGGGGAACATCGCGTCTACACCGGCTATGCCTCCCTTCGCAGACACCTGCACCGTGAAGTCCTCTCCGCAAATCAGATTCAGATACTCCGACGCAGAGAGGATCACTGAGCTGCAGAACTTCTTGCTGGAGTGAGCATTGATCGTGCCTCCCGGGATCTTCGTCTCGTGCACCAATTCATCGTTTGAATTGAAGAAGCAGACCCAGATATCGCCGACCTTGAGGGCGAAATCCGCCTTGTTGGTTATGGTCGTGGCTGTGTCAATGCGGAGACCAGGAAGCGGGAAGCCGCACTCCCAGCTCGGCTTCGTCCATATCTTTATCTTGGGCACGGCCACCAGGCTCCCGATGTCCGGCATATTGACTGTAATCTGGGCGCTCAGCGGCAGTGTGATTTCTTCAATCCCTGCTCTGGTCTCAACCTCGATCACGATAGCCGTCTCATTCACGGCCGCCAGCGGCACCAGGATCTCACCCGACAGCATGCCCGTGGAACCCGCCCCGATCGAGCAGCCCTTCATGCTGCTGCTGAAGAGCACGGCGTCCAACCCGCCCCTGCCTGTTATCTCCAGATCGCCCACCTCGACAGCGAACGGGTTCGTATTGGCGATCGTCGCCTGCAGATCCAGGTACAGGCCTTTTGAGGTGAGCTTCCCGAAGTCCACACCCAGGCTCATCTCCGGGACGGCAACGAGACTCTCCAAGTCGGGAATGGTGATTACTATGCTCCCCCCGACCGGCATGGTCAGCCCGGCGAAGCCAGCCTCAGTCTGGACACTGATCGTCACGGCAGACTCAGACAGAACACTAAGCGGCAACAGGAGATCGCCCGAAAGTTCGCCTGTGGCACCTGCCCCAACGGAACACCCCGCCATCGTGCTGGCAAGGATGACATTGCCTGACTGGCCTCGGGCCACTATCTCCAGGTCTGCGACATCAATGCCGAATGGGTTGGAGTTGGGCACAGTCGCCTGCAGCCCCATGAGCAGACCACCGGTCGTCAGCTCTTCGATATCAACCCCCAGGCTAATCTCCGGAACAGCCGCCAGACTCTCGATGTCCGGCATGGCCACCTTCATATTGGCTGCAATCGGCAGGTTGATGCCAGCGAGACCGGCCTGGGTCTCGACCGTGATCAGCAGCGCGGGCTCGCTGATGACCTCCAGCGGCATCAGGAGATCGCCTGAGAGAGTGCCGGAGGAGTTGGGCGCTATGGACAGACCACCCGCGCTCCCGGTCAGCATTGCCTTCAGGATCACCCCACCCGATTGGTCCTTCGCCACTATCTGCAGATCACCGACATCGATTCCGAACGGGTTGCAGTTGGGAACAGTGGCCTGCAGCCTCATCTCCAGCCCGTCAGGAGTGAGATTTCCAATGTCCACCCCCAGGTCTATGACTGGAATGACTACGATGCTGTCCAAGTCCGGTATAGTCAGGTCGATGGACGACTTCAGGGGCATGGTCATGCCTCGGGCTTTCGCCGTGGTGTCAGCAGTGATCACAAAACCGGTCTCGCTCACGAGTTCCAACGGCACAGTGAACCCATGGCGAAACTCGGCTGCGGAATTCGCGCCAATGGTGGCTCCGGCGACAGTCTCCTCGATATAGGTGTGGCCACTGCGGCTGACGGCAGCCAAACGTAGATCCCCTATGTCGAACTTCATGCCTATGTTGTTGTTGACCGTGGCATGGACGGAGACGTCCAGTCCCTTGGAGGTGAGAGTGCCCATATCCACGGCCATACCGATCGAAAGCCCGGTAGGACCTGCCTTCTTTGTCATGGCCTCGATGTCAGCAGCAGTCAGGTCGGAACCTATGGTCAAGCGGCGGCCTTTGACACGGCAATCATAGTCACCGTTGTCAAGTACCTGCGGCAGGAGCGCCAGAATATTCTCGGGGTTCTGTATGACAGATTCCTCTGGAATCTCAATTCCGCCGATCATCAGCGGCAACAATGGTATCCAGCCCTTGACGTCGTTGGCCGAATCCTTATTGCTGAAGAAGAGCTGCGAATCGCACCTGACCCCACCCTCGCCCTCCCCGACGGTCATGCTGAGCACCTCCAGATCATCCAGGGCGTCCAGTGCCGGCGGCGACGTGTCACCATCAACCATCTCCTGCACCTTCTGCTTGGCCAATCCCGGCGGCACTGCGGCAGCGAGCTTGAACAGGACGTCATCCAGGTCCTCGTAAGCTTCGAGAAGCTCACCGTCCAGAGCAGGTGCGCTTCCTTCCTGGACAGCGATGACATCCTTGATGGCCGCAACGGAGCCCGCCGCCAGCAGATCATCGGACAGAATAGCGAGTCCCGTTTCCTCTTCCACGCCGGTGTAGATCGTGTGGCCCTTGTAATCGATGAGGGTAAGCCCTTCGCCGAACTCCAGCTTGGCGCAGTTCAATACCATGCTCTCGTCGAAGGTTCCCTTCAAGATGGCTGCGGCATAGTCTGTGTGGATGACGGTCAGGCTCAACAGATTACCGAATATCCAGCATTCATCAAAACTCCTCAAGTCCAGGCACACCATGTCTATGGCCTTGGCTACGGCTTCCTCCAAGGTCCGGGGGTCGCCTTCCTCCTTTGGCAACGCGGCGTAGATTCCCGCGATATCGTCGTCGCCCATGACTTGGCCAAGCTCGATGTGGCCAATGAGGTCTGCGGTCTGAGGGACGAGGTCCACCCGATCGCTGGCATCTCTGCTTTCGTTGGCGCAGGCCACCGTCAGGGAAAGCGAAAGTACCGCGATGAAGGCCAGGGCGCACAGCAGCTTCCTCATGATCCCCCCGTTCAACCTATTCTGGTTCCAGCCCGGCTGAGGAGTTCAGGAGTTCTTCGGAACAGGAACAAACGCCCCCGTCCCCTGCTGGGGCCATCGCTTGGGCCGCACGACGCCCGAGGATATGGTCCGGCAGTGCGTTGGAACCCCCCGCTCGTTCATTCCTGCTCCCCCCTATATGGAATGAACATTCAATCGGTATGCTATCAGCGTACTCCCTGTTTGTCAAGACGGACGGGCCGCCCCCGAGACACGAAATCTTGGCTCAGACCCCTAGCCGTCCCGCTGGCTTGGCCTGTTCCCCGCCTCCTGGTTAAGCCGCGCCATCCTGGCCCTGAGAGCAGCCACGGATTCCGGATCAGGCCTTTTCTCCGTTGGCTGGAGCCCTTCCGCCCCGGGTTCGTCCTCCGGCATCGTATCCGCAGCCAGTGCCGCCGTTGGGGCGCTGGCTGCTACCTTCCTGCCCGGTCCCCGGCGGCGCCAGTAGTGCCGATACCAGACTAGGCTACCTGCGAGAAGAAGCACGGCCAAAGCGGGCCCGGCAAAGACCCACGGCGACACACCGATTGCCTTTGAGCCGCCCTTGACATTGATGGTGACTGTGGCAATGTTGGACTCTGCGACGCTGCCCACCGCTTTGTAGGTGAAGGAATCGGCGCCGCTGAAACCCGCCTCCGGGGTGTAAGAGAAAGAACCGTCTGGCTTCAGCCTCAGCGTGCCATGGCTGACAGAGCTCACCAGTACGGCCGTGAGGGAATCCCCCTCAGCCCCAGTGTCATTGGCGAGCACCCCGGGCGCCGCGCCCATGAGTATGGTGTCCTGGGACACCTCGTAGGAGTCGTCTGCGGCTACCGGCGTAACCAAAGCGGGGTCCGCGGCCACGGTGTAGGCAGGACTTGTGCCCGAGGCAGAGCCACTCGCAGCAGTGATGGTCATGGCTGAGATGGCCCCGCTGCACTTTGCCGTGATCGTGAAGGTGCCATTGGCCAGAGTCCGAGCGCTGTCATCGAATATCCCGTCACCGTTGGCATCGAAGGACACGTTCCCCGAGTCTGAGGACATGGTGACCAAGGTCGAGCTGTCGTTGACCACGTTATCGAAGGCATCGTAGGCGGTCACCGTGACCGTGAACGCAACGTTCGCTTGCTGGTCATATGAGGGGGAAGTCACGCCATAGTGGTCGATCGCCCCGGGGTTAACCACCAGGCTCGCTGTGCTGGAAAGCGTGCCGTAGGTCCCCATGACTGTCCAACCGCCGGCCTTTTCCGAGGTGTAGGTGTTGGCAGACCATGAGCCCGCAGCCGCGGCGTCCGTCTGGAAAGCGGTCTCACCGGTGACATCGCCAAGGCTGTTGCCGCACCGGTCAAAGGCCTCAACTGTGTAGGTCTGCGTCTGCCCGGCGGTGACCGTGCCGGTATCCGGGGAGATGACGATATGATGGAGTGCCCCGGCGTTTACCATCAGGCCGGCGGTATCCGTCAAAACACCGTAGGTGCCGGTGACCACCCATATGCCGGCGGTGTGGGAGGTATAGACATTGCTGTAGGTCCCACTCCAGGCGCCGCCGGCAGCCGCGTCTATCTCGAAAACGGTCATGGACGTCACATCCCCGATAGGATTGTTGAACCCGTCAAAGGCCTGAGCCATATAGGTCACATTGTCGCCGGCAACCACGTCCGAGGTATCAGGAAAGATGACGATGTGGTCTACCGATGTGCCAGGGTTCACCGTCCAGCTTTCCGTGTCGGTCAACGCCGCGTTCCCGGTATCAGTGACGGTGACGGACTGGCTCCCGGCGCTGATCAGGGCAACTGAAAAGGTGTGAGCGCCGCTATCGCCGGAGACGAAGGTGTAGTCAGAAGGGAGGGTAGCCGCGCTGTCCGTCGAGGTGAAGCGCACAGTGCCAAGGTAGCCCGTGGCCGCGTTGCCGTAAGCATCGTACGCGGTCACCGTAACGCCGAAAGGCACGCCGGCTATGGCGGAGCCGCCCACCGGAGTGAGAGCGAGGGTGACCGGGGGACCCGGGTTGACGGTCAGGTCCAGGTCGTAGCTGGTACTGCCTGATGAGCCAATGCTGCCGTCGGAAACGTCCACAGTGGTTGACTCGGCCCTGTAGGCAACGAGGCTCGCCGCGCCAGTATTGGAGATGCCACCCGTGAAGGTCACGAGGACGGAGGAGCCAATTGCCACGCCCTCGACCCTGGGAATCTGGCCACCCGGAGCGCTTGCTGGTCCGGAGAAAGTCAGCGACCTTGCGCCAGTATAGGACGTGGCGACATTGCCATAAGAATCCCTCGCAGTTATCGTCAGTTCATTTGTGCCACCGGCGGTCATGGTGGCCGAGCCGGTGACCTCCAGCCGCGCGGCTGAGCCAGCGTTAACTGTCAACGACGCCGTGTCAGTGAGCCCTCCATAATAGCCGGCCACTATCCATGTTCCGGCGTTCGCCGGGGTGTAGACGTTGCTGTAGTATCCACCCCATGAACCACCGGCGCCGCTACTGATGGAGAAGTTGGTCGACGAGGTGACATCGCCGAGACTGTTTTCAAACTCATCATAAGCTACGGCAGTATAGGCCTGACTTGAGCCAGCCGTAATGATAGCCGTGCCGGGTGAAATGATGATGTGATCCGCCGTGCCAGGGTTAACAGTCAGGCTGGCATCGTCAGTGAGCGTGCCGTTGTAGGTCCCTCTCACAGTCCACGTGCCCATCTTGGCCGACGTATAGGTGTTTGCAGACCAGAACCCACCATGGC
>JAUCPZ010000249.1 GCA_030372995.1 Dehalococcoidia bacterium
ACTTAGCCTTCGGGGGTGGTCCCCCGATCTTCAGACAGGATTACACGTGTCCCGCCCTACTTGATACGTCCTGTGGTACTTCGCATACGGGGCTGTCACCCATGTCGCTGGCCTTTCCAGACCATTCCACTCGCTCTTCAAGGCTCGGCTGGTCCGCGTTCGCTCGCCACTACTAACGGAGTCTCTGTTGATTTCCTTTCCTCCGGGTACTTAGATGTTTCAGTTCCCCGGGTTTGCTCTTAAACCCCTATGTATTCAGGGTAAAAGTACCTGTCTCACCCCGCTATAAGCCACCTCGCGGTGATTATAACAGAATGTCAGGTGGGTTTCCCCATTCGGAGATCCATGGATCAAAGCCTATTCCCGGCTCCCCATGGCTTAACGCAGGGTATCACGTCCTTCATCGCCTCTTGCTGCCTAGGCATCCACCAAACGCCCTTTTCGCGCTTGATCTGACCCGGAAAGAGCAAGGCCGCTGGTTCAAGTGGCCCGCATTTCCTTCCCGGCGTCAAAAGTCGTATACTTACCCATGCGTGCAGCGAACGCCCCGAAGGACAGTCACCGCACACGGTTAGTGTACTAGACTTGGAACAATATCGTTCTTGGCGCCATTCCCGTAAGATCGGCGACCAGCTGATCCCTACTCGGATCAGCCAAACGATACTGATGTTTCTCTCTCTAAACGATGTCAATTCGTCCGGTTGGACGGTAAAACACTCGCAGTGCTTTACGGTCAAACCAGGCAATGGTGGGTCGAGGAGGACTTGAACCTCCGACCTCACGCTTATCAGGCGTGCGCTCTAACCACCTGAGCTACCGACCCATCTTGCGCGCCACATCCAGCGACGTGGAGGGTTGGTGGAGCCTATCGGGATCGAACCGATGACCTCCTGAATGCAAATCAGGCGCTCTCCCAGCTGAGCTAAGGCCCCGCGAAGGAACGCTGATGCATTCCGCTGTTTCTGAAGGGATATGAGGACGGCCTGGCCGCGTTGTGAACCGATGACTCGGTTCTGCTAAGTGTCTTCTGTAGGGTGATGCGAACATCGCCCTGGTGAGGACATCCTTAGAAAGGAGGTGATCCAGCCGCAGGTTCCCCTACGGCTACCTTGTTACGACTTCACCCCAGTCACTGAGCCTACCGTGGCCGGCTGCTTCCTCTTGCGAGGTTGGCGCACCGTCGTCGGGTAGACCCAATTCCCATGGTGTGACGGGCGGTGTGTACAAGGCCCGGGAACGTATTCACCGCGTCATGCTGTTACGCGATTACTAGCGACTCCGACTTCATGGGGTCGAGTTGCAGACCCCAATCCGAACTGAGATGGCTTTTTGGGATTAACCCATTGTCACCACCATTGTAGCACGTGTGTAGCCCAACCCGTAAGGGCCATGAGGACTTGACGTCATCCACACCTTCCTCCGGCTTATCACCGGCAGTTCTTCCAGAGTGCCCAACTGAATGATGGCAACTGAAAGTGTGGGTTGCGCTCGTTGCCGGACTTAACCGAACATCTCACGACACGAGCTGACGACAGCCATGCAGCACCTGTGTGGGGTCCAGCCGAACTGAAAGGACCATCTCTGGTCCCGCGA
>JAUCPZ010000250.1 GCA_030372995.1 Dehalococcoidia bacterium
CCGGCCAAGGAAGGAGAAAATCAAATGACAACCACAGTAATCGCCGCAATAGTGATGACTCCCATAGTCCTCCTCCCAGTGGCCTTTGTCGCTTACCTCACCATCGGAGGAGTCTACGGAGCCGTCAGAGCCAGAACAGCCAGAAGGGCAGCCACCCCAGCCTAGAACCAAGAGCAGAAAGGTAGACGAAAACTGACAAGACGGTAAGAGAAAGATAGGAAAGGAGAAAATGAAATGGAATGGGAATTCGTAATCGCCCTGGTAGTGATGATCCCGCTCATCCTCCTGCCAGTAGCCTTCGTCTGGTACCTGAACCTCGGCGGCATCCTGGCAGCGGTACGCAGGGCCAGAGCCGCCGCGAAGGCCAGACCAGCCGCAGAGACCAAAGCAGCCTAGCCCTGCCACAAGCTCAGAACGACCCACTGAGGGGCCCCAGAAGGGCCCCTCGTTTGTTGCCGGGCGGGTGCATCGCATGTTCAAGCAGGACATCAACCAGCCTCCTTCACTGCCGCAGCCGGAACAGCTGGCATATGAGCTTGACAGCCAAGAACGGGATGCGTAGGCTGAGGGCGGTGCCGGCGCAGCGCCGGACACTGTGAGCGGTTCTAAGACTGTCGCACCGAGACCTGCTTTTCGATTATCATCAGATGTAGGGGTGGTACCGACATGTGCGTCAGCGGCGCTCGGATCGGCCGACTGAGATATCCCTGCCAGCGGCCCTATCTGAACGGCAAGCGCGTGCTTCCCACGCGGAAACACGAGCGTCTCACCCCGCGTATTCACTGGGGAATCATGGTCGCCCTCGCCGGCTGTGCCGCGTTCATTGTTGGCATCGGTGCCGCCTTAGAATCGGGTATCCACGGCATCACGCCTGGCATTCTGTTGTTGGCTGTTCTTGGCATCACTATCGGCCCCTTCCCGGGAGGCAATGAGGCAGAGTGGGCACGTTACCTAGAGAGAGTGCTGCGCAGTGAAAGAGACCGCCTCATCGGCATGCTTAATGCCATGGATGAAGGGGTGGCGCTTATCGGGCTCGATCGGAAGGTACGGTTCGTTAACCCCAGCATGGCTAGGCAGTTCGGGGACGGCACTGCCAAGTATTGTTATGAGTACCTGCACCACTTCGATGAACCGTGCAACGACATTTGCCGGCTGCCCAGGGTATTGCAGGGCAACACCGAAAGATGGGAATACACGTTCCCAGACGGCCGAACGTACGAAGTCATTGGCGCTCCCTTTGCCGACTCGGACCAGGTCCCCTGCATGCTGGCCACATTCAGGAACGTCACGCAGCGAAAGCAATTGGAGTTGGAACTCATCAAATTGGACAAGCTAAAGTCCGACCTCCTGTCCAACGTCTCGCACGAACTGCGGTCGCCGCTGACCTCTGTCAAGGGCATCATCTCCAGCCTTCTGCAAGATGACATAAAATGGGACGATGAGACCCGCAAGATGCTCCTCATTGGAATAAGCGAGGAAACAGACCGGCTGGCCAGTCTGGTGACCAACCTGCTGAACATGAGTAAGCTTGAGGCGGGCGTATGGAGGCCGGACAAGGAACGGTGCAACCTTTCAGAGATGGTGGCAGAGACCGTTGAGCGCCAGAGGTGGATATACAAGAAACACGTCTTCGAAACCGAGCTGGACTCTGACCTGCCGGATGTGACTGCTGATGCCAACCAGGTGAAACAGGTGCTCGTCAATCTCTTGGAGAACGCAGCGGCTTACTCGGACGAGGGCACCACGATCAAGGTCACAGCCAGGAGAACGAATGGCGAGGTCGAGGTCAGTGTCGCCGACCATGGGGTCGGCATAGCTCCGGAGGAACTGGACAAGGTCTTCCAGAAGTTCTATCGTGGGGCGCAGAGGCGGCGGAGGCCAGGGGGCACCGGCCTTGGTCTGGCCATCTGTGAGTCGATCATCTCAGCTCATGGCGGCCGGATATGGGCCGAGAGCGAATTGGGACGTGGTTCCATCTTCCATTTCACACTCCCGGTGCCTCCAGATGGTGAGACAAGAACCGAGGTGTGAACGCGATGCCTGAGAAGTCCAGAATACTGATTGCCGACGATGAACCGAAGATACTCATGTTCATTAGGGCCAACTTGGCAGCCCGGGGCTACGAGGTGCACGTTGCCCAAGACGGTCTGGAAGCGGTGGAAGTTGCGGCACGGGTGACTCCGGACGTGATTGTGCTGGACGTGAACATGCCCAGAATGGACGGCATCGAAGCCTGCCGTCGGATCAGGGAATGGTCCAATGTGCCGATCATTATGCTCAGCGTAAGGGGCGATGAGGTAGACAAGGTCAAGGCTCTTGACGAAGGAGCCGACGACTACGTGACCAAGCCATTTGGCATAGAGGAGCTTCTGGCCCGGATCAGAGTAGCCCTGCGGCGCTCAAAGGTAACGACCACATCTTGTCCATCCTTCAAGGCAGGAAACCTCGAGGTTGATTTCTCGAACCGCGTGGTGAGACGGGGCGGGCAGCCTGTGAAGCTAACGCCGACCGAGTACGAGTTGCTCGCATACCTGGTGTCCAATCGTGGCAAGGTCGTCAGTCATCGGCAGATACTGCACAGTGTGTGGGGGCCTGAGTACGGCGAAGAGAGCGAATACGTTCGGGTCTTCATAAGGCAGTTGCGGAGCAAGATTGAGGATGACCCCTCCAACCCCCAACTCGTTCGGACGGAAACGCGCGTCGGCTACCGCTTCGTGCCCCCGGAATGAAGCTGATGCCGTCAGGCTCCTCGGCTGGTCCCTCCGCAAAGCGCGCCGGTGGAATCTCTTAGCTCCGCCTGTTGAGGTGCTTCTCTACTTTTTCCAGCAGGTCCTTCGGGCTCACTGGCTTCTGGATGAAATCGGAAACCTCAAAGGCGAAAGGCTGGCCGTATGAATCGGAGAAGCTGGTCAGCGCCACAACAGGAATCTTCGAAAGGGACTGATCCTTCCTCAGTTGCTCAGCAACACCGAATCCATCGACCTTTGGCATCAGTATGTCCAGCAGAACCAGATCCGGGGTCTCGCTTCTTGCTTTCTCCAGTCCTTCCTTTCCATCGTACGCTACGATCACCTCATAAGGCTTGCTCTGCAGGACCTTAGTGGTCGCTTTCACGAAGTCGACGTCATCGTCGATCAGCAGGATTCTTGCCTTCTTCCCCATGTTTGCACACCTCCTTCACGCCTGACTTCCCTGCGCCGCGTCTGAAGCGGTTCGCGGGCTGACCGCTGCGCCCGTATCCGTCTTCTTTGGCAATACAAAGGTAAACTTGCTCCCCTTGCCCGTCTCGGAGCACGGACTCTCAGCCCACATTCTGCCGCCATGAGCTTCCACAATCCTCCGGGAAAGGGACAGCCCCAGTCCGGTTCCATCCGACTTCACGTTGCTGCCGCGGAAGAAGTCCTGAAAGATTTTCGGCAGGTCCCCGGGTGGAATCCCCACTCCTGTATCAATCACCTCGACGCGCAGACCATCCTCTGTCTCAGCCACGCGCAGCGAGACCGTTCCCTCCTCGGTATAGTTGATGGCATTGCTCAGGAGGTTGACTATGACCTGCTGCAGCCGCCGGCTCGATCCGCGAATCCTGGGCGAGGTCTCAGGCAGCTCCACTTTCAGATCCAGATGCTTCTCTTTGGCCAGGCTCTCCACGCTGTCCACGGCGCGCTCCGCCACCTCGTTGAATGACAGATCCTGCATCTCTTGCACGAGCAAGCCGGCCTCCATCCGTGGGATATCGAGCAGATCGGAAATGAGGCTCAACAGTCCGTCAATCCTGCGCGTGCTTCTCTGCAGCAGGTCTCTCTGTTCCTCATTGACTGGCCCGGCATATCCGTCCTTGATCGCCCAAAGACAGCTCTGAGTGGCACTGAGAGGAGCTCGGAGATCATGAGTTATGGCACTCAGAAACCGTATTATCCGCCGCTTCTCTTCTCTTAGCTTGGCCACCTCTTTCGAAATCTGCTCCAGTTCGCGCGTCTTTTCGGTCAGCAGCTCCGACTTGATCTGGTTCAACTCCATGAGCTCAACCTCGATCAGCTTCTCCCGTGTGACGTTTCTGAAGGCGGCCAGCATACAGGGCGTCTGGTCGGAGTCGGCGAACGGCGAACTGACAATTTCGTACACGGTCCCATCCGCGAACCTGCGCTCCCATCGCTCAGTGGCACCCTTGATGACGTCCGGCAGCTTGCACAATCCCTGGCAGGGCCCTTCACGGCCGTGCAGGTGCTGGTAGCAGTGACTGCCGACGCCATCGCCAAACTGTCTGATCATGCTGGGATTCATGAATCTTATGACGCGGTCTGGGCCGATTATGACAACGCCCTCATCAAGAGAGTTGAGTATGCCCATGAACCGATCCCTCTCGCTCTTCAGGAGCTTCTCGAGATGCCTTGCCCATTCCGCCTCATTACCTCCCATGAAAGGCCCTATCATGGAACCCACCAGCAGGCACGCCGCGAGCGGCAGGCCAAGAGCAGTGTCACCAAGGCAGAACGCGGAACCGACTAGGATACCCATCCCGCAAATCACCAACAGGCGAAACGGCCAACCCACCGTCCGTTTCCGTTGCACGTTCACAGTCAGAAAGGCCCTCTTCCTCGCCATCTCATTTCCCGCCTGCAGCCAGGCTGCTCTCCACCAGGCGTATGAATTCCCCCATGTCGAACGGCTTCTGTATGAACGCGTACGGCTTGTTCAGGGTGATCATTGTCCGGTCCGGGTCCAGAACCGACATCACTATCACCGCTACCCCTTCCGCCATCTCCAGCTCCCTCATCAGCTCCGGTATGAACCAGCCGTCACAGTCAGGCAATCGTATGTCCAGCACGATCAGATCGGGTTTCTCATGAATCAGGGATTTCACCGCGGCCGCGGCGCTGTAGAGGACCTTGACTTCGTACCCCCGATTCCTCAAACCCATGTCGATGGTCTTAGTGAGGAGATGATCGTCATCCACGATGAGGATCTTCTTCTTCCCGCTCCCCACTGTGCCCGATGCAGATGACTTCTCGCTCATTTCCAAGACCCCGTAAGACAGCCTGGGTAGAAGTTGCCTCCAATTCGGCGCTCCAGCCTGGACAACGGTAGGGATGCGAAAGCCCCACCCCTAGCCAGACATCCTCCAAATGGGGAGAGTCGCGCTACAGACTGCAGGCGGTGGCTATCCCCAACCGTATCGCCGTGCCAGCACAACATCCACCTCCCACTACCCGTGTCCCGCTCGTCGAGAAGGCTTCAGGGCCTCCCCAGCGTTCTGACTATCTTGCCAGCACTGTCCCTAATGTTTACTTCCAGCGGCATCTCGCCTGGCAGTGCATGGGTTGCGCACGCCAAGCAGGGGTCATAGGGCCTGAAGGCCATTTCTACCCTGTTCAGCAGGCCCTCTTTGACTTCGCCGTTTCTAACATACTCCATCGCCGCCTTCTTGACAGACACACAAATAGGCGCGGCGTTGTGCTGGGTGGCGACTATCAGATTGACCTTGGTAATCAACCCTTTGTCATCAGTCTCATAGTGGTGAATCAGAGTACCCCGCGCCGCCTCCAGGCAGCCAATGCCAACCTTCTTGAGCCTCAGATTCATGTTGCGGATGTCCTTGCCGGTCAGCAAAGGATCGTTAGCTATTCTCTGCATGTCCTCCGCCGCCTGCAGCGTCTCGATCAGCCTGGCCCAGTGGAAGGCCAGCGTGTGATGGCTGGGCCTTCCTCCCAGCGCCTCGTACATGTATTCGTATTCCTTCTGAGCAAGCGGCGTCGCCATCCCTTCGGAAGCATTCAGCCTGGCCAGCGGTCCAACGCGGTAGAGTGACGTCCCGTCACCTTCAACCAGACCGCTCCATCCCAGCTTCCTGAGATGAGTCAAGCGAATGTAGGTCCAAGGTTCCACCCATTCGCCCATGTACTCAGTGTACTTGGCGGGATCGAATGTTACGTGCTCTTTCCCTTTAGGATCGACCACTCTGATCTTGCCTTCGTAGAAGTTCACTTTCTTGTTTTCGTCGACGAGCCCCATGTAATAGGTTTCCAGCTTGTACGCTTCACTCAGCACCATGTCCAGGTATTTCTTGTTGGCCAAGACCAAGTCCTTGAACAGGTCCAAGGCCACTTGGCTAAACCTGACAGCATCGTCGGCAGTCTCTCTTATCCACTCTCTTTCTTCCGAACTTATGCCCCTCGAGACTCCCCCCGGCAAGCCGCCTTCGGGATGAGCCGGCTTGCTGGCAATTAGCTTGATGATTTCGCGGCAACGCTTCCTTATGTCGATGACTTTGCCACCCAGCTCCGGTCCCACCTTCTTGACAACCCCGATGATGTTCCTGTCCGCCGGATCAGCATCGGGCCCAAGGACGAAGTCCGGTGCCGCCATGAAGAAGAAATGAATCAGGTGGTCCTCCACGTAAAACGCGTTCAGGTGTAGCTGTCTTATCAGCTTAGCCGTCGGCGTCGGCTCCACACTGTACAGATCATCAAGGGCCTTGGTGGAGGCCATGTTGTGGGGCGTAGGGCACACACCGCAGATGTTGGGCACTATCCTCGGCATCTCCTCGGCTGGCCTGCCAAGGCAAAACCTCTCGAAACCTCGCAACTCAACAACCTGGAAGTAGGCATCTTTCACGCCCCCATTATCGTCAAGAAATATCTCGATCTTGCCGTGGCCTTCGAGCCTGGTGATGGGATTGACCGTCAGCTTCTTGGTCATTTCTTAATGCTCCTCAATTTCGCTGGCCCTTCTCTTCCTCAGGATGGAAGCTGGCACTGAGAAGCGATAGAGATAGCCAACTTCATCGCACACCTTGTCCACGATTCGCCTGACCTCTTTCTCTTCTTCAGCGTCGATGATCGAGGCCAGGGCAGACACGTACTTGGCCCCCGAATCCTTGACCCCTTCTACCGGGCCGAAGCAGCCCCGGCATGGGATGTTGATATTGATACACGTCTCGCCGCAGCCCGTCCGGGTGGCGATCCCCATGCACAGTATGCCTTGGGCGAGGAAACAGGTATTCGGCTGGGCCTCAACTTGGTGAATCCTCTTAATATCCCGGATGGCTATCCGGCTGGGTTTGGTCTTGTTCCTCTCACACGTATCGCACAGCGCCTTGTGAGGCGCCAGGGTCGACCCCTTAGGAGGGAGCTTGCCCTCCAGAACAGCCTTGAACGCATTGATTATCAGGTCGGGAGGAGGCGGACACCCTGGCAAGTAGTAGTCAACCTCGATGACCTGATTCAGGGAATAGACCTGCTCGTAGAACTCGGGCAGCGTCAGCGCTGTGCCATTGCTGCTCACCTTGGCCTGGGGGTAGCTCTTCTCCGGGTTGACCACCGTCGGAGCATCGCGGTACACCCAGTCGAAGATGTCCCTTTTCGTCCTCAAATTGGCCAGACCGGGTGTTCCACCAAAGCAGGCACAAGCACCGAAAGCCAGCACCAGCTGCGACTTCCGTCGCAGCAGCTTAGCCATTTCTTCGTGATCCGAATTGCGGACGTTCCCGTTGATCACGCTCAACGCTATCGACCCATCCTCCATCATCTCGACATGATGATACTTGTAGTCGAGCGCCACGGGCCAGAGGACGATGTCGACAGCTTCAGCGACACCTAAAATAGCCTCGTTGATATCGACAACCGCCTCGTCACACCCGCCACAACCACCCAACCAGCAAATGGCGACCCTTGGTTTTCCAGCCATTTCTGTGTCCTTTCATCTGCGAGAGGTTGAAGCAGCCTTCGCTCTCTCTCTGATCTTCTTGACCGGGCCGAATCTCGCCACGGCTTCGCTCATCTCTTTCACCATCTGAGGAATCGTCCTTCCTTCCGGGTCCATCGAAAGCTCTATCCTCAAACGTTCTTTCTCTATGCCGTAGGCCTCCAGTATTGGCTGCAGCAGCAGAACCCTCTTCCTGGCCTCAAAATTGCCGTCCTGGTAGTGACAGTCGCCTTCGGCACAACCGAGGATTAACACGCCGTCAGCGCCCTGGTCGAAGGCTTCAAGTACGTGCATGGTGTCTATCTTCCCGCTGCATATAATAGGCACCCAGTTCTTGACCCGGCGACGCAATTCCTCTTCGTCACCAAGGTAGCCCCAGCCGAACTTGCAGGAGAAACACACCAGCTTCGGTTCGTACTGCTTCATCTCCTCATTCCTTTCAGCGTCTTCAGAGTACTGCCAAGACTCTCTCTATCCGCTGTTCAGTGCTATCATCCACCAGCTTCCTGGCATGCGACGGGCACGCCACAACGCACATTCCGCAAGACTTGCACTTGAACATGTCTGTAGTGGATATCACGTTCCCTTCGACCTCTATGAGCCGGGCCGAGTCATAGTTGCACGCGTAGACGCAAATCCCGCAGCCGCTGCACCGCTCCACATCCACCTCCACGGCATAGAGCGACTTCTCAAAGCCTATCGATATGCAGGCCTTGCATGACACGCAGGGCCCGCACGTAACGCAGCGCTTGGCTTCCTCTCTGGCCTCTTTCAGGGTCAGGCCTTTCTCGAACAACTGGAAATGCATCCTCTTCTCCGGGGGGATCCAGGCGACCTCTACTTCCCGTTTGTAGGACTTCCTGAACGGGATCCCGTACCCCTCATAGTCCCTCTTCCGTCCTTCCCTCATATCCAATCCTCGGAGATATCTCTCTATCGACTCCGCCGCCACCAACCCTTCCTTCATGGCTTCCACCATGAACCCTATCCTCCTGACATCGCCCCCGACGAAAACAAATCCTTTGCGCAGGCTCTGAAGGGTGAAGGGATCCACTATCAGCCTTCCCTTCTCATCCAGCAGTTCTTCTCTCTGAAGAAAGGCCCTATCGGGCACCTGGCCCACCGTGATAATCAGCGTGTCACCCTCAAGATTGATGCAGTCCGTGCAATCGAACCGCGGATTGAACCCCTGGTCATCAAACACCGAGGTGCACTTCGGACACACGATCCCTTTGAACCGGCCACGCTCACCAAGTATCCGCTCCACACCCCGGGAATAGATTATCCGTATCCCCTCCTCCCACGCTGCCGTGATCTCCTCTTCATCAGCCGGGATACCATCTCTGGAGGTCTTGTCCTCACGCTCCAGCGCCACGATGGTGACATCGCCTCCCAGTCTCCGTGCCGTCCTGGCCACATCGAATGCCACGTTGCCACCGCCGATTACGATGAGCCGCTTGCCCTCAAAGTACTCCCGCCCAATGTTCCCGTGGCTGACTTCGTACAGCAAGGTATGCCCATACATGACGCCTGACAGGTCCTGACCCTCGACAACCTCACCGTCAAAGGTGAGAACCCTGGGGTACGGCGTTCCCTTGGCGAGGAAGATTGCCCGGTAGCCATCGTTTCTGAGTCTCTCGATGGTCAGTTTGCCCTCGCCCAACTTTGCCCCGAACTTGACATCGATGCCAGCTATCCGCACCAGATTGTTCAGCGTGGTTGAGAGAACATCCGCCGGCAGACGGTAGCCCGGGATGAGCCAGAGCGCCCCGCCCAAACGGTTCGACGCCTCGAAGACAGTAACGCGGTAGCCCTTCTTGCTCAGGGCATAGGCGCACATGAGGCCGCCCGGACCACCACCGATGACGGCCACGTTCTCCTTGTCCTTGACCACTCCGAACTCTTCCTTCTGATTCAGATGTTCTGTGTATACGTCAGACAGGAACCTCTTCAGCAGTCTCCGGCGGATGGCTCCGCCCTTGGTCTTGTAGTTGCACTCGAGCTCACACAGGCCACAGATGTACCCGCAGATGTTGAAGAAGGGGTTCTTTTCATAGAGGTAGTCACTGATCTCGATTATCTGCGGCTTTGCCTGCTCCAGTTCTTCAGGAAGCAACGAAATAAGGACGTTTGTTCTTTGGATGTCCTCGTTGATGGGGCACTTGATCTGGCAGGGTGGCAGCAGTTGCTTTATAGCTTCTTCAACACGGGCTGCCCCTTTGCTTTCCGTCTTCCACATTTCCTGTGCCTCCGTGGGATTCGTTTTGAGCCGCCGTGGCCTGACACGCTGCCCGGCAGCTCTTCCTGTTCCCCTATGATACCGCCTGCTCCGCCCCCCGCACCGTCCTGACTGCAGTCAAATCGCCCCTGCAGTCAAGTGAAGCCCGCAACCGCATTGCCCAGCTCCAAGGGTCAGGGCACGCCTGCAACTATGACAGCCCCTACGTAAGGGACGCATAAATCCATGTTGGGCAGGATATTAAGATTCTATAAAGATTCCTGAGGGGCACCTTTGTGAAGCCCCGGGGCCCCTCCGCCCGCCCAGACATGTAGATCGCGTCCCAGCCACGCCGACCGCGGAGCGGCGTGCATCCGCGGCAAATCTCTACGGAATCCTTATACATCCTCAGGGCATCTTTATACCTCCCTTACAGGTGCTTGAGCATAATGTCTTCTGTAACCGAGCGGACGTAACGAAGATGACTTACGGAGGCAGACCATGGAGAGTGAGGGGCTGATAAGAATACTGGTTTTCGCAGTGGGTCTGGGTCTGTTTCACTGGGCGCTGGTGCCAGTTATGCTGGAAAGGCTTTTCTCGAGACCGAAGGTCGTTGGGAGCAGGGGGTTGTGGGCTCTGGCAATCGTCACGCTGACCTGCGTCGGCTCATTGTTGTACCTGCTAGTACATCCCGACCCAGATGACGAGAGCAGCCTCAACAGGGAGTGCTGTCGCGGCAGATAGACCAGAGGGCAGTGATTGGCGCTCGAACTCAGAAGACAGCCGAGCGCGGGAAGGAGTCTCCGGGAGCGGTCGCTCCTAGTTGCTAGGACAATCAAGGTGAGAATAGCAGCCATCTCTTGATTGCGGAGTTGGCCGCTATTTTTGTATTCAGGTCCCGGGGTAGGTTAAGCTTACCTGGTACCGACAACCTTCGACTGCGGCAGTTCCGCGGTTGATGGCAGCAGACATCAAGCGAATCTAAGAATGAGGGGTGTGAGAGCATGGAGCTGAGTCGAAGAGACTTCCTCAAGTTGTCGGGGGGGGCCTCGGTCGCCGGCGTTCTGGCCTACAAGACTTTGGACCCAGGGCTGGCATCCGCAGGCTCTCTTCAACTGGATCTCAACAAGCCCATAGGCGAAATACCAGCCATATGCTGCTACTGCGGCGTGGGCTGCGGAGCGATCGTAGCGGCCGAGGCTGACAAAATCCTGAATATCGAGGGCGACCCGGACCATCCCATCAACCAAGGCACGCTCTGTCCAAAAGGGCAGGCCCTAGCGCAGATCCGTCAACTCAACGGTGAAATCAACCCTCAACGCCTCACTGAGCCCCTTTACCGCGCCCCTGGTAGCACTGAGTGGGAACCGAAATCATGGGAGTGGATTATAGAAACCATAGCCCGCAGGGTGAAAGACACCCGCGACAAGTACTTCATCACCGAGGCCCAGAACGCAAGTGGCGCAACTGTCACGGTCAACCGGTGCGAAGCTATCGGTCAGATTGGCGGCGGAGAACTGGATAACGAGGAGTGCTATCTCGCCGTAAAACTGGCCAGGGCACTCGGGCTGGTGTTCCTGGAACACTGCGCCCGGCTTTGACATTCCTCTACTGTTGCGGCTCTGGCAGAGTCGTTCGGCAGAGGGGCAATGACCAACCATTGGATCGACATCAAGAACGCCGACTACATAATGATTATCGGCTCCAATGCAGCAGAGAATCACCCCATCTCCTTCAAATGGGTCACCGAAGCCATGGAAAAGAGGGGGGCGAAACTAATAAGTGTCGATCCGCGCTTCACTAGGACCTCGGCCAAGGCGAACATGTATGTCCGCATCAGGTCCGGCACGGACATCGCCTTCATCGGGGGCATGATCCGCTATGTCCTGGAAGACATGAGGAAGAACCCTGAAAGATACAATATCGAGTATGTGTCACAATACACGAATGCCGCCTACATCGTGAAGGACCAGGTCCTCCCTGCTGACAACAACGGTGTGTTCAGCGGTTGGGATGCTGCGAAGAAGAGCTACGACAAGTCAGCGTGGAACTACAAGATCGAGGATGCAGAGGCGAACAAGCCCCACCGGGAACCGAAGTTGCTCAGCGCGGACTGGACGGAATGGACGGAGCGAGCCAACGCCGATCCGGCGGTAGCATGGGGTCAGCTGGATCCGAACTGCGTGCTACGGCTTCTTTACGAACACTTCAAGCGTTACACCCTCAACAAGGTTTCTGAGATAACGGGGGTGCCTGAGGACAAGCTCGCTGAGGTTTACGCGGAGTACGCTAAGTCAGGTGCGAAGGACAAGGCTGGCACCATCATGTATGCCATGGGAACCACCCAGCACACCTACGGAACCCAGAACATCAGGGCCTACTCCATCCTTCAGAGCCTGCTGGGTAACATGGGGATCGCTGGCGGGGGGATCAATGCTCTGCGCGGCACTTCCAATGTCCAAGGTTCCACAGATATGGCGCTGCTCTACCACATAATCCCGGGCTACATCGGTGTCCCCAGTGACACTGATACGGAACTGGGCACGCTCAACGCCAGTGGAGTGTGGACCAGGGACAGCGGCTACCTGAAGAGAGTAACCCCGGTTGCCATCAAGAACCCCGATGGTGTGGCCGGCAACTCGTCCAACTGGAAACAGCACTTCCCGAAGTACGTCGTGAGCATGCTGAAGTCATGGTGGAAAGACATCGATCCCGGCGTCAGCTTCCACTATTTGCCGAAGGTCAAGGCGAGCGGCGAGAACTACACCCACATCGGCCTCATTGAAGCAATAGGGGAAGGGTTAGTCAAGGGACTCATGGTATGGGGGCAGAATCCGGCTTCCGGCGGCCCGGCCTCTCTGGGAGCACGCAATGCCCTAGGCAAGCTCGAGTGGCTCGTCGTGTCTGACCTCTGGGTGACCGAAACGGCCGAATTCTGGAGAAGACCGGGGGCGACGCCAGCGGACATAGACACCGAAGTCTTCCTGCTGCCTGCGGCAGCGTCCTACGAGAAGGAAGGCAGCATAACTAACTCTGGTCGCTGGGTACAGTGGCGCTACAGGGCGGTCGACCCACCTGGCGGAGCCAAGCCCGACCTGGAGATCATGGATGAGTTGATGCGCAAGATCAAGGAACTGTATGCGGCCGATGGTGGCGCCTATCCTGATCCGATACTCAATCTGACCTGGGACTACGCTCAGCCAGTCACATCGGATGAAGTGGCTCAGGAGATCAACGGCAAGGCGCTTCGAGAGTTCACCCCCGCGGGGAGAACGGCACCCTACGCGCCTGGTGACCTCATCGACAGCTTCCTGCATTTGCAGGCCGACGGCAGCACCAGCTGCGGGAACTGGATACTGTCCCAAGTCTATTCAAAGGCTACCGCTGCTGAGCTCAATTCCTTCCCCGATCTGATTACCAAAGTGAACGGAGTAGACGTTATAAACCGCGCCAGGAAGCGTCTGGCGTCCGACCCGGCCCAGGATCGGACCGGGCTCAATTCCAACTGGGCATGGTCCTGGCCGGTGAACCGCCGCATCATCTACAACCGCGCCTCCATCGACCCCAACGGTGCTTCCTGGGATCCTGATCGCAGCATACTAACGTGGGATGCGGAAGCCAAGGCATGGAAGGGCGATGTGGTCGACGGTTTTGGAGCTTATGGCCCGATCAACACTGAGACCACAGCCGCCAGGAAGATTCTCCCCTTCATCATGAACGCCGACGGAGTAGCGCGCCTCTGGGGCGGAGCAACAATGAACGACGGGCCGTTGCCTGAGGTCTATGAGCCTTGGGAAAGCCCGTTTGACACCAATCTGATCGGGCACGGCCAGTTGAATGACCCGACGGCGTACTACGCGAATCCCAGTGCAGGTTTCAGCATAGACGGAGTTGATCAGAACCCCAGGGGCAGTGTGAATGATTATCCCTACGTGGCCACGACCTATCGCTGCACTGATCACTGGCAGACTGGAATCATGACCAGGAATCTTCCCTGGCTGAACGAACTCTCGCCCAACATGTATGTGGAGCTGGGCGAGGACCTGGCCGAAGAGCTCGAAATCAAGGCCGGAGACAGGGTGAGAGTGTCTTCCGCCCGCGGGTCAATAGAGGCCGTGGCGGTGGTTACGAAGCGCATGGCGGCCATCACCTGCGGGGGCAAGCCCATCCATCACGTTGGCATCCTTAACCACTGGGGCTACTCTGGACTGTCCAAGGGTGACACCGGAAACATCCTCACGCCACACATAGGTGACGCGAACACCAGCATACCGGAATACAAGACTTTCCTGTGCAGGATAGAGAAGGCCTGAGGGGGTAAACGATGGCGAAGGCAGTATTGTTCGACAGCACCAAGTGCACCGCCTGCCGGGCCTGCCAGGTGGCCTGCAAGCAATGGAACAACCTGGAGGCCGAAGAGACAGTCAACAGGGGGACTTACGAGAACCCTCCGGACCTCAGCCCACGGACTTGGCTCAAGATGCGCTTCAATGAGGTAGAGAAGGATGGCAGACTGGAGTGGCTGTTCACCCGCCGCGCCTGCATGCACTGCACCGAGGCCGGCTGTGTGAAGGTCTGCCCAACAGGGGCAGTGTTCCACCACGAGGAGGGTTTCGTCGCCTACAACAAGGATATCTGCTCCGGTTGCGGCTACTGCGTCGACGCTTGTCCGTTCGATGTACCCCGAATGACAGGGAGCACTTTGACGGGCAAGAAGAAGATGGACAAGTGCGTGTTTTGTGCCGACCGTGTCATCAACGGCGAAAAGCCTGCCTGCGTCAAGACCTGTCCGACAGGCGCGCTGGCCTACGGTGAACGGGATGAAATGATAACCCTGGCCGAGGAAAGGGTCGACAAGCTGGCCGCACAAGGCGTGGACGCCCGTCTGTATGGCAAGGACGAGCTGAATGGCCTGCACGTGATGTATGTGCTGGCGCATTCTCCCAAGGACTACAAGCTGCCGGTCAACCCCGAGGTGTCTCCTTCCGTCACCCTGTGGCAAGACATCCTGAAGATAATGGGCTACGCGGCGGTGGGTGTGGTAGCCGGTGGGCTCTTATTGAACTACATGGTCGCAAGGGTCAGGATGGCGAAAGATAAGGAGGGGAAGTAGGATGGCACACCACGAAGTCGAACGTTTCAGCGCTGGTGCGCGCCTCTTTCATTGGACGGTGACTATCGCCGCCATAACGTTAGCTGTCACTGGCCCGTTCCTCTGGGTACCGGCCTTTGGCAGCTTGGCCGAGGACAGCTACTCGAGAATAATCCACCGCGTCGCTGCCGTCGTACTCGTCGCTGCGCCCTTGCTCTTCTTCGTCTCAAAACCGGGCCGCGCGCTCCACTTTGTGAAGTACATATTCACCTGGGGGAAGGATGACATCGAATGGCTCAAGGCGGCGCCCGATTACTATTTCGGCGGCGATGAGCACAAGATGCCCCCGCAGGGAGAGATGAACAGCGGTCAGAAGCTGTGGTCGCTTGTGGCCTTCCTCAGTGTGATCGGGTTCGTCCTGACAGGCGCCGTGATGTGGTTCGCCAAGAACAGCATACCGGCGGAACTGTTCCTCTGGGCCACCATAATCCACGACCTCTGCTTCATTGTCTCGGCCTCCATGACCCTGGTTCATCTTTACCTTGGAGCCATCCATCCCAGAATGACCGAATCACTGAAATCCATGCTCAAGGGCAAGGTCTCTGTCGAATATGCCAAGAGCCATCATGGGAAGTGGTACGCGGAAATATCGAAAGGCAAGGAGACCAATAACAACCAAGCACCCAGTACCGGGTAAGATGTACAGGCCACAAGGCCACATTCGAACCATTAAGGGTGATCCCGCGGAAGCGAGGTCACCCTTGTTCTTTCCCAGTTCGGTGCAGAGCACCCGTTCCTCAGGTTGAGCAGCGGGCGGCACAGAGAAAGCCTCCCAGTTCTCGCCACACCGGTGACTGGCCCCAAGGATGAATTGCGGGCGCTAATCGAGAGGGCCCGGCACACAGCCTCAAGCCAGTGGCCGGTGCGGACAGAGTAGATGCTCATCAAGCTGTGCCCAATCGAGGAGGAGACAACGGTGACGTCCCCGTATTCCCACTCTTCGCCTCGTCGGCGATAGGCAGTCAACCGGCACGGTGAGCTGCACCGTCGGCCGAAACCCTTACCCACCCCGCGAAAGGATGTGCAGGGCACCGGATCAGGGTCAGGACCCGCGGGAACCGCAGCTCCCAAGACCGATTCCCAGCTTCAGGTGGCAATACGGAGAGGCGGAATAGGTATTTTGGCCTATCCCAGACCGTCTCCCATCAGGTATTCTCTGCATACCGCTTCGTCCTCCCCTGCCGACTTTCAGGCAATTGAAAACAGGCATTGCGGCGGAAGGCGGTCTGGCCCGCGAAGAGTAACCTATAGCCAGAAAAAAAGAAGGCCCCGCGCCTTGACAAGGAGGAAACAAAATGGAGTGGCAGTTCATCGTAGCTCTGGTAGTGATGATCCCGGTGATTCTTCTGCCGGTGGCCTTTGTGTGGTACTTGAACCTCGGCGGCGTCTGGGCGGCGATCCGGAAGGCACGCAAGGCTAAGGCGGCAGAGAAGGAACTGGCCTCAGAGAAGAAGACAGCCTAGGTTACCACGTTGTCACCAAGCCAACACACTGGGGGGACTCCGGACCGGAGTCCCCCCAGTGTTTCTTGCATCAGCAGGGCCATAGTCAAAGAGATGACAGCCTGGCTTGCGTCAATGCGAGTAATCGTGAGAGGCCATAGCCCGATCGGGCTATGGCCTCTCCAATTCCGGTCCCAGTGCTTCAGGTGGTATCAGCCTATGATGCCGCGGCCGGTTCCGATGCTTTCTGCTCGGCAGTCCCCCCCTCCTCACTGTGGCCGTGTTGGCCAGTGATGGGCAGCAAGCGCACTGCTATCTGGAAGGCAAGGAGCGCCCAGGCGATAAGGCCAATGGAAACCGCAAATTCTTGCCAGCTCGGGAAGTACGTGTACCCGGTCCTCATATCCAGCCACAGCATGCTCATGATGAAGCGGTTCAGTGCCAGACCCAGGACAATGTAGAGTATAGCAGCCACGAACATGCCTCTGCCGCTCCGCTGAACTTTGGGAATGTTGAAAAGTATGATGGGCAGGATCACGCCACCCCCCACCTCAAACCACCAGTAGACATTCTGAGGGTAACGTGTAAATATCCACCCTAGTTGTCCGGCAACAGCCAGATCAACGAGTCTCATTATCAGGTACACCACTAGAACCCCGGCGACGATGCGGCCGAGACCTGTGAAGATCTCCCGGCTGATCTTGTGACCAAAGGCTGCTCCGCTGAGAGTACCCTCAAAAATGACCATGGCGGGTCCAACGGCCACGGCCGAAACGAAGAAGAGGGCAGGAATAATGGGCGTGTACCAGAGAGGATCGATTGTGTGAGTCATTATTAGCAGCATGGATCCTAGCGAGTTCTGATGGCCCGTGGAAATCACGATGCCGGCGATGATCAAAGGTATCTGTATGGCACCGATAATCCGCAGCGGTATGCGCCACTTGAGCCGCTCAAACACTGCCGGGCTCAGTTCCAGCGCCAGGACTATGGTGTAGAGCATGACGCACCAGCCGACTTCGTAGAGCGGTGAGTGGATATTGGGGTTGAAGATCATACGCCAGATGTACCAGGGCTGGCCAAGGTCGACCAGTAGAGCCAACACCACGAGCAGATAGCCGATGAAGGCAGTCAGGATTGCCGGGCGCACTACCGGATGGTACTTTTCCATGTTGAAGACGTGCACTATGGCCGCAAGCGTAAAACCGCCGGCAGCCAGTGCGACGCCGCAGTACAGGTCAAAACTGATCCACAGCCCCCAGCCACGGCCGTCGCTCATGTTGGTCATGGCCCCGAGCCCATAAACATAGCGCTGGACCAACACTCCGGCGCATATGAAGGCCAGGATACTGAGGATCAAGGTGCCCAAAGGGAATTTCTTCTTTGGCTCTATCATCTCTTTCATGGCCTTATCCCTTCTTTTCCTTCTCTTCCGCCGCGGCGATCTTCTGCCTGCGCTTGGTGACGAAATAGATGCTGGCCATAAGAAGCACCATGCCGGTCACGTAGTATGGAAGCGTGCTCATAGCCGTCCGGGCGTTCTTGGTTACTGGTTCCTCTGAGAGACGGGGCAGGTCCAAATCCGTCATGTCGACGGATGAAATGTACATCCAGGCCGTACCACCGACCTCGTTCTCGCCGTACACGTGGTCAACGTACTTGCCCACCCCCGCCGGATCGGCCGCTCTTGACTCCTCGATCCGCCTGTGAGCTTCTTCGATGAGTTCATCCCGGTCACCAAACTGCAACGCACGGGTCGGGCAGGCCGTCACGCAGGCAGGTGCCATCCCGTTCTCAGCCTCGTTCAGCCGGTCAGCGCAGAACGTGCACTTGCGTATCCACGGCATCCGCTTCTCCCACTGGTAGGTCGGTATGCCAAAGGGGCAAGCCACCATGCAGTAGCGGCAGCCGATGCACTTATTCGTGTCGTAGGTGACTGCCCCTGTATGCTTGTTCCGGTGCAGAGCGCCTACTATGCAGGCCGTCTCGCAGCCCGGCTTCAGGCAGTGCATGCACTGGATCTTGGCAAAGGCCCACTTGAAGTCATCCCCCTCACCGATTTCCCGGAACCGCATGAACGTGAAGGTCTTGTCGGAGACAACTGCCTTTCCTTCGATCCCGCCTTCAACAGACGTCTTCTTCTCCGTTTCCGCCGGGTTCTTGTTCCAGCTCTTGCAGGCCACTGAACAGGCCCGGCATCCTATGCAGCGCGTGCCATCGTAAAGGACTCCGTATGACATGTCTTTCCTCCGCTACGCTTTCTCTACCTTGCATAGGAAGCTCTTGGATTCAGGTATGCTGGTGTTGGCATCTCCGATGTGCGGGGTTAGGACGTTGCCGCTGTCTCCAGTGACCCGCCCGGCGTAGCCCCAGTGCCAGGGAATGCCGACTTGGTGAATGGTCTTGCCGTCCACTGTTATCGCCTGGAAACGCCGGGTGACTATTGCCAGCGCCTCGATCGAACCTCGTTTGGAGCTGACTCTGACGGTGTCCCCACTGGCGATTCCCAGTTCCTCAGCCAAATCCTCCCCCATTTCCACATACATCTTGGGCATCAGCTCCGCCAACCAGGGCAGGTTCCGGGTCATGATCCCCGTCTGCCAGTGCTCGGTGCAGCGGTATGTCGTGGCCACGATCGGGAACTCGTCGGCAGTGCCCCGCTCGTTCCACTCCTTACCATCTACCTTGAGACTGCCGATGTAGGCTGCCGGGTCATTGAATCCCGGCGTGCCTCTTCCCGACGTGTCGTTGGCCACGCCGGTGAGGAGGTTCTTGTCCAGAGGGCTTTCCCAAGGTTCGTAGACTTCCGGAATCGGTCCATCCTTGAGACCGTAACCCCAGAGCTTGCCCACGCCTTCGGCATTCATGATGAAGGGGAGGTTCTTGACGCCATCACCAGCCAAGTTTATTGGGTTTCCTCCGCCATCCACCACATCGCCCACCCAGGTAGTGCCGTTCCATGCCAGCACGGGATGCTCTGTGTCCCATGGATTGCCATCCAAGTCAACCGCGGCACGGTTGTAGATAATGCGGCGGTTCCGGGGCCAGCACCACGACCAGTTGGAGTACAGGCCAACTTGGTTCGGCGACCCGTCCACATTGTTGCGCTTCCTGGCCTTGTTGATGGATGGAATACCGTTCACGACAGTGATGAGTTCCGGGTAGTCCTGCTGGTCGGCTGCGCTGGCCTTCGTGTATTGGCCACAGTGAAGCCAGTTGCCCGAAGATGTCCTGCCGTCCGTCTGCAGATCGTTGAACCAGTCGATCAACTCGCCCACTTCGTAGGTTCCGCCGGAGGACTTGGGCACTCCGGGCACCAGCGCATAGCCGTTCATCTCCCTCGCTATGACGTCTGCCCATTCTTCATCGCTGTATTCCCAACTCAGATTGAGGACCGGCTCAGGGAAAACGCCACCCTCCTCCTCATAGAGTTTCCGTATCCTCTTGAAGAGGCGGATCATGATATCCAGGTCCGGAATCGCCTCTCCGGGAGGCTCAACCGCCTTGTAGCGCCACTGCACCCAGCGGCCGCTGTTGGACACGCTGCCCTCCTTTTCATAGGATGCAGCAGCCGGCAGCAGGAAGACTTCAGTCTGAATGCCCTCTATCTCCTCCGCACTCAGGCCTGGCCTCTTCCAGAAACTGTGGGTCTCGTTCTCCCAGATATCGGCGGCCACGAGCCACTTCAGCTTCTTCAGGGCGTCCCGGGCACCGAGCGAGGTTGGCCCGCCGGCCGCCGGGTTTTGGCCCCAGATCCAAAGCCCTTCGATCTCACCTCTTCCAATGGCTTCAATCAAGCCGATGTGAGTGTAGTTGACACCACTGGCCTTCTTCTTGGGCAGATAGCTGTAAGCAGTCTCCAAGTCAACATCCGGCCACCAGGCCTTGAGCAGGCTGTGGACATACTTCGGCGTATTCTTCCACCAGTTCACCGGGTTGTCTCCGGCAAGGTCACCCGGCGGATTCGTTGGCGCAGGAGTGATGTTGGCGATGTAGCCTGCCAGGGTCTGATGGGCCCCTGTGTCAGTCGTCATCTTGAGGTATCCCGGCAGGTACTGCTCAAGAAGAGCCTGATCGGTCGATCCCTGCACGTTGGAGGTGCCGCGGAGGGCATTGATCCCTCCACCCGCCACCCCGATGTTGCCGAGGAGCAACTGCACTATGGAATAGGCCCTGATGTTCTGGCTGCCGTAGGTATGCTGGGTCGCCCCCATGGCATACATGATAGTGCCCGCTTTGCCTCTGGCACCTGTCTTCGCATACTCAGCATAGACTGCCTCCAGCTTGTCCTGCGGTATGCCGGTGATCCGGGATACGATGTCTTTGTCGTACCGCCTGTAGTTTCTCCAGAGCAGCTTCAGGACGCAGTTGTCATCCAGCTCCCCCCAAGCAGTCTCTTCATCAGCGGCTCTGTTTACCCAGCCTTCCCAGTTCTCCGTCAGTAGCTTCGCTTCCGCCGTGGCATTGGCCGTATTGGCGTACTTCCATGTCGCCGTGTTGTACTTTCCATCCTCCCATCCACTGAAGAGGCCGTTCTGTCCCTCTTCACCGGGCAGCTTCACGCCACTGTTGACGATATAGGCCGCGTTGGTGTACTGCTGCACGTACTGGAGGTTGTACTTCGAGGGATTCTTACGCATGTCCTCCAGGATCCAGTAGATCATGCCCCCCATGAAAGCGATGTCGGTGCCGGTGCGGATGCGAACATAGATGTCGGCCTTTGCCGAGGTGCGGCTATAGCGCGGGTCAACGTGGATGACCTTGGCACCTCTGGCCTGCGCCTGAAGGACATATTTCATGGATATCGGGTGGTTCTCTGCCGCGTTGGAACCGATGATCAGGACACAATCCGCATTCCTAATGTCAATCCAGTGGTTGGTCATTGCCCCTCTGCCGAACGACTCTGCCAGAGCCGCAACAGTAGAGGAATGTCAAAGCCGGGCGCAGTGTTCCAGATACACCACGCCCAAGGCCCGGGACATCTTGGCCAACAGGTAGCACTCTTCGTTGTCCAGCTCGCCGCCGCCAAGGGATCCCATACCCTCATTGCGATTGACCAGCTTGCCGTCGGCGTCTGTAGTCACGAGCCTTTCGTCCCTGGTCTTCTTTACCCTGGCAGCAATCATGTCCAGGATCTCGTCCCAGTCCTTCTCTTCCCACTCGCGGCTGCCAGGTGCCCGGTACTTGGGCTTGGTCAGCCTCAGATCATTGATCTCACCGTCCACTTCGTGGACCTGATACATGGCCTGGCCCTTGGGGCACAGCGATCCCCGGTTGATTGGATGATCCGGATCGCCCTCAATTCTCCTGTGCACATCACCATGCTTGTCGATCCAATCAACGACCAAGGCTCCACACCCCACCGAACAGTAGCAGCATATAGTGGGAGTCTCCTCGCCTCTCTCATCGAGCGGGATGTGTTTCGCTGACACGCTCTCAGTGGCGATACTGCTGAGAGCCACCGCGGCTGCCGCCCCAGCCGCCCCAGCCCCTGAGAGCTTCAGGAAGTCTCTACGGCTTAGCTCCACTGGTGCCACTCCTCCTTTCTGCCTGCTTCGGGAGGTCTGCTGGAGCCGGGAAACAGAGAGGGGCAAACAGATGTTCGTCTGCCTGCCCCTCTTGATCCATTCGCTCGCAGCGGACCATGGCGCTTCCTCTGCTTCACTTTGTACGCCGCATCACCGCCACCACAACCTTAAGTGATCACCAAACGTTTTGTTGTGCCAAATGTAAAGAACCTATAAAGATCGTACCACACGCTCAGCAAGGCCTGCAAATCCGTTTGAGCGTGAAAACGCAGGCAATAACCGGCAGCGCCGCGAAGGCCCCTGATCCCCAACATCATCGCCACGTCCTCAGTAACGAGGGGTAGCCGCCATTCAGGACGAGCAAACCGTGACTGCCGGCGGGCTCTCACGAGTGACTCCTGTGTCCCGGGCCATAGTTTGCCTCCATGGCCTGCCTGTCGAGATCCGCCGTCACTATCCTCTCCAGTGGCAGCAGCACCTCAGAACTTGCCCTCCGCAGGTCGATGGCCTTTACATAGCTGTGACACTCCTCGCACGTGTACAGCCGGTATAGGCCCTGACTGTTGGTTCGGTAGGCTAGGGACTGATGCTTCTGAGTCCCGCAGTAGGGACACTGGATGCGCTGGAACAGCCATTCCATGCCGCAGCGCGAGCACATTAGCCACCTGGCCCCAACCTCACTTTCCAGGTAGGCAAAATCAGCCCAGCCCCCGCAGATGGGACAGTTCTTCCGCCGCCACAGTTCCTGACCCACCAGAGCAGACAGCACCTCCGAGTAGGCCTTCAGGAAGGGATTCAAAGCGGCGCCCACGCAGGCCTCAAGAACTGCTGCGTCCACGCAGTGCTCCGTAGCCGTACCGGACAGAGGAGTCCCGCTGTAATACTCCCTCGCCACTTGCTGGAGAAGAGGATAGTTCGCGGCCAGTTGGTTCAGTCGCCGGCTGTTCTCCTGGTCGCCAGAAGGCTCGGCCACCAGCACACCGACCACATCCCTGAAGATCTCCTGAAACAGACGCCGGTCTAGCCTGATGTCATCGAAGCTCAGGATGTGCTTCCCCTGCATAAGAAGGGCAGAAACCGCATCCCGTGTCAGATGAGGCGTCGGCGTTCCAATGCCAGGTTGTGCCTCGATGGCCAGGCGCAACAAGCGGAGCCGCCGGTCAACGGCGTCCGGAAACCTGACGCCCGCCTTCTCCCAGCCCTCCAACCTCTCGATAATGGCCCTGTCCCGGTCTCTGCCCTTGAGCATAAGTCCCCTTTTCAGGATCTTCCGGAAGTCAGCAGTCAGAATGCAATCCGGAACAGATCACAAAGAGATTGTACGCTGGCTGAGACCCAAGCGGCAAACGCAGGCCGCACAAAGCACAGATCAGATTAGTCAGGAGTGGCCGGCCTGCCTCCGCCCCATGGTTGCGGTGCTCGCGTCTCCACCTCAGGCATCCTCCCAACCACCAGCCTGGCTGGGTACTTTGAGATAATACCGTTTTCTGCGGCACGTGTTCATGCACAGGCGGCAGTTGTTGCACGCGCCGTCCCGAACGACTGAGCCGTCTTCCTGCATGGATATGCTGTCGGACGGGCAGACGCGGGCACAAACGGGAGCAGAACAACTGCTGCAGCGGCGCCTTCTCCATAGCCACCAGTCGAACTCGTGGTAGGTATGCAAGAGGAAGACAACGACTGCCGAAAAGAACAGGATGTCATGCACCATCACGGACGAGATGAATACGTCGCGGGGCACCGAATCCTTCAGAAACCATTGCACGAAGCCGGTAACCGCAAAGACGGCCACCCCCAGCGTCACCACCATCTTGTGACGCCTCTTCCACACATCAGGGTTAGCACGCGCCCCAGTCCTCCACCAAGCCAGTTCACCGACCCACTCCCGCATTCCACGGCTATCCACCGCCGAATAGGCCGCAATGGCAACCGCCAGAGACACCGCGCCGGCACGGTGGGCTATCCGCGTCCAACTATCGGCGGCCAGTGTTGACAAGAGAGGCGTGTAAAGCACCAGCCCAGACAACACCAGGATGAGAAAGACAGCCGCGACCATCCAGTGAAAGACCCGCCGTGTTCTTCTCGCCTTGTCATCATTTCGCTGCAAGCACCACCTCCATCATTGTGAGCACTGCCCGGACATTCGCGACTTCTCCCGCCAAACCGCCGCCTTATGCTGCAAATGATATCAGCCATAGCACACCAGGGTTGTGACATTTGGCACAAAAGGGCAGCGATCGGCACTGCGGCGGATGCGGGAGAATCAGGCAGACGTACCCAGGTGGTTGAATGGACGGTCGTCGCAGCCGCTTCAAAGTGCCCGCATTATCTCTTTCAGTCTGGTGACGGCCGGCGGCAGAACCTCGCTGATCCTCTCCCCAAAACGCAGATGCGCCGCCCTGTCCAGAGGCGTTTCGCCTTGATTGACAATCACGAGCCTGGCTCCCGACCGGAGAGCAACCCGCGGCATGTCGGCCGCGGGCGTCACCACCAGAGTCGAGCCGACAACTACGAAGAGGTCCGCTTTGCTCGCATGCGCGTAGGCGTTTTCGAGATCCCGCCGCGGCAGGGATTGTCCGAAATTCACCACGCTCGAGACCATGCGACCGCCGCACATCGGGCACGGAATCGCATCCCCGGCGTTATCCATGAGGAATTCGCAACTCTGACAGCGCAATTTGGTGATATTGCCGTGGAGCTCAGCAATCAACTCCGGCCGTATGCCTGACTTCAAGTGCAGGTTGTCCACATTCTGGGAGATGAGGAAGGCCAGCTTGCCCAGGCGCTGGAGCTCAACGATTGCCAAGTGTCCGGCATTGGGCTCCGCAGAAGCGAAATCAATCGACTTGGCCGGCAACCCCTTCGCCTGGCGCGTCCACAGCCCATCTGGCCCCCGGAAGTCGGCTAAACCCGATTCCGTGCTGATTCCGGCCCCAGTGAAGACCACCAGATGCCTGGCCCCGAACATCCATTCGGCCAGCCTGTTGATCCGTTCCCCCAGGGTCAACACCAACGTCCCCCCGCGGAATCAGGCGCCCGGCTGCTGGCTGGCTTTGTTCGCCTGCAGACGCCGCTGCAACAATCTGTACCAGTCCGGCAACTGGACTGCGGAGACGCACCTCTCCGGTGTATCTGTCTCTTATACACATCTGACGCTGCCGACGAGTTCCGAA
>JAUCPZ010000251.1 GCA_030372995.1 Dehalococcoidia bacterium
AGGGGCCGCAAGGTTACCAAACCCAACCAAACTCAGAATGCCTGTACGAAGAGCGCGGCAGTCGGACGGTGGGAGATGAGTTTCATCGTCGAGAGGGAAACAACCCAGACCCTCGGCTAAGGTCCTAAAATCCAGGCTAAGTGGAAAACGAGGTGGGCGTGTTGAGACAGCCAGGAGGTTGGCTTAGAAGCAGCCACCCTTTAAAGAGTGCGTAATAGCTCACTGGTCAAACGCGCCTGCGCGGATAATGTAACGGGGCTAAAGCCTGGTACCGAAGCCCGGGACTGCGCAAGCAGTAGTAGGGGAGCGTTCTGCGAGCGGTGAAGCACGACCGGCAAGGACGTGTGGAGTGAGCAGAAGTGAGAATGCTGGCATGAGTAGCGAAAAGCATGTGAGAACCATGTTCGCCGAAAGTCTAAGGTTTCCGACGGAAGGTCAGTCCGCGTCGGGTTAGTCGGGCCTTAGCCGAGGCCGAAAGGCGTAGGCGATGGACAATCGGTTAATAATCCGATACCACTGGATGGGAGCGAAGGAGGGACGTCGAGGGGTAGCTCAGCCTCTGAATGGATTGAGGTGCCAAGCGAGATAGGCGATGAGGGGGTAGGGAAAGCCGCCCCTGAGCCGAAGGCGTGACGGCGGGCTTCCGGGCCACAAGTGAGTGACCCCCGCGACCGAGAAAAGCTTCTGAGCGATGAACATCCGGTGACCGTACCGCAAACCGACACAGGTAGACGGGTAGAGAATACCAAGGCGAACGGGAGAACCCTCGTTAAGGAACTAGGCAAAATGGCCCCGTAACTTCGGGAGAAGGGGCGCCTCCGAGAGGAGGCCACAGTGAAATGGCTCTGCCGACTGTTTAACAAAAGCACAGGTCTCTGCGAACGCGAAAGCGGCAGTATAGGGGCTGACGCCTGCCCAGTGCCGGAAGGTTAAGGGGAGAGGTCAGGGGGAACCCGAAGCTTTGAACCGAAGCCCCGGTGAACGGCGGCCGTAACTATAACGGTCCTAAGGTAGCGAAATTCCTTGTCGGGCAAGTTCCGACCCGCACGAACGGTGTAACAACTAGAGCACTGTCTCAACGAGGGACCCGGCGAAATTGAAATGGCTGTGAAGATGCGGCCTACCCGCAGCAGGACAAAAAGACCCCGTGGAGCTTTACTACAACTTGCTATTGCGTTAGGGCTTGACCTGTGCAGGATAGCTGGGAGACAGGGAAGCTGGCGCGTCAGCGTCGGTGGAGTCAGCGGTGAGATACCAGCCTGGTTAAGTTTTGGCCCTAACCCTGAGCCGGGAACCGGACAGGGGACAGTGGCAGGTGGGTAGTTTGACTGGGGCGGTCGCCTCCGAAAGGGTAACGGAGGCGCCCAAAGGTGCCCTCAGGTTGAATGGAAACCAACCGAAGAGTGTAAAGGCAGAAGGGCGCTTGACTGCGAGGCAGACAAGCCGAGCAGAGACGAAAGTCGGGCTTAGTGATCCCACGGTACCGAGTGGAAGGGCCGTGGCTTACCGGATAAAAGCTACCCCGGGGATAACAGGCTAGTCTGGTCCAAGAGTTCACATCGACGACCAGG
>JAUCPZ010000252.1 GCA_030372995.1 Dehalococcoidia bacterium
TCGGGTCTACGCCCAGCTACTGAACGCCCTGTTCAGACTCGCTTTCGCTGCGCCTCCGGCACCTAGCCTTAAGCTCGCAACTGAACGTAAGTCGCTGACCCATTATACAAAAGGTACGCCGTCACCCCGTTGCCGAGGCTCCGACTGTTTGTATGCATGCGGTTTCAGGTTCTATTTCACTCCCCTCCCGGGGTTCTTTTCGCCTTTCCCTCACGGTACTGGTTCACTATCGGTCGATAACGAGTATTTAGCCTTGGAGGATGGTCCCCCCATCTTCAGACAGGATTTCACGTGTCCCGCCCTACTTGGCTCGAGCTCAGTTCCACACACGGGTTTTCGCGTACGGGGCTATCACCCTCTGCGGCCGGCCTTTCCAGACCGTTTCGCTAACGCGCGTGCTAAATCTCGAAGGCTGGTCCCATTTCGCTCGCCACTACTCTGGGAATCTCGGTTGATTTCTGTTCCTCCGGTTACTGAGATGTTTCAGTTCTCCGGGTTCGCTTCTCGCACCCTATGTATTCAGGTGCGGATGACCCTTGCGGGCCGGGTTTCCCCATTCGGAAATCTGCGGATCAGCGCCCATTTGCCGGCTCCCCGCAGCTTATCGCAGGCTGTCGCGTCCTTCATCGCCTGTTATCGCCAAGGCATCCACCGCATGCACTTATTCGCTTGACCCTATAACTCTGCCGCCTGTTGCCAGGCCTTCGAGCCACAGGGCTTCTCTCATAAGCGCTTGTGCGCGGCTGCGCCCTTTTCAATACGCAGCCACACGATGCAATACATAACCCAGGTCCTTGCGGCCGGCTTGCCCCGATACCGCCAGGACGCGCCTTCCACAAAGACACCTTCATAATTCCCGAATTTTTAAAGATCAGCCGATGCTCTGCACTTCACGAAGAAGCCAGAAGGGAAGCCAGTGTCGCACTCGCCTCTCTTCTGCCCTCTCTTCTTCTTTCCCGCTCCCGCCGCCCGCCAGGCACGATGCCGCGCCCGCCAGTGGTGGAGCCAACCGGGATCGAACCGGTGACCTCCTGCTTGCAAAGCAGGCGCTCTCCCAGCTGAGCTATGGCCCCCGTGACCCTCTCTTGTCGCTGCCGCCCCCCCACGCCCGAGTCGGTAAGTGGTGGGTCTGGATGGATTTGAACCATCGACCCCACGCTTATCAAGCGTGTGCTCTGACCAACTGAGCTACAGACCCTTCCGGGGGGAGCTTCTCGCCGCGAAACAACCGATAGATGGTGGGTACTGCAGGAAGACGCTTCTCTAGAAAGGAGGTGATCCAGCCGCACCTTCCGATACGGCTACCTTGTTACGACTTCACCCCAGTCACGAATCTCACCGTGGTCGGCGCCCCCCTTGCGGTTAGGCGACCGGCTT
>JAUCPZ010000253.1 GCA_030372995.1 Dehalococcoidia bacterium
TTCGGAACTCGTCGGCAGCGTCAGATGTGTATAAGAGACAGGGCCCAACAACGTGAATGCAAGGAACGCAAAGAGCACCAGCGCACGAGCAACGCCTGGTCGGCAGGCCGGCAGCTGGTCAAAGGCCCAATAGCGGGTTAGGCTCATGAACGCTTCCTCCACATCCCAGCGTTGGCCTCGCCCGGCGTAGATGGCCTGCGCATTGGCAGCCTGTCCTGTTTGGATGGTCGCCTGATACTCCGTGCTCTCTGCATACGTATCGCGGATCACACAGCCGCTCAGCGGTGCGCTGCAGGCTGACCATGAGGTCAGGTCTGTGTACAGTGCAATCGAGCGAACGGGCGGCGGTGTGCGATGATTGTCCGGTGGTGCAACTGTCTGCCAGACAGCGTCTTTCATGGTGCTCAAACCAACCAGATCAGCAAACGCATCCATGTCGGTGCGCAGGTTGCAGGTGACGGTGATACCATTCTGCCACAGGGCGCTGAACCAAGCCCCGTCAAGGAAGCCACGGTCAACCAGCAGGTGCTTGATCGTCCCCGCAGGGAGGGCGGTCCGGGCCTGGTCGACAAGCGCCTTCCCCATGGCGATGTCCGCCACATCGGCTGATGCAAAAGACCACAGAACCGGCCAGACGACATCGGGCTGCCAGACGCCGAGAACACAGGCCTTGTACAGATGGCTGCTCTGGTCGTGCGGGCCTGGTGGTGTGCTGAAGTACACGGTGTCCATGGCCCAGCGCCCACCGGAACGGAGTTCGGCAAACTGGCTGACCAGGGTGGACGCGATCTGTTGGTGATAGGTCTGCAAGCTATCAACGGGGACAGCAGCGAAGAAGTCCGACACAGCTTCCTCGTCAAAGGGTGTCCGGCCGGCGTTGCTGTAGAAGCCCGAACTGATCTGACGGGCATTGAAACCAAGCTGACGCAGGACATAGGGCGAGCGAAACAGAACGGCGCCTATCTGTCGCAGTGAATCAAGCCTGAAGAGCGGCCGGTAGAGCAGCGAATTGCAGAAAAAGACCGCCGGGATCGAGCGCCGCGAGCGCGGGTCTGGGAAGCGCAGGAGCAGATCGATCACCCCGTGCTTCAGTAGGAAGCTGGCAAAGCCATCCATGAAGCCACGGGCAGCCGGGAGTATCGCATCACACTCCCCACGAGCGAGGGCCGCAACAACTGCTGCCCTATTCTCAACGAAGAATTGCCACTGCGCATATGGCGTCTGTGTCGTATCCATACCCTACCAGACGAAGCAGTGCTAAAAACGATACTCCTGGCATTCCCATGTCATTGCTCAGCGATTATGTCAGGGTTAACTGCTCAGCGAAAATGACAGGGTACCTGGAATTGCTCAGCGAATATGTCATGGTCCTGCCAAGTGCTCAGCGAAAATGTCAGGGTGTAGACTGCTCAGCGATTCTGTCATGGTGCATTGACTGCCAGCGCAACCTGTGCGATGCTGACAGGCGTGGCAACCACCAAGAAACTGGCCAAGAGCCAGATGGACAAGAAGCGTGAGTTTGTCCTGCGGGAAATGGACGCTCAACGCATGACCGCCGTCGAGGCATCGCGCAGTCTTGGTTTGTCCGAACGTCAGGTGCGTCGCTTGCTTGCAGCGTACCGCCAGGAGGGGGCGGCCGCTGTCGTCCACGGTAACCGTGGGCGAACTCCGACCAATGCGCTGACACCAGACGTTCGGCAGACGATTCTTGACCTAGCGCAGACAACCTACGTGGGCTTCAACCAAACGCACTTCACAGAGAAACTGCACACGAACCATCGTCTCAGTGTCTCGCGGGCAACGGTGCAGCGTGTGCTCGACGGTGCTGGTGTCGCGAGTCCCCGTCACCACCGGCGTCCTCAGCACCGATCACGACGGGAACGACGTCCCTGTCCCGGCATGCTTCTCCAAGTCGATGGCAGCCATCATGACTGGCTGGAAGGGCGTGGCCCCTATCTGACTCTTCTGGCAGGCATTGACGATGCCACAGGAGAGGTCCCAGCGGCCACCTTCCGCGATGAGGAAGATGCGCATGGGTACATGCTGGTTCTGCGCAGCATTGTGCAGAGTCACGGCATTCCCCTGGCCATCTACAGCGACCG
The DNA here is from genome assembly GCA_030372995.1 of Dehalococcoidia bacterium. Classification (GTDB taxonomy): domain Bacteria; phylum Chloroflexota; class Dehalococcoidia; order UBA2247; family RBG-13-53-26; genus JAFGCL01. The sequence goes on from JAUCPZ010000253.1 coordinate 2,103, forward strand.
GCACAGCATCTTTGTGCACACGGAGTCAGCAGACGAGACGATTGAGGAACAGTTGGCCGGGCAACGCAGTTCAACGCAGGTTGGCCGAATTCTAGAAGAACTGGGTATTCAGTTGATCCTGGCACTGTCGCCGCAGGCCAAGGGACGTGTCGAACGGCTGTGGGGGACCTTCCAAGACCGCTTGGTGAGTGAATTACGCTTGGCGAAGGCATCGACCCGGGAGGAAGCCAACGCCGTCTTGGCGACGGTTCTGCCCCAGCACAATGAGCGCTTTGCCCGACCGCCCAAGGAGATCACGAGTTGCTATCGTGCCGTGCCGGCATCCCTGAATCTCGCAACGGTGTTCTCGTTCCAGTACGAGCGCACGGTGGCCAACGACAACACGGTCCGCTTCGGATCTGATGTGATCCAAATCCCGGCAAACCGGGAGCGGAGTAGCTACGCCAGAGTCAGGTCGCGCATCTGTGTTGGTCTGGACGGCAGCATCACCGTGCTGTGGCAAGGACGGCGGATTGCCCACCAACCCAGCTCGGATCCGAACATTGTGCTGAGAGCGCAGAAGCTCCGCCGCTGATGTCCCGTCGCACATGGCTTCGCTCAGCGATACAACCTGACATTTTCGCTGAGCGAAAACCATGACAGAATCGCTGAGCAGTTACCATGTCATTTTCGCTGAGCTACGACAGTCCTTATGCATTCCCAGCAGGAGTATCGTTTTTAGGGGGCGCGGTCAGACGGTCGTGACCTGCGCTCGGCGTCTTGTAGACTGGTCAGGATTCTGAGGCGGTTGGCTTGCCATGCATCTACGTGGTCCAGGATGATGCGCACCAACTCGCTGTGTTGAAGCAAGGTGAAGTGCGCCCCCACATAGACGGCAGCTTCGCGTTCTGGCATCAGCATGAGTGGCGGCCCCCAGGGATGGGCGGACTCCGCTGCCTCCTCTTCTTCCTGTCGTCGGTACAGGCCCAACAACGTGAGGGCAAGGAACGCAAAGAGCACCAGCGCACGCGCAACACCAGGTCTGCATGCCGGTAACTGATCAAACGCCCAATAGCGGGTGAGGCTCATCAACGCTTCCTCCACGTCCCACCGTTGGCCGCGACCGGTGTAGATGGCCTGCGCATCAGCAGCCTGTCCCGTTTGGATGGTCGCCTGGTACTCCGTTCTGTCTGCATACGTATCGCGGATCACACAGCCGCTCAGCGGTGCGGTACATGCTGACCATGAGGTCAGGCCTGTGTACAGAGCAATCGAGCGAACGGGCGGCGGTGTGCGATGATTGTCGGGTGGTGCAACCA
>JAUCPZ010000254.1 GCA_030372995.1 Dehalococcoidia bacterium
AGCTTAACGGGCATGTGGAGCGAGCCCAACGAACCCACACGGAGGAATTCTATGAAGTCTACCCGGGGGATCTCGACCTCAAGACGCTCAACTCAGCCCTCCGCGACTGGGAGCGGGTCTATAACCATATTCGGCCTCATCAGTCATTGCGCTGGAAGACACCCTCAGAGTATCTTAGAGACTGCCATCCGGAGGTCGCCCCAGACCTCCAACTGTCTCATATCTAGTGAACGAGTCCAGCCTATTGACAAACGTATATCATCTATGATATCTATACAGGGAACCCAAGCGGGCCGGATACCAGGGCGTCCATTGGGCGAGGGGGGTGTCACTCTGGTCAGTCTTCGTAACATCTGAGTCTTTGTCTGTACATCCGCACGCGCAACGCAATGGGGGGACGGAATGACCGACAAGCATGCTGCCTGCGTGCTATTGCTGCGCAGCGCCGCCTTCGACGATTCAAGCTGACTGTGGCCGCAACTCGAACCAGTCTAGCCCGCCCATAGCGTGCCTCAATGGCCGCCCGTGGGTACCCATACCCCAGGAATACTAGGAGGAAGGAGAAACCGCCGATGAAAGCACGCAACAGATTGTCTGCCTCGCTCCGCATACTTCTCTTCGTCGTCATCATTGTCTGTCTCGCTCTTCCTGTAGCAATGACACGCCCTGCTCAGAGAAGCGAAGGCGCGCAAACAACTTGGTACGAGCAGTTCCTTACCGGCAGTTCAGCGAGTTCAACGTACGGTAATCTGGTCAGAGCCCAGACCTTCACTCCCACGACAACGCATTGCCTCAACACGGTCTCCTTCCTGCTCTATAAGTCGGGCAACCCTTCCTTCACGGTGACGATATCGCTTCAGCCCACCTTGAACCACTTGCCCACAGGAACCGTACTGGCCAGCACCGTCTTCAACGCGTCGTCGCTGACCACTGCAGCCGCGTGGTATGTCTACACACTCCCCACCGGCTATAACGTCCAGGCCGGCACCGAATACGCGCTGGTTCTGTCCGCCAACGGAGGAGACGCAGCCAACTACGTTGTCATGCGCTACAACTCCTCCGGCGGGTATGCCCGCGGAATGCGGGTCTATTCCAATGACGGGGGAACAACCTGGATAACCACCACCCAGGACTATGCTTTCAAAGAAGGCTTCACGCCAACAGTCGTTCAAGTTGACAATCTGCAGCCCAGTTGGACGGCGCCGGGCGGGGGAGGAGTCTACTCGGCATACTATGGGCCGGACAATGGGTATCTGGCTGTATCGCCAGGCCAAACGACTCTTTTCAATGGGCGGGAGGCAGGGATCATCAAGGCCGGCCTGACGCCCGACCCGGGCGATGGCCACTATTGGGATGAGGGACTCTTCGGCTTCACGCCAAACGTGACCATTGACTCTCTCGCGGCCGGTCCGCTGACTTACGATGTGATCAACGAAGAGGGCACGAATCCGGTCTGGATGACCATTGAGATCGACACAGGGGTGGTAGGCAACCGGGATGATGACACGGTGTACCAGCATGTGCCGACGGCTAATCCAGCCGAGTGGCATACGGTTGATGCGGCTGCCGGACAATGGCAGATGTGGAACGATTACAACGGGGACACCAGCGGCAACCCGCTGATATCCCTGGGTGAGGTCGCTGCGGCCCACACCGGGCTCAACGTCGTGCGCGCCTATCTTCGTCTTGGTATAGGAGACTCGTATCACGGTGATGGCGACGGGACTGTTGGCTGGGTGGACAAAGTGACGATAGGCACAACCATCTATGACTTTGTGGTCGCGGACCTCTGGTACGTTGATCCTGCGGGTTCGGACTCGAACAGGGGCAGTGCGTCTTCGCCCTTCCTCACCATTCAGCATGCTATCGATGAGGCGGCGGCGGGTGACACCATCCACGTAAGGGCAGGGACCTACGCTGAACAGTTGACGATCACCAAGAACCTGCACCTTGTTGGCGCCGGGATCGGGCAGAGCGTCATCCAGGCGCCTGCGACTCTGCCGCCGGCCAGCGATCCTGCATCGGCCATTGTCATCGTGAGCGGCAGCGGCGTGAACGCAGAGATCGACGGCTTCACCGTAACCGGCCCTGGACCGTCGTCCTGCGGCAGCATTGCCGCCGGCGTGTTTGTCACGGATGGGGCCAGCGCTAACATTCACAACAACCGGATACAGGATATCCGTGACTCGACCTTCAGCGGGTGCCAGAACGGCGTAGGAATCTTGGTGGGGAGGCAGGTTTGGTCCACGACCGGCACAGCCACCATCAGCAGCAATACCATCGTCGGCTACCAGAAGGGTGGCATCGTGGTCGACAACACGGGGTCATCAGCCACAATCACTGGCAACGTCGTGACCGGTGTGGGCACCACCAACATTATCGCCCAGAACGGCATCCAGATCAGCCGCGGGGCGACGGCCACATTGTCGGGGAACACGGTCACCGGGAACAGCTTCCACCTTGAAGGCAACGAATGGGACTGGGACTCGGCAGGCATACTGCTCTACCAGTCCGGTGCTGTGATCCTCTCGGGTGGGAACACGGCGTCCGGCAATGACCAGAACCTCTGCATCACAGGGACGACGGGTGCGGCCACGCTTGGGACCGAATCACTTGGCCCGTCTTCAGCGCCCGCAGGCGCTGGGCATGACATCGTGAATGACACCGGTTTTGATCTCGATGCGACCGGCGTTACTTTCGTCGGTGCAATGAGCAACGCCCAGATAGAAGCCCTGGTATGGCACCAGGTTGACGATGCAGCACTCGGTCTGGTGACCTGGACTCCGATTACGGCCGACTGGTACGTGGCCACCACGGGCAGTGACACCACCGGCGACGGCACCGAGGGCAACCCCTTCCTGACCATCCAGCATGCCATCAACTCTGCCAGTGCCGGCGACACTATCCACGTTGCAGCTGGCACATATGCGCAGACGATCACTATCGACAAGACGCTGGCTCTCCGAGGCGCCAATAATGGAGTATCCGCCGGAGTTACCCCCGGCAGCAGGGGCCCCGAGTCAATCATCCAAGGGGGCGTGCTGATTCAAGGCAATAACGTGGTCATAGACGGTTTTAGGATCGCGGGCTCAGATACCTTCTGGGGTGAGACTACCGCTCTCTTCATAGTCGGCGGGACGAGCGGGCACACCATTTGCAACAACGTCATCGCAGGGAGTGACAACTCCGGGAGCGGCCCCTTTGCCATGGTCTTCGGTTACTACACAAGCTCCATCACTGTAAGCAACAACTACATCGGCCACTGGCGAAGCACTTACATAAATCCCACCAACGCGGGGAGCAACCTCCTCTTTGACGGCAACCACTTCGACAGCAATTACGTTGGTATCGGCTCGGACGGAATCAGCGGCGTCACCATACAGCACAACAAGTTCACCGGCAACAATCTCGAGGGCTTCGGCACTTCCAACGTCGGTTCCAATGTCCAAGCTCATGACAACGAGTTCGTCGGAAACGCTATTGGAATAAGACATTACGGCGGCGGGCAGACGGTCGATGCTGAGAACAACTGGTGGGGCGACAACAGCGGCCCACTGGATGCCTCCGACGACACCGGCTCCGGAGGCTGGTATAACCCGGGCGGCCTCGGCGACCCCGTTAGTGACCGCGTTGACTACGACCCATGGACGACGAAGACGCTCGCGCCTAACGCATGGTACGAGCAGTTCACGACGGGCAGTAACACAAGCGCACTCTACGGTTCTCTCCGAAGGGCCCAGACTTTCACCCCGACAACCACCCACTACCTCGACACGGTCTCCTTCTGGCTCTACAAGTCGGGAAACCCTTCCTTCACCGTTACCATTTCGCTTCAGCCCACTCTGAACCACGAGCCCACAGGGACTGTACTCGCTAGTACCGTCTTCAGCGCATCGTCGCTGACCACTACAGCAACGTGGTACATCTACAGTCTCCCCACCGGCTACAACGTCCAGGCTGCCACCGAGTATGCACTGGTTCTGTCCGCTGACGGTGGCGATCCCTATAACTACGTTGTCATCCGCTACAACTCCAAAGGGGGCTATCCTGCCGGAATGCGCGTCTATTCCAACGATGGAGGAGCAACCTGCGTGACCACAAGCGAAGACTACGCTTTCATGGAAGGGCAGAACCCGCTGGGTGCACCGGTTCCGACCTGGTTCGAGCAGTGGACGACCGGCAGCAGCACCAGCGTGGTCTACGGCGTGCTCCGGAGGGCTCAAACCTTCACTCCCACCACCGCTCACTCTTGCAGAGCGGTCTCTTTCTGGCTCTCCAAATCGGGAGACCCGACGTTCACCGTGACCATATCCCTTCAGCCCACCTTGGACCACATTCCCACAGGAACCATACTCGCCAGCACCACGTTCTATGCCTCTTCGCTCACCACCACGCCCACATGGTTTACCTACATATTCCCCACCGGTTACAACGTCCAGGCCGGCACCGAGTATGCACTCGTTGTGTCCGCCAACGGCGGTGACGCTTCCAACTACGTCATCATGCGCTACAACTCCAAAGGGGGCTATCCGGGCGGAATGCGCGTCTATTCCAATGACGGAGGGGCAACCTGGGTAACCACAAACGAAGACTATGCTTTCATGGAAGGGCGAGTGTAAACCCAAAGCCCGTACCTTTCGTTTCGCTCCGCTAGGGTGGGCCAGCAAGGCCCACCCTTCATTTCTGAGGGGAGCAGCGGCTTCCTCCTGTCGGCTCCCCTCAATCCCGAAGTGTTTGCAGATACTCACAGCCGATCGGCAGGCAGTCTCCACCAGCATGGCGTGTCGATTCCCAACCAGACGTTCGGTTGCTTGGACTGACTATTGACTGCCCTTCGGTACTTCGGATCTCGAGCTTCAGCGCACGAACGAGCACCGGTGCCATGAGCCCCGACTCGCTAGCCATGAGCTGCGGGCATTTGTTCATCACCCGGCCCTCTCTCGGGTCACACGAGTAGACTAAGAGGGGCTCCGCCCCTCTTGACGCGCTTTGCCTATGACAGGACGCCGCTGGCTGTAACAAGCCGTCCCAGACCTGGGCAGTGCCACGAGCTATGAGCTATCAGCTATGAGCCATTGTGTGGGCGTCAGGTCCGGGACCTGACCTGCCGTTGCGGACCTGCCAGACTGGCTGACGAGCCTAAGTCCGATCCCAAAGCTCTTCATCACCCAGCCCTCTCTCGGGCCACACGAGTGGATCAAAGAGGGGCTCCGCCCCTCTTGACACCCTATACCAGGAACGCGCCGCCGCTGGCCGCAAGAGGTCACGGCACAGCTGCCGACTGCTATCAGCCATGAGCTATGAGCTGAGCGTTTAGGATCCAGGATTTGGGACTTCGCGCCGAAGGCGCGGGGCTCCACCCCTCTTCCGCCTGAGACGGATCTTCGATCAACGCCCCCTGCCAAGAATGGGACGCCGCTGGCTGCAACGAGCTCTGTCAGCGCTGGCCGTTGCCACGAGCCATGAGCCATCAGCTATGAACTTAGCGTCTAGTGTTTAGGATTTCGGATTCGGGACTTAGGATTTGGACTTCTCACCCGTCGTGCCGTGAGCCAAGAGCCATGAGCTACTAGCCTGCCACTCAGGCAAAGCCCTCCAGGTGAGCCGTGTCGTTCAGCACCCGCAGCCTGAGTCTCCCACCGTCACTTTCGATAACCGTCACGGAGGCGTTGCCCACCTCCAGGCGCCGGTAGATGTCCTGGCTCACTCCCAGGCAATGCGCCACGAGCAGCCTCACCACCACGTCGTGCGTCACCGCGAGCACCATCCTTCCTTCATGGCCGCCGGTCATCCGGCTGAACGCCCTGATCGCCCTCTCGCGCACTTCGTTCAGGCTCTCTCCACCCGGCATCCGGAAATCGCCGGGGCTCGCTCTCCACGCCTTCCACAGTTCCGAATATCTGGCGGCGATGTCCCATGCGTACATGCCCTCCCATTCGCCAATCCTCATCTCCCCCAGATCGTCCAGCGTCTGCACCTCCAGCGAATGCTTCCCGGCAATCGTTTCAGCCGTCGCCAGCGCCCTCTTCAACGGACTGGAATAGACCGCAGATACCGGCCAGTCTGCCAGCCTGTCCGCCAGCACCGCGGCCTGCCGCGGGCCTTCCTCATTGAGCGCCTCATCGATCCAACCCATGTAACGCCCGTTGACATTCCAGTCCGTCTGCCCGTGCCGCACCAGAACCAGTGTCGCGCTCATCCGCCTGTTCCCCTAGACGCTGAACAGGAAGGTGATGACATCGCCGTCCTGTACCAGATAGTTCTTGCCCTCCAGCCGCAGCAGTCCCTGCCTCCTGGCCTCCGCCAGGCCACCGCACTTGACCAGGTCGTCGTAGGCTACGACTTCCGCCCGGATGAAGCCCCGCTCCATGTCCGAGTGTATCCTGCCCGCCGCCTTCGGCGCCGGCGTGTCCCGCTTCACCGACCACGCACGCACTTCCCCCGAGGCGGTACTGAAGAAGGAGATCATCCCCACCAGGCCGTAGGACAACCTGATGATGCGCTGCAGGGCGCCTTCACCCACACCCATCGCGGAGCGGAACTCGGCGGCCTCGTCATCACTCAGTTGCCCCAGCTCCATCTCCAGTTTGGCACAGATGGCCGCCGCGCTGAACCGCGGAAAACGCCTCTTCGCCTCCTCCTCAATCGCCTCCGCCTGTGGCAATTGGTCCTCGCCGATGTTCAGCACCAGCAGCAGGGGCTTGTTGCTCAGGAACTGGTAGCTTTCCGCCATCCGCATCTCGTCGTCCGACAACCCCTGATCGCGCACTGGGACACCATCGTCCAACATTCCCTTGATGCGTTGCACGAACGACTGCTCCTTCAACAGGTTCTCCCGCTCCGGTGACTTGGCTCCCTTGAGCGACTCGCCGATCCTCTGCAGCCGATTCTCGGCTATCACCAGATCCGCCAGCACCAGGTCCGCATTCAAAGCCCCGATGTCCCCCCAGGGGTCCACACCGCCGACAGATGGCACGGATTCATCCCCGAAAACCCTGATCACCCCAAGTAGCCCGTCGGTCTTCGTGAGATGGCTACGGGCGGGACCGCTGAGGCCGTCCTTCCTCTCCGACTGGATAGCCACGTCCACATATTTGATCTCGGCCGGAATCAGCCTCCTGGGCTTGAGAAGAGCCTGCAGCCCATCCAGACGCGCATCCGGCACCTTGACGATGCCTACATTGGGCTCGCTGCCGGCCCCGCCAAACGCCCGCGTCTCCGCCTTTCCCCGCGTCAGGCTGTTGAAAAGGGTGGTCTTGCCGCTCTTGGGCAAGCCGACGATGCCGATCTCCATTGCCGCCCTAGCTTATCACACGTGTACGTGGCCTGCCAGCAACCGGCGGTGGTAGAATAGCGCCGGAGTTGAGCCTTGATTTACGTGCTCCACGGCGCCGACAGCTTCTCGCTCCACCGTGAGCTGGATGAGATCAAGAAATCCCTCGGCGACAGCGAATCGCTGTCACTGAACACGGCTGTGTTCGAGGGCCGGCACCTGATGCCGTCCCAACTGATCGAGGCGTGCACTGCGGTCCCCTTCCTGGCCAGTCACCGCCTGGTCATAGTGGAAGGGCTTCTGGAACGCTTCGAGCCATCCGCATCCGGCAAGCGCCCTCTTATCAGCGAATGGCAGCCTCTGATCGATTTCCTCCCGGCCAAGCCGCCGAGCACGGTACTGGTGTTCATCGACGGCAAGCTGGCCAAGAACAACGCGATGCTGAGAAAGTTGGCCAAGGCCGCCAGTGTGCACGAGTTTCCCGTCATGAAGGGGCCGAGGCTGGAAGAGTGGGTCCGGTCCCGTGCCGCGGAGCAGGGCGCTGCCATCTCGCCGCGCGCCATCGGGCTACTCATCGAGACCGCCGGCGAGGATCTCTGGGTGTTGGCGAACGAGATCGACAAGTTGGCCCTCTACGCCAAGGGCGGCCGCATCGAGGAAGCCCACGTTGTGCGGGCTGCGAGCCAGGCCCGCGAGGCCAGCATCTTCGCCATGGTGGACGCCATCGCCGAGAAGAGGCTCTCGGCGGCGATGCGCCTTCTGCATCAGTTGCTCAACGAGGGAACACCGCCGACCCACCTCTTGACCATGATGGGCCGCCAAGTGCGGCTGATGCTCCAGGCCAAGGAACTGGCGCGCCAGCGTCTGTCGCTGGAAGAGAAGAGGGAGCAGCTCGGCCTGTCATGGAATTTCCCCATCGACAAGCTGTTCAAGCAAAGTGCCGCGCATTCCAGGCAGCGCCTGATCGACATCTACCAGCGGATCCTGGACACCGACGTGGCCATCAAGAGCGGCAAGTGGCCCGACGAACTGGCGCTGGATCTGCTGGTGGTCGAAGTGTGCTCATAGAACCAGAGGCAAATCCCGGGCTCCAAGCCCGAAATCCGAAACTCGAAACCCTAAACGCCAAGCTCATAGCCCATGGCTGGTAGCTCATGGTTGATAGCTCATAGCTCATGGCTGGTAGCAGTCGGCATCTGTGGCGTGGCCTGCTGCAGCCAGCGGCTGCCCATTCTTGGCAAGGGGCGTTTAGAGGGGCGAAGCCCCTCTTCGATGTACTCGTCTGACCCGAGCGAGGGCTGGGTGATCAATAGAACTTTCTAACTCAGAGCTGATAGCTCATAGCTGATGGCAGGGAGGCTTGGCCTAGGGCGTCGGTGTGGAGGCAGACTCTGCGGCTCAGTCGGGGCAGGTCCTGCTGCACACGGCTGCAGCCAGCGGCGGCCCATTCCTGGCATGGGGCGTGAAAGAGGGGCGGAGCCACGCGCCTTCGGCGCGAAATCCCAAATCCGAAATCCGAGACTCCGAAGTTCCGGTCTTGCAGACCCAACAAGACCCACGTGAGCAAAGGGTGTTAAGAGGGGCGAAGCCCCTCTTCGATGTACTCGTCTGACCCGAGAGAGGGCTGGGTGATGAAGAGCTTTGGGCTCATGGCTCGTGGCAACGAGCAGCACTGACAAAGCCCGTTACAGCCAACGGCGGCCCATTCCTGGCATGGGGCGTGAAAGAGGGGCGGAGCCCCTCTTCGATGTACTCGTCTGACCCGACAGAGAGCTGGGTGACCAATAGAAGCCCTGACGTCATGGCTGATAGCTCATAGCAGTGACCGGCGCTCGTACGCCTCGCTGCAGCCAGCAGCTGCCCATTCTTGGCAAAGGGCGTGGAAGAGGGGCGGAGCCCCTCTTTGATTCACTCGTGTGACCCGAGAGAGGGCTGGGTGACCCAAACCACATGGTGCGGGTCAAACATCGGGCGCATCGCAATGCGCCCCTGCGGCACAGCACAGGCACACTTCTTGTCCGCGGGGTATGCCCTCCGCGATCCGACCGGCCGTGCGGGTGTACATCATACCCACACGTCGCGCCTTCAAAGCCCGTCTCAGGCAAGGGACGTGAACCGAAGCTTCGCCGCAGGAGAATCGCAAATGCGTCCCAGGCGGGGCCGCACACCCAGGAGCGGAAGTGCCAAGTTCCGGTCTTGCAGATCCTACAAGACCTACGTAAGCAAGGGGCGTTAAGAGGGGCGGAGCCCCTCTTTGATCTACTCGTCTGAATCGAGAGAGGGCAGGGTGACGAAGAGTTTTGGGATCGGACTCAGGTTCGTGAGCCGGTCTGCCAGGTTCCTAACGGCAGGTCAGGTCTCGGACCTGACACTCACAGAGCAGTTCCTAGCTGATAGCTGATGGCACGGAGGCTTGGCGTCGGGCGTCGGCGTGGAGGCAGATTCCGTGGCTCAGTCGGGGCAGGTCCTGCTGCACACGGCTGCACCCAGCGTCTGCCCATCCTTGGCAAGGGGCGTTAAGAGGGGCGAAGCCCCTCTTTGATCAACTCATGTGGCCCGAGAGAGGGCCAGGTGATTCCCATAATCCTCAAGGGGCCACCCAAGCCCCATTCGGGACGACTGCCATCTGCGCTGTCAGGCCGTGCAGGACTGTTGGACAGCCCGCAAGCCAAAATGCTACCATTTGTTACACAACCACCTGACAATGAGTAAGCACGATCCCGCAAGAACGAGTCATTCTGACCGTCAAGACACAACGCCAGCCGGGGCTAGGACTCCGCTTCCGCAACCTTCCACTCCCACCGTGCCGGCCCTCGAGTACATC
>JAUCPZ010000255.1 GCA_030372995.1 Dehalococcoidia bacterium
AGCTTAACGGGCATGTGGAGCGAGCCCAACGAACCCACACGGAGGAATTCTATGAAGTCTACCCGGGGGATCTCGACCTCAAGACGCTCAACTCAGCCCTCCGCGACTGGGAGCGGGTCTATAACCACATTCGGCCTCATCAGTCATTGCGCTGGAAGACCCCCTCAGAGTATCTTAGAGACTGCCATCCGGAGGTCGCCCCAGACCTCCAACTGTCTCATATCTAGTGAACGAGTACACGGCCTTGCCAGGGCATTGCGGCCATGGTATCATTCCCACAACAGTGATGCCCGCAGTGTCGATCAGTAGATCAGCGGTCAGTCATTGACTGAGGAAGTCGGACCTTTAAGTCAGTCCGGAGAGGCTGGCAAGGGAACAGGGCTCGTGCCCGGACTCACGCGGAAAGAGTGAAAGCGAAACCTCTTGCCGGCCCGGCAAGAGGTTTTTTGTATGTCTGAGAAGGTGATCATGTCTGCCGAGGACATGAGGCGTGCCTGGACCCGCATCGCCCATGAGGTCATCGAGAGGAACCATGGCTGCCACGGGCTGGTCCTGGTGGGTCTCTACACCAGAGGTGCGCCGCTGGCTTCGAGGCTGGCAGGCATCATACGGGCGATTGAAGGGGTCGACGTACCTGTCGGTTCACTGGACATCGGTCCGTACAGGGATGATCTTTCCTACCTAGAGACGCCGCCGGCGGTCCGTCCTAGCGATATTCCTGATGACATTGCCGGGAAGCGCGTGGTCCTGGTCGATGACGTAATCTACACCGGCCGCAGCATAAGAGCGGCGATGGATGCACTTGTTGATCATGGACGGCCGCAACATGTGCAACTGGCGGTGCTCATTGACCGCGGACATCGGGAGTTACCTATCCGGCCTGACTACGTGGGGAAGAACGTGCCGACCTCAAGGAAGGAAGAAGTAGTGGTGAGAGTGGTGGAGGTGGATGGGCGGGATGAGGTTGTGATCACGAGTCGAGCCGGGGCGCAAACGGTGGGTGAGGAGTGGACAAGAAACGCGGTGGCGGTAAGGAGGCGTCATGAGTCTGGCAGGTAGAAGTGTGGTGACCATGGATGACCTGTCCAACGACGAGGTCGAGGCGATCTTTTCAGTGGCTGACGAGATGTCAGATTCGCTGCACGAGCAGTCAAGCGTCTGCCAGGGAAAGATCATGGCCAGCCTTTTCTTTGAGCCCAGCACCAGGACACGCATGTCATTCGAGGCAGCCATGTTGAGGCTGGGCGGGCAAGTGATAACCGCAGTGGATATTGGCGCCACTTCATTGGCCAAGGGCGAGAGCATAGCGGACATGGCCAGGGTGGTGGGGAGCTACGCTGACATCATCGTCATTAGGCATCCGTGGGAAGGATCGGCCAAGGTGGTGGCGGACTACGCCGGAGTGCCGGTGATAAACGCCGGCGATGGTGGCCACGAGCACCCGACTCAGACCCTGTTGGACCTGTACACCATCAAAAAGGAGAGGAAGAGCCTCAGGGGCCTGAAGGTGGCCCTGTGGGGTGACCTCAAGTACGGGCGCACGGTCCATTCGCTGGCCTATGCGCTGGCCAGGTTCGGGGCTACGATCCTGTTTCGTCCGGCTCCCGGACTGGAAATCCCGGATCACGTGGTCAGGAAGCTGGTAACCGAGTACGGTGGGGAGCTTCGGAGGTATGGAACGGCTGAGCGTCCGGAAGCAGGAGGGCTGTTCTCTCTGGACGCCATCTACGTGACGCCCAGCACACCGCATCAGTTGGCTATGATGCCGGACATCAGCCTACAGGTCGAACTGGAGAAGGGCGTTGACGCCATCTATGTTACGAGGATGCAGAGGGAGCGGCGCGATACGGCCAAGGGTGAAGGTGAAATAAGGAGAGACTACCCGGTTGTGGATAAGAGGCTGCTCAAGGAGAAGACGTTCAAGGAGACTCTGGTGATGCATCCGTTGCCGCGTGTCGACGAACTGGCCTACGAACTGGATGCCGATCCCCGGTCCATGTATTTCAAGCAAGCGGCGCGGGGCGTGCCTGTCAGGATGGCGCTCATAAGTCTGCTGCTCGGGTCGAGGAAAGTGGATACCGGCGGTGATGCCAAGGGCCCGAGAATCGGCAAATCACACCATGTGTACGACCGCGGATTTGGGGTCAGGTGCCAGAACCGGAACTGCGTGTCTGTCAACGAGGAGAAGTATATCAAGCCGGAATTCAAGATAGTCAGTCTGAAGCCGTTGACCCTCCGTTGCGTCTACTGTGAACACGAGACATTCCCTAAGTATGTCGCCAGCGCAGAGTGGCATGAAGGCACATTGAAGAGCAAGCGATATCACAGCTCCGAAAGCCACTGGATAAAGAAGATCAGGCCGGAGAATCTCATTATCTTCGATTCAGAGAGCGAGGCGCAGTCGAGAGGATTCCTGCCAGGGAAGCATGCCGAATCATAGGAGCGACGCGGTGACGGAGATGAGCCGGCTTTCTCGGGATTGAAGGAGACAGGGAGTGAAGGGGAGATTCCTCTTTGTGACCGGCGGGCGCATTATCGATCCCGCCAAGGGCATCGACATGGTTGGGGACCTGCTGATACGCGACGGTCACCTCGAATGGGTTGGCGAAAACGGGCTTAGCATGTGCCCTGAGGGATGCAAGATTCTGTCTGCCAAAGGTCTCGTCGTTTGCGCTGGGTTCGTCGACCTGCACTGCCATCTCCGGGAGCCCGGGTATGAGCATAAAGAGACCATCGCCACTGGGACCGAGGCGGCTGCGAGAGGCGGGTTCACTGCAGTCTGCTGCATGCCGAACACCTCTCCCCCTATCGATTCACCAGATGTGATGACGTACTTGAAGAACAAGATAAGGCTGGAGGCCAAAGTACGGGTCTTTCCGATAGGCTGTGTCAGCCAGGGCCGACAGGGGGAGAAGCTGACGGACATGGCCAGATTGGCCGAGGCGGGGGTTGTTGGTTTCAGCGATGACGGCAGCCCCGTGGCTGACTCCGAGTTGATGCAGCGGGCTCTGGAACGCAGCAGGCTTCTTGATCTCCCCGTGATGGATCATTGTGAAGACTTGTCTCTATCCGCGGGCGGCGTCATGAACGAGGGTTCTTCTGCGGCGGCGCTCAACCTGAAAGGCATCCCGGCATCAGCCGAGGAGCGCATGGTGCAGAGGGACATAGACTTGGCGATGCTCACCGGCGCCAGAGTCCACATCGCTCACGTCAGCACCGCGGGGTCGGTGGAGATCATTCGCCGTGGCAAGCAAGCGGGGGTAAGGGTGACTGCTGAAGCGACTCCGCATCACCTGACTCTGACCGATGAGGCAGTCAGCCAACACGGCACGGATGCCAAGGTCAATCCTCCATTGCGCACGCGGAAGGACATTGAGGCGCTGATCCAGGGGTTGAAGGACGGAGTGATCGATGCCATCGCTACTGACCATGCTCCGCATACTCTGCGAGACAAGGCCGGCGATTTCAATTCGGCGGCCTTTGGAATCAGCGGGCTAGAGACGGCGCTGTCCGTGCTGCTGACCGTGGTCGAAGAGGGCAGGCTTGAGTTACCCACCGTGATATCCAGGCTCACCAGCGGGCCGGCAATGGTGCTAAAGAGGGCGGCAGGAATGTCGATGCTCTCTGGCTATCCGGTGCCGGAGGGGTTAGGGGCGCTTCAGCCGGGGTCTCCCGGAGACCTGGTTCTCTTCAACCCCGATTTCGCCTGGGTAGTGGACCCCAGCCGTTTTGCCTCAAAGGGGAGAAACAATCCCTGGGCGGGCAGCTTGCTAAGAGGCAAGGTGATGGCCACGGTGGTTGGGGGGGAAGTTGTCTACCGTGACGATAGCGTGGAGATCAGGGAGAAATAGCGTGCTCCGGCCCGCTTCGAGCAGCAAAGCGCGTGACGGGCTGGTGTGAATGTCCATCCGTGAAAGGAGGTGTACTTGCCCCGGCGTAATGACATAAGGAAGATCCTCATCATAGGCTCGGGCCCCATTATCATCGGGCAGGCGTGCGAATTCGACTACTCCGGCACGCAGGCGTGCAAGGCCTTGAGGGAAGAGGGGTACGAGATTGTCCTGGTCAACTCCAATCCGGCGACGATCATGACGGATCCCGGCATGGCTGACAGAACATACATCGAGCCACTGACCGTAGAGAGCGTAGCCAAGATCATCGAACGGGAAAGGCCGGATGCACTCCTGCCCAATCTGGGCGGGCAGACAGGGTTGAACCTGGCCGCCAGCCTCCACAAGGCGGGCGTTCTGGAGAAGTATGGGGTTGAGGTCATCGGAGTCAAGGCGGATGCCATCGAGCGTGGCGAAGACCGCATTGTCTTCAAGGAAACCATGGCGCAGTTGCGCGTCCCGGTGCCGAGATCGGATCCGTGCTATTCGGTCGAAGAGGCTGAGCAGATCGCCGCGAAGCTGGGCTATCCGGTGGTGTTGCGCCCCGCCTACACGCTTGGCGGGACAGGCGGGGGGATCGCTTACAACGTGGAGGAACTGAGGACAATCGTCAGCCGCGGGCTTGCCGCCAGCCTCATCAACCAGGTGCTGGTCGAGGAGTCGGTCTACGGGTGGGAAGAGCTGGAACTGGAGGTGGTTCGGGACCAGAAGAACCAGAAGATCACAGTGTGTTTCATCGAGAACGTCGATGCGATGGGAGTCCACACGGGTGACAGCTTCTGCGTCGCTCCCATGTTGACGGTTCCTGAATCTCTACAGAAGCGGATGCAGGAGATCTCCTACCGGATCGTGGACGCTATTGGAGTCATCGGGGGCACGAATATCCAGTTCGCTCACAATCCCATTGACGACAGGCTAGTGGTCATCGAGATCAACCCCCGCACCTCGCGCTCCTCTGCCCTGGCGTCCAAAGCCACTGGCTTTCCCATCGCACGCGTGTCGACCAAGCTGGCAGTCGGTGTCACCATGGATGAGATCCCGTACTGGAGGAAGGGCACCCTGGACAAGTACGAGCCTTGGGGCGACTACGTAGTGTCCAAGTTCGCCCGCTGGGCTTTCGAAAAGTTCCCCCAGGCCAAGGACATCATTGGCACGCAGATGAAGGCGGTTGGGGAAGTCATGAGCATTGGCAAGACATTCAAAGAGGCCCTGCAAAAGTCAATCCGTTCCCTGGAGATCAGGAGATACGGTCTGGGTGGTGCGAAGGATTTCAAGCAGCTCTCTGTCGAGAAACTGAGAGAGAGGCTGGCGGTGCCGTCGAGCGAACGCATCTTCCTCATGTACGAGGCTCTGCGCAAAGGCATGACCGTGGAAGACCTCTACCAACTGACGTACATCGGCCGGTGGTTCATCAATGAGATGAAGGAACTGGTGGAGTTTGAGGAGGAGCTGATCCGCTACAAGTGGCAGACTCTGCCCGAAGGGAAGCTGGCGAAGGCTAAGGAGTGGGGGTTTTCCGACCTGTACCTGGCCAATCTGTTCGGTGTCAGGGAGAAAGAAGTCAGGCAGAAAAGGACCGCAATTGGAAAGAGTGCGAAGTATGGTGCGGTTCCTGTGAGCGGAGTAGATAACGCCGCCTACTACTACTCCACGTATGTTGCTGAGAAGGACGAAGTGCCAGTATCGTCACGCAGGAAGGTGATGATCCTCGGCGGGGGCCCCAACAGGATCGGACAGGGGATTGAGTTTGATTATACCTGCGTCCATGCCGCGTTTGCTTTGAAGGATATGGGGTACGAGTCCATCATGGTGAACTGTAATCCGGAGACCGTGTCTACTGACTACGACACATCCAACAAGCTCTATTTTGAGCCGCTGACCGTCGAGGACGTGTTGAACATCTACGAGAAGGAAAGGCCTGAAGGCGTCATAGTCCAGTTCGGCGGGCAGACACCGCTGAATATTGCCCAAGAGCTGAAGGACAATGGAGTCAGTGTCTTGGGCACCACTCCAGAGAGCATTGGCCTGGCCGAGGATAGAGAACGTTTTCGGGAGCGGATGATCGCGCTCAACATACCCCAGCCGGATAGCGGCACGGCGCGTTCGCTGGAGGAAGCAGTGAAGATAGCCAGAGATATAGGCTATCCGTTGATGGTGCGGCCGTCGTTCGTGCTCGGTGGGCGGGGTATGAAGGTGATCTATGATCAAGATGAGCTGATCAGGCATGCTGAAGAAGCGATTCAGGTCAGTCCCGAGTACCCCATGCTGATCGACCGGTTCCTCGAACATGCTATCGAGACCGAGGTCGATGCCCTTTGTGACGGAGAGGACACCTTTGTCGCTGCGACCATGGAGCATATCGAATTTGCCGGCGTGCACTCTGGAGATGCTGCGTGCGTCATACCGTCACGTAACATCAAGCCGGAACATTTGGAGACTATCGAGGCTTACACGGCGAAGATAGTAAAGGATTTGAAGGCCGTGGGGTTGATCAACATACAGTATGCGATATGCGACGACAGAGTCTACATCTTGGAGGCCAATCCCAGGGCCTCCCGCACGGTGCCCTACGTTTCGAAGGTTATGGGGATACCCATGGCGCGGATCGCCACCTATCTGGTGATGGGACGCAAGCTAAAGGAATTCCCTGAACTGAAGAAGCGGACGCCAAAGTACTTTGGTGTCAAAGAAGCGGTGTTTCCGTTCAACATGTTCCCGGAGGTTGACCCGGTGCTCGGGCCAGAGATGAAATCCACCGGCGAAGTCATGGGGATCGCGGACACCTTTGGGCTGGCCTTCTACAAGGCGCAGGAGGCAGCAGGCACGAGGTTGCCGCTCAAGGGGAACGTGTTGCTCACGGTAGCGGACAAGGACAAGCCAGAAGTCTATCCCCTGGCCAAGAGGATAAAGGGTTTGGGGTTCGAACTGTACACTACCGAAGGCACTGGCACTGTGCTGAAGGAACGTGGCGTGAGCACAAAGAGGATGAAGAAGCTGCATGAGGGCCGACCCAACATCGCCGATGCCATTACGAACAGGGAAGTCCAGCTAGTCATCAACACCCCGGTGGGGCAAACCAGCAAGTACGACGACAGCTACATCCGCAAAACGGCGATACAGTACAAGGTGCCGTATGTCACGTCCATGACGGCGGCTCAGGCCACGGCCGAGGGAATCGAGGCCATGGCAAAGTCGGAGATCGTGCCGAAGTCGCTTCAGGAATACCACAAGGAGCTGATGAGCTCTTGAACGCCGGCTGCTTGGCCAGGAAGCCGCAACGGCACTAATTGGGGGATCATTGGACGGCAAGGTGCTGATCAAGGCAAACGTCAGATCGAGTTTGGAGTTGATGCCGGGAACGCGACTGTTGTGGCTGGACGCACCAGCTATCGCAGCAGCGGCTCACCCCGGTCAGTTCCTCATGATCCGCTGTGGAGAAGACCATGATCCCGTATTGAGGCGGCCGCTGAGCATTCACAGAACCAACAGTTCCGGGGGTGTGGCGCTCCTTTTTGAAGTGGTGGGGAGGGGCACCCGCTGGCTAGCGGAGCGTGTCCCCGGGGATTGTGTTGACGTGTTGGGCCCCTTGGGGAACGGCTTCATGGTGAGGGATGACGCCAGAGATGTCCTTCTGGTCGCGGGCGGGATAGGGATCGCGCCGCTGGCGTTCTTGGCGGAGAAGATGACAGAAGAGGGGAAGAAGAGAGTAATCCTGCTGCACGGGGCGAGACGAGGGGAATTGCTGCTTCCTGAAGGTCAGTTGCCTGGTGCGACGACCGTGGTTGACTTGAGTGAGGATGGCTCTAGAGGAAGAAGATGCTTAGCGACCGATGTGATGGACGAGTATGCCGGCGAGGCGGATCAGGTCTTCGCGTGCGGGCCTGCGGCCATGTACAGGGCTATGGCCGAGCTGGAGTGTCTCAAAGGCAAATCAGTCCAAGTGTCGCTGGAAGAGCGGATGGCTTGCGGCCTGGGTGCCTGCTATGTATGCACCATAAGGACCACGAAGGGGTTGAAACAGGTCTGTCGCGACGGGCCCGTGTTTGAGCTGGCAGACATTCTTTGGGAGAGGTAAGTTGGATGGTAAAGAGCACGACGCTGCGCTTGAAGACATCAGGAAACTGCGACATCGTGGACATCACCGGTCAGGTGGCGAGAGAGGTCGACGGTTCGGGAATCGCGAACGGGACAGTCACCGTTTTTGCCGTTGGCTCAACGGCTGGCATTGCCACGATAGAGCACGAATCGGGCCTGTTGGCCGACCTGCGGGAGATGTGGGACAGGTTGATTCCGGCTAGCGTCGGCTATAATCACAACCGGGCCTGGGGTGACGGCAACGGGCATTCACATCTGCGGGCGTCGCTGCAGGGGCCATCCCTGACAGTGCCCTTCACGAGCGGTAAGATGCACCTGGGGACCTGGCAGCAGATAGTCTACGTTGACTTCGATAACCGGCCGCGGTCGAGGGAAGTCGTGATCCAGATCATGGGAGAATAGTTGGGCACATGCCTGATCTGGACTTCATTTTCAACCCCAAGTCGGTGGCCATCGTCGGAGTCTCCTCAGTGGCGGATTCGCTGACCAACCGCAACTTCCTTAAGCCCCTGTTGGAGTGTGGCTATCGCGGGAAGATCTACCCGGTCAATCCTCACATGACCGAGCTCATGGGCCTCAAGGTGTATCCCAGTGTGCTGGAGATACCCGAACCGGTGGATTCGGTGGTGTCGGGGTTGCCGGCTTCGCTGGTGCCGAAGCTTATGCGCGAATGTGTCGAGGCGCGGGTGAAAGTCGTTACCTGTTTCAGCGCCGGCTTCAGCGAAACGGGAGACGCGGAAGGTGCGAGACTCGAGGCGGAGGTGCTGGATATCGCCCGCCGTGGTGGCGTGCGGCTCCTCGGCCCCAACTGTTTGGGGATACATAACCCGGCGGCTGGCTGCACCTTTGAAGCAGGCGGTTCCAGACGCAGCGGCCATGTTGGCTTTCTATCCCAGAGCGGAGGGAATACAAGGGAGCTGATCTTGGCTGGGGCGCAGCGTGGCGTTCTTTTCAGCAAAGCCGTCAGCTACGGCAACGCAGCAGACCTGGACGAGACTGATTTCCTGCAGTACTTTGCGTCTGATGGTGACACCAAGGTTGTAGCTGCGTACATTGAAGGGGTCAAACGGCCGCAGAGCTTTGTCCGCGCTCTACGGGAGACGGTTAGAGAGAAGCCGGTAGTGATTCTCAAGGGTGGGCGCACCCAAGCCGGAACCAGAGCAGTGATGTCCCACACGAGTTCTCTGGCGGGTAGTGCGATGGTGTGGGATGCGGTCTGCCGTCAGACTGGCGCGAGGCAGGTGTCTGACATGGGCGAACTGGCAGATGCCGTGCTGGCCTTCTCTTATCTGAGGCCGCCGCGGGGCAGACGGGTGGGGGTGGTGGGGATTGGCGGGGGGGCGAGTGTCCAGGCTGCTGATGATTGCGAGAGGGCGGGCTTGTTCGTCCCCCCATTTCCTCCCGAGCTCAGGCGGGAGTTGCGGGCATTCACTACCTCTGCGGGAACCGGCATAGCCAACCCCATAGATACGTCGCCGGATGTGTACTGGGAGCCGGCCCTGTACAGAGAGACAGTTAAGCTGGTGTCTGATTGCGAAGACATCGACTTGGTGCTGGTGATGTTCGCCGCGGTGCAGGCTGTCAAACGTGGGGTCGAGGAGTTGAAGCGGCAAATCGAGGCCGTCCTTGACGCCGGAATGGCTATGAGCAAGCCTCTGGCCATTGTGATCTTCACCGCTGGCATGGTGGAGGCGGAGAAGGTAGCCGCTGAGGTCGGGGCGCAGTGTCTGGAAGCAGGAGTTCCAGTGTTTCCCACGATGGGGCGGGCGGCGCGAGCTGTGAACCACTTGATCTCTCACTGGGAGAGCCAGGGACGCTGGCGGTGCGGACCCCGTTGAGGCAGTCCTGGTGAAGGGCTGGGGACGGGATGCAGAATGGCCTGCCAATGACTGTGCGGGAGGCCGGAATCACGCGAGTTGTAAGTCGGCGCTGGTCTTGTCGAGGTGGATTGGCGTCGCATCCAGGCTTTGGTATATAATGATGTGCCGTCGATTCAGCGCGGGTTGGGGTGTTGATGCGGGGCGGAGGTTAAGTCAACTATAGGTTGTTGGCTCACTTTCGCATTCTCCCTATGCTGCTCATAGTAGGTAGCACCTTCCGTGGTCGCTTTGGTCTGAGTGGGCATCGTCTTCCGGACATAGGAGCCTGGCCCTTCCCAATGATGCTGGGTGCTTCAAACGGCTGCGTCTCCCGTTTGCCTTCGACAACCTCTTTCCAGTCGTGGAACGGCACGGGAATACCCATCTTCTGCGCTGGGGGCATGTCTCCAAGTGTGGTGTGCTCCTTAAAGAAGTTGTAGTGGACTAGCCACGCGTCCGTGATGAGTTTCGACTTCACAAGGCTCTTGAAGCCACGCACGATGTCCGTCCGTTCCTTCAGCGTCCCGTGGAAGCGCTCGATGATATTCGTGGAGTTCTGGTCTGTGAATGGCCTGCTCTGAATGTGCCGCGTGTCTGCGCCAAAGGCCAGCTCAATGCCGTCTATGTACGCTGCCAGTTTGTCGGTGATGACGACCTTTGGCACCTTACCGGCGCGTTGCGCTGCCGCTTCCATGAGCGCTTGAGCATCCTTCGTGGTGCGGGTTGTGGATACCCGTGATGCCAAGAGGAATCGGGAATCGCGGTCTATGATGTCCCAGAACCAGAGGTTGCGGCCACCAATCTTGAGTACAGTCTCATCTGCTATCCAGACATCGCCTACACGCGGCTTGAACGTCTTGGCCTCCCTGACGGCCTTCTCAGAGAAGCGTTCAATCCACTTGTAGATGCCGTATTCAGACATGGTGAGGCCATAGTCCTGTTGGAGTTGGCCCTGAATAGAGTCCAGAGGCATCCCTCGGAAGTATGCACCAACGGCAGAGGCCACGATGTGAGAGGCAGTCTTCATCTTGGGCAGTGTATCGGCAACGAACTTGCGCCTGCAGGCTTTGCAGAAGTAGCGTTGGATGCCTTTGACCGTGCCGAAACGGATGGTATTGGGGGATTGGCAGTATTTGCAGCGCATGGCACTACCTGTCATTTTGTATCCTCTCCAGTAAGCAATCGTTC
>JAUCPZ010000256.1 GCA_030372995.1 Dehalococcoidia bacterium
CCCACCAGTCGAATTCGTCACGGGTGCGCTATGCTTGACCCACGCTGCATCTGAATCCGAGCTCGGACTTCGTTGAGTCGCCTCGTCACTTGTTGCCTCTCCCCCACCGTTGTGATACGCTCTTAGCCATCGCCGAACGTCCGCGGAACGAGCGACACCGATGCGCGCCCACGATTATGTGATTGTCGGCAGTGGCATAGCCGGCCTCTACACGGCCCTGCTGGCCCAGCGGCGCGGCAGCGTTCTGATCCTCACCAAGGGCAGCATCGATGACTGCAATACCAAGCACGCCCAGGGCGGCATCGCGGCCGCGATCGGTGAGGGAGACTCGCCGGACCTCCATTTTTGGGACACGGTCGTGGCCGGAGCCGGCCTTTCAAACAAGGACGCCGTGCGCATCCTGGTAACAGAGGCGGCGGACCGCATTGCCGATCTGACGGAGCTGGGCGTGCCCTTCGACACCATCGATGGGGAGGTGGCCCTGGCCAAGGAGGCGGCCCATGCCATGCCCCGCATCCTGCATGCCGGCGGGGATGCCACGGGGGAGCACATCGAGGTCACACTGAGCCGGAGAGTCAGGCAGTCGAAGATCGAGGTACTGGAGCACTTCCTGGCTACCGAGATACTCGTGGAAGATGGCACGGCCACGGGTGTGAAGGCTATGGACACTCGCACCGGCTCGGTGGAGCAGTTCTCTGGAAAGCATGTCGTCCTGGCCACAGGGGGAGCGGGGCGGCTGTTCAAGTACACTACCAATCCGGAAGTCGCCACGGGCGACGGGGTGGCTCTGGCCTACCGGGCCGGCGCGGAGATCATGGACATGGAGTTCTTCCAGTTCCATCCCACAGCCCTGCGCCTGCCAGGGGTGCCGCCGTTCCTCATATCGGAGGCGGTCAGGGGTGAAGGAGGCCTGCTGCGCAACGTCGAGGGCCACCGCTTCATGCCCGACTACTCGCCTGAGAACGAGTTGGCGCCCCGGGACGTGGTGACCCGCAGCATTCTCTATGAGATGCAGAAGACGCGCAGCGACCGTGTTTTTATTGACATAACGCACCTGGCGCCGCGGGTGATCACGGCCCGGTTCCCGCACATCTACCGCTTCTGCATGGAGCACGGGCTGGACATCACCAAGGGGATGATACCCGTGGCGCCGGCGGCGCATTACATGATGGGAGGCGTGAAGACGGACTCGTGGGGCGAGACCAGTATCAAGGGGCTGTTCGCCGTGGGTGAGACCGGGTGCACCGGCCTGCACGGCGCCAACCGTCTGGCGAGCAACTCGCTGCTGGAAGTCCTCGTGTTCAGCAAGCGGGCCGTGGAAAAGGACATCGACAAGGTGGGGGAGGATGGGCCGGGGCTGGGAGAGCTTCTGCGTTGTTGCGTGCCCGACCGCGATGCAGTGGAAGTGCCTGCCGTGAGCACCACGGCCCTGCAGTCGCTGATGTGGGAGAACGTGGGCATCATCCGGACCGGTGAGACACTGGAGAGGGCGGCGAACGTGATCTCATCCTGGGAGAAGTGCCTGGAGAAACCCGCTGACCGCAGTTCATACGAGCTGAACAATCTGGTGCTGACCGGCAGGCTGGTGGCGGAAGCAGCGCTGATCCGCAAGGAGAGCCGCGGGGCCCACTACCGCACTGACTACCCCGAGACCTCGCCGGAGTGGGTGAAACATATCGTGCTGAAGAGGTGCTGAAGGTTGGAGATTGGCTGGAAGCGGAGAGCCGAGGAGCTGGTCGACCACGCCCTGGCCGAGGACTGGGCGTGGGGCGATGTCACCACTCAGGCGCTCATACCCGCTGACGCCAAAGGCAAGGCCCTTTTTCTCGCGAAATCGCCCGGCATCCTGGCGGGCATCGAGGTCGCTCAGTTGGTCTTCGCCAGGGTTGACCCGTCTCTGGAGTTCCACGCACTGCTCCGGGATGGTCACAGGCTGGAGCGCGGCACCAGGATAGCCGATGTCGAAGGGAGCGTGGGCAGCATTCTGCGCGGCGAGCGCGTGGCTCTGAACTTCCTGCAGCGGCTCAGCGGCATTGCCACAGAGACCAACCGCTATGTCGAAGCCGTGCAGGGCACCAGGGCCCGCATCGTGGACACCCGCAAGACCACCCCGGGATTGAGATTCCTGGAGAAGTACGCCGTCCGCGTCGGTGGCGGCCAGAACCACCGTGTTCACCTCGGGGACGGCATCCTCATCAAGGACAATCACCTTGCGGCGCTCCGCGCCCGCGGGCTGGACATGAAGGCGGCCATCAATCTGGCCCGGAAGAACGCTCCCCATACTCTGAAGATTGAAGTGGAGGTCGGCACCGCCGAAGAGGCCAACCAGGCAGCCGAAGCCGGAGCCGACATCATCTTGCTGGACAACATGCCGCTGGAGGAGATGCGCCGGGCTGTCAAGGAGGTGGGTGGGCGGGTTCTTCTGGAAGCCTCTGGGGGTGTGACTCTCGACAACGTGAGGAGCGTAGCGGAAACGGGAGTGGACCTCATCTCGGTCGGCGCTCTGACGCACTCGGTGAAAGCTCTGGACATCAGCCCGGAGATGGAAGCCTAGTCTCAGATAGGCCGACACGGGGCCACTTGCATCGCGCTTGGCTGGTGAAATGCGGGGGAGTCCGCGGCCTGCCAACCACTCGCCAGACAAGGCAAACCGGCCCCGCCGGGGCGGGACCGGTGCCACCCGACCAACCGAGGAAGCTCGTCCAGCTCAGATTAGTGTCCTGCTGTTCAGGCTGGTGCTAGGATTTGCCCCAGCAGTTCCTGTCTCTTATACACATCTGACGCTGCCGACGAGTTCCGAACGGTGTAGATCTCGG
>JAUCPZ010000257.1 GCA_030372995.1 Dehalococcoidia bacterium
ATCTGAGGCGCTGCATGATATGACCCGCCGCCTCCGCTCCTTGAGTAGGGTGGCCGAAGAAGTGCGCCCGGCCACCCGGTTCCAGCGTCTTGGTCTGCGGCTTGGCGATGTCGTGCAGCAGGATCGCCAGCTTGACCAGGCCGCCCCTGGTGAGCCCGGGGCTGACCTCTTCTTCGAATTCCCCGATGTGGGATAGGAGGTGGGGCGCCAAGCTCAACATCTGCGGTCCGGTCCTTCGATCGAGCAGCCGTTCCAGCGTACCGACCGACTGCACCGAGTGGTTGAACACGTCCCAGTAGTGCTCATGCGGCTGGTCCACTCCCTTGGTCGGAGCCAGTTCCGGCATGATTGCCGTGAGCAGTCCCAGGCGGTCGAGGTAGAAGATGAAACGGCAGGCGTTTCCAGTGGAAAGGATACGGCAGAGTTCCTCCCTCACCCTCTCTCCGGCCACGTGGCTAATGAGATGGCTCTGACGGCGTATGAGCGCTTCGGTGCGGGCGGCGATGCTGAAACCCAGGTCGGCTGCCAGCCGGACAGCGCGGACAAGGCGGGCGGGGTCATCCTCAAACACGGAGGCTCTGACCGCCCGGATGGTCTTCACCCTAAGGTCCTTCCTGCCTCGGAACGGGTCTATCAGTGAAGGCGCGGAGCGCTTTCCAATGCTGCGGAGGTCAACGGCCATGGCATCGATCGTGAAATCCCGTCGTGCCAGGTCGGTCTCAATGCTCCTGTGAAGTGTGGAGAAGTCGAGGTGCCACTGAGCCTCCCCGGCGGCGACCTCTTCGACCAGGACCACCCGGGCTATGCCTTCTGCCTCATCCAGGAGCACGTAGTGCCCGCCGAGCGCTGCTGCTGCCTGACGGGCGAACTTCAGGGCGCTCACAGCGATGGCCAGGTCAACGTCCCTGGTCCGCCGTCCCAGCAGGTGGTCACGGACCCAGCCGCCGACAAGGTAGGCCTCAATGTCAGGGGACGGCAGCAGGCATCTGATCCTCTGCAGCAGAGAGGCCTCTTTCCTCGAAATGGCGAGCGCCATTACAGGCCCTTATCTTCCTCGGGCTCTATGGAGTAGAGGTCATCCGGACTCGCGAGGTGGTCGATATACAGGACGCCGTCGAGATGGTCTATCTCGTGTTCAAGCACCTGACCGAAGAGTTCGGTTCCCTTGTAGCGGCGTTCTTTCCAGTTCCGGTCGCGCGCCTTAACCGTGACTGCCTCCGAGCGTTTCACCTTCCCGCGGTAGCCAGGCACGCTGAGACACCCCTCATCCACCTCCCGCTCGCCCGACTTCTTGACTACCTCCGGGTTTATGAGCACCAGCGGCTCTTCGCCCGGCATACCGATGACCACCAGCCTGAGAGACACCCCAACCTGCGGGGCGGCCAGGCCCACGCCTGAAGCAGCGGGCATGGTCTCCAGCATGTCATCGATCAGCTTCTGGATCTTGCCATCCAGGGCGCTGATTCGCTTGGCTTTCCGCCGCAGCACCGG
>JAUCPZ010000258.1 GCA_030372995.1 Dehalococcoidia bacterium
AGGCTCCGTACCAGGACAGTCTGCGCGGAACTGGGCTTTTTCCGCCCTGTGTTGTAGCGCCGGTCATTTAACAGGCTCAGGACGGTGATCGCCGTCTGCCTCAATCCGTCATTCTTCATGGCCAGGCTCTCGATGACCTCTATTGCGTGAACGAATCCCGCCGCGTCCAAGCCGGGCACGGCGTCGCGCATGAACTCATACACCCTGTCTGCTCCACAGCCTCCCTCAGTCCGTTCAAACAGAGCCTGGAGGCCATCTTCCACGGCCTTGAACCCGGCACCCGTCCCCTCCGGCTTCTCGGAGATGTTGCAGACGACCTTGTCCCGGGGGGTCTCGATCACCCTGCCAAACTTGTCCGTGCAGGTGAGCCGCTTTTCGCCGGGGCCATTGTTCTTCAGACTGAAGATGAACGCCCCGCCATCGGTGTAGCTGCCGCCGCGGGCATTCCAGTACTTGTCTGCGATGGGACGGAAGCGCGGGTCCTCCCGCTCCAGTGACAGAAGGGTCGCGCCAATGGCCTGCTTCTCTGAGCAGATCAGCCCCACCTGCACCTCGCCCTCCTGTAGAGCAAACACCTGCGGCCGGAGCATGGCAGTGTCGGTAATACCGATCAACTGGAACTGGCCATTTCTGACATCGTTTCGGGCAATGATGAAGAACCACGGCCCATCGGGTGAGGAGAAGACGTGATGCCTCTGGATCACCCTGTATACTTGCTGTTTCTCGGCCGGGAGCATGTCGAAGTCCATCTCGGACGTCGGTGCCATGGCCTCAATCAGGTATTCCAGCGGGTACTTGTAGACCCGGCTCCAGAGGTCGAGCAGCAGCGCCGCTTCCTCCGTGTCCGTCAAGAATAGCGGATGGTAGTTCCGTTGCTTCAGGTATTCGAGCACGGACTGGTAATTGGCAAAGTCGCCGTTGTGTACCAGCGCCTCGTTCAGAGCGCTGAAAGGATGGCAGCCTCCAGGATGCCAGACCCGGCCCCGGGTAGGATAGCGCTGGTGTGCCAGCCAGACATGGGCCTTGAAATCGTCCAGCCTGTAGTAGCGGACCACGTTTTCGGCATACCCGACTACCTTGAGGATCATCATGTTGCGGCCATGGGACATGACAAAAGCCCTCTTCTCGCCCAGCGACGCATAGTACCGCCTGTTGATCGTGAAGGTGTTCCGATAGACAAACTCGTCCTCGGCGTCCCGGCGGTCCAGTGAAGTCAAACCGTTTTCCGCAGCGAACTTGTCCAGCACTTCGTCTTTCACGCGCACGAAATAGCGCATGACGTCGGGTGGCCTGACCTCGAGCCCAAGGCTGCGGTGCTCACCGAGCGTAGCCAGCTTCTCGGACCGGTCGATTCTGAAATGCGGCTTGATGTGATTCTCTTCGATCTCGCCTGCCACGCTGGCATCGAGCAGCGCAATGTGCAGCATGTAGTCCTCGTCCAGGACCTCTCGGGAAACACCCAGGGCTTCAGGGATGAATCCGACGGCTCCGATGCCGCCGCCCTTGCCATTGCCGCGGTTGTGCATCTGGATCGATGGCGCAAAGATGTTCTTCCCGGAGACCGGGATCGAACAGATGAAGCCTGTGACGCCGCATCCCCCCTCTTCCTCCATGTTGCCGGCAGGAACAGGCAAGTCCCGGCAGAGGCCAGCGCGCGAGGACAGGATCCTCTCTGCGTTATCCATCATGATCGGGCTCCGTTTCATGACTGTAATCAACATGTTCGAGCAGATCCGTCCGCCCCACCAGTTCCCTGACATCACGCATGCCAAACCTCTGGAGGATATCGACCAACTGGACGTTCCATGCATGGTAGAGGTTCACCAGGCGCTGCGTGGCCCAATCCTCGTCAAACAGGTCGGCCAGTTCCGAATCCGTTGACGCGATGCCGCGGGCGCACCCGCGCCCGGATTCGCAATTGCCGCAGCGCACGCACTCCAGAGACACCAGTTCTGCTGTCCCGATGACCGCCCCGTCTGCACCCAGGCAGATAGCCTTGGCCAGGTCGTGGGCGGTCCGGATGCCCCCCGATGCGATCAGCGTCACCGCATCGCGGATGCCCTCTTCCTTCAGGAACCCGTGGACTTTGGTGATGGCATATTCAACCGGCATGGCGATATTCTTCTTGGCGATATCGGGCGCCGCGCCCGTGCCACCATAGCCGCCGTCGATGTGGATAATGTGGGCGCCGGCGTAGTATGAACCTACGGCCACCATGTCCACGTCGCTGGGTGTGGACACCTTCACGGACACCAGGGCCCTGGGGTTCACCTCCTTGATCCAGTCGATGTGCTTCTTGTGGTCCTCGATCGAATACACCGAGTGGAAAGGAAATGGCGAGAATAGCGGCGTGCCCTTCACTGCCTCGCGCATCCTGGCCACACTCTCCGTGTTCTTCTCGCCAAGGAGGTGCCCGCCGAGGCCGGGCTTTGCCCCTTGGGCATACTTGAACTCAACGATCCTCACGCGCTGAATGGTCTCCTCGCGCACCCCGAACAGCCCGGTGGCTACCTGTGTGATCACGTGGTCATCGTAAGGCTGCAGCATCTCTGGATAGCCGCCCTCGCCGGTGCACGTGAAGGTATTCCATATCGCTGCCATACGCGCTTTCGAGATCATGGTGGCCAGGCTCACGGAGCCGAAGGACATGCCCGCGCCGTACACCGGCGTGGAAATGACGACGTTCGGCCGGCCATCGTTCCGGCGATTCAGCGGAATGGCGGTGGATATCTCGGACTTTTCCACTCTCGGCGGGTTGGCGGGGAACTTGAATCGCAGCTTGTCAAACCCGCCGCCCGAGTTGCCTACGTTGTACTCGAGATCGGTGCGCCGCGGCGGATAGCCCGTCTCAGCCATGATCCAGGTGCCGGTGATGATGTCCGCAGTCCAGCGGAAGTCGCCCAGTGTTTCATACATTGGATTCAAAGACAGGCTCAATGCCTGGCGGGGACACTTGCCGACGCAGTAGAAATCGTTTTTTTGGCAACCGAAGCCGATGCACTTGTAATCGATCGGCGGCCTTGCCCTATTGTGGCCCTCGACCCGCTCGTGCACGCCGTATGGGCACGTCCTGGCGCACGTGCCGCAATTGATGCAGGCATCCGACCGGGTGACCTTGTACTTCGGCACCTGGTGCTTGAAACGGGAAGGCATTCTCTTGACTTCGACCGCAGGTGCCTTCATGTGCCGACCGCCTCTCTGCTCCTGAACAGCCTGCCGAAGGTGTCCTTGTCCACTTCTTCGAAGAATATGGCCCGGCCGCTTTCGCCACGCAGCCGGCGGGCCTCGCGTATACCCATGGCACCCATCACTTCGAGGATTTGCGAGTGCCAGGCGCCCATAAGATTGACCATACGCTGGGCAAGGGCGGCAACCGGAATTCCAGCGAGCTCTGCAGGAAGAATCAGGCGTTCTTCCGGCTCCTCATGGATCCGGGCGCCCACAGCGACCAGGAGTGGGGTGTCCACCGCCGTCAGGTCGGCCCCGCAGAGCATGGCCTTGGGCACATGCTCCGCCATGGCGATGCCGCCCGAGGCGATCAGTGTGACCTCATCCCGTATCCCCTTCTCCACGAGCCTCGCATGCACGGACCTTATGATGTCCTTCAACGCCCTGCGCGATCCAGCGTATGAGCCCATCTCCCGGCCACACCAGTCAGCCACAATATGAATGATGCCTGCGCCGCCCAGCGCCAGCCTCACCACGGTCTCTTCAACATCCCTGTCTGCCAAGACACGTACGATGATGAGGGCCCGGCTGATTCTGCCGACTTCCTCAGCAATGCGCGGGAAGTCACTCACCAGCGATCTGCTGTGCCCGATGGCCACCAGGCGCGCCGCTTCGATGTTGCTGCGGTAAGTCCCAATCTCCGCCGGCACAAGCCTGGGAATGATGTTGCCCGCGTATCCGGCCAACCCGTCGGAGATTTCTCCTGCCGACATCACAATGCAGGTTCCTATCTCGGCGGCCGCCTTCACCAAAGCGATCCGGACATTCGCCTCCAGACCAGCCTCTGGAACCTCGAACAGCACGGGAATCGGGATATCCACGGCATGCGGAACCTCCGACAATAAACGCCCCTCTTCATCAAACACCAGGTGACTCAGTCTGCGCCCCAGATCAACCGAAGTATTGATGTACTCTCTGCCATGGATCCCGTCACGCGTCGGGCGCACTATCTCTGACATATCAGTCCACATGCTGTCGAAGCCGCTTCCTGTGAAAGGGCCACGGTAGCCAGCACCGGAGACTGGAACTCTGCCGTCCTCAGCCTGCTTCCACAAACTGAGCAGCATATCCGGCTTCCAGAAAGCGCCACCAGCGCTGGAGAAGTCTCTGCGGATGGACTTTTCCAGCGCGCCCCGTGGGCACTCCTGGATACAGCGGAAGCAGTTCCGGCACACTACGGTGTTCGGTTCCGCCATCCGGCGGGGATCATCAGTGCGGCGTTTGTGTGCCTCGTAGATGCAAACCTTGGTGCACTTGCCGCAGTTGATGCAGTTGTCCCCCCGCACAATCCTGAACTTGAACAGGTATTCGAGATTGAGCGGTGTCGGTTTGGTGTGGATATGGTATTTCTTCGGCATGCTCTGCGTCCGCCTCTCACTATCTATCCTGCCGATGCCCGCAGGCCTAGCTGCTCTGCTCCACCATCTCCCAGTACTCGTCGCTGGCGTCGACCTTCCTCAGATACTCTGCGATCTGAGTCTCCGGCCACCCGAATTGAGCTTCCAGCTTCTTCTCCAGAGCGTCCCAAAGGTTCATCAGCTCCAGGTTGGTCTGGCAAATCTCCTCGCAGGCCCTGCAACGCATGCACATGAAAGCGTTGACCGCTTCTTCGCGCGTTACCGTGTGGCCCGCCAGCAGCTTCTTAGCGAGGGCGATCTTCCCCTTGGCAGTCACCGCCTCGTTCTGAGTCACAAGATAGGCCGGACAGACCGCCACGCAATTGCCGCACTTCGCGCAGGCATGCATGCTGAGCTCAAAATCCAGGCTATCGATCTTTCCTTCCTTGCCCATGAGGAATGTGGCTGCCTTGCCAATTGGAGGTGCCATCAGCACCATGAGGCGCATGGACGGACCAAAGACTGACGGGTGGAAGATGATGCCGGCCAGCCCCCTCGCTCCGACGCCGAAGAACTTGCCCGGGTTAAGAACCCCGTTGGGATCTAACCGGGCCTTACGAGCCTTCAGCTCACGGAGCCGGGCTCCACTGTACAAGTTCCGGACGAAAGGAGCATTCCACAGGCCAAGCCCGTACGGTTCCGCACCGAGCATGACTGCGGCCTTGGTCAGCATGGCGACCAAAGGCATCTTGATGTAGTACTTCTTGCTTCGGGAGTCACAAAGGAAGGTGGCCATAACGAGCGCCTTGTGCTCGTCTGTGACGTACGAGTCGATACACACTTCTACCCCGAAGTGGCTGCCGATCCTCTTCGCCTTTCTTACGAAGGCCGCGGCGGACCGGAGTGGGATGATGACCTCGCTGGCGAGGATGCTCGGCCCCAGCCGCTTCGTCTTCATGCCGAAGAGACGCTCATTCCACAGGTAGGTCGCCACATGGGCTGGTCCCTCTTGGGCGCCGTCCCCGCGCGCGAGATAGTCACTGAAACGGCGGTCGTCTTCGGCACTGCCACACTCCACCAGGACTGCCGCTCTCCTGCTGAACATTTCGGCCCGCGCTAGCCGATTGATATCGGCCAGATGGTTCTCGTCCAGGAAACGGATCACATTGGGATGGAGACCCGTCCCGGCTGCATCTCTCGCCAGGCGGCCGATGAAATCGAAGGCATCATCTTCGCTCCGGAAGTAAAGGAGGCGCGGGTAGGAACCCTCTGGCACGTCGCGGAGTCTGAGGGTCGCCTCGGCCACGATACCGAACTCCCCCTCAGTGGAAATGAAACACGCGAAATCAGGGTCCGACGGCGAAAGCCTCCTTGCCTCCCCAGTGCCGGTGACCACGGTCATAGAGACAATCTGTTTCGACAGGTGGCCGTAGCGGAAGCTGTTGATGCCATAGCCGCCAGTGGATATCCATCCGCCAACCGTAGAGAACTTGCTGGAGGGGTATGTCATCAGGCACAGCCCCGCCTTCCTAGCGATGACGTCGATGTCGCTCCAGCGGGCTCCCGCTTCCACCGTGACCGTCTTGCCGGCCTTGTCTAGGGCCAGGATCCTCCGGAAAGGTGACAGGTCTATGACGATGCCACCCCTGGTCGGAACCACACCGCCAAACCCCCATGAGGCGGCTCCCCGCGGTACTATCGCGACCTTCTGCTCGTTGGCAAACGCCACAACCCTCTGGATCTCCTCTATGCTCCGGGGCTGAACCACGAGATCAGGCTGGGTCCTGAACATTGTCTTGGTCAGGACCGGAGGCAGGTCGCCGATGTCGTGGCTGTACAGATCTCTCTCTGCCGCCTTGTCGATGATCCTGATATTCCCGTCACTCTTCCGCAATTCGTCCAGACTCTTCAACATCGTTCATCTCTCCTGGCTGCTGAGCGTCTCATATCAACCGGCGCCAGCCGCAGAAAGTTCTCGTATATCCTCAGGCCGTGGACGCCACTCTTCTCCGGGTGAAATTGAGTCGCCATCAGGTTCCCGCTGACCAGCGCACTGCAGAAAGAGATGCCGTAGTCTGTGGTGCCGGCCACCACCGCCGAGTCTTCCGGTTCGGCATAGTAGCTGTGCACGAAGTAGAAATTGGCACCGTCGGGAATACCGTCGAAGAGCGCGTGACGCGACGTCTGATGGACCTGGTTCCAGCCCATATGGGGGACTTTGAGGCCGGGCGGCAGCCTCCGCACTCCCCCGGGGAGAATCCCCAGACAACCATGCTTTCCGCCTTCTTCCGTCTCATCGAAGAGCACCTGCATCCCGACACAGACGGCCAAGGTCGGCAAACCGTCGGCAACTGCCTCGCGGATCGCATCGTCCCACCCCAGCGCCCTCAGGTTGCGCACGGTATCAGGGGCGGCACCTACGCCAGGCAGAATGACAGCCGCAGCGCGCCGCAGATCGTCCGGATTGCCTGTCACCCTTGGCCGGTACCCCAGCGCGGCAACGGCGTTCGCTACACTCCGCAGGTTCCCCGCGCCGTAGTCGATAACTGCAATGATGCCCATTACTTGCCCCTACACTTCAGCGGCAGTAGGTATGCGGCAACCGCTTGCCGCATATTCTAGCACGTGCCGTGAACTCGTGTCAATACCCAACTCATTACATCCAGCCCCAGATTGGCGCGATCCGGACTAACAAAGAGGTCACATTCCGCGCAGCGACATCAGAGGGAGCTGCTCCGGTACAGAGGTCTCCCGTGTTCATTGAGCCCCGCGTGCGCCATGGCCGCATGGGTGGCTGGCACCCGGCGCATCACGCAGCGTCCGGTGAAGCGCGGAAGGAAGGAGAGTTCTTACCACATGTGGGAAGCACAGGTTAGGTTATCCCCGCAGACTACTGCTCTTGTACGGGTCTGTGGGCGGATCGGTGAATGGCAGCCTCGGCGGGCGAATCTCGATGGGATCCGGCCGCTACAGCAGATCCCAGAAGCTCTTGAGCTGGCTGTACTCAACCACGGCGCTGATGGCGGCGTTCTCTGCCTGTATGCCGGCTTCCTCAGCCGCGGCCACGGGATTCAGGCCCCCGAGCATGAGGACGCCCACCCTGTTCGGATCCACAGGTGCCTCGCAAACGGGTTCCCCCGGCTTGCCCATCACCATCAAACTGCCCAAGCCAACCTCTTTGAGCTTCGATGTCATGTCCTCCGCCAGGGACCGACACTGGCCGGGGACCTCGGCAAAGTTGGCCAGCACCTTGCCGTCGCCATTCTTCGCCGCACCGATCACGTCGGTCATCTTGCCCCTGATGAATACCTCCGAGGGATCGAGAGAGGTGCCGCTGTAGTAGATCAGTTCGGCAAAACGAAGCGGCTTCCGGTCCTTGATCTGCAGGATTCCGCCGAACTTCGAGTCCATAGGTACGCCGGCCTTGAGCAGCGCTCCGGTGACCACGGCACTGCATACCGTCGCAAAGCCGATTCTACCCTTCGGAATGACCCTCTCCCCCAGGCGCTCGCCTTCGTTGGCCACCGCCACCAGGTTCCCCACGGAGAGACCGGCCTTGAAGGCAACGGCCATTGCCTTCAGCGCTCTGGGAAAATCATCCTTGCTGAAGATGGAAACATTGGCCGGCACGAGCCCGGCCCGGGTTCTCCAGTCGAAGGTAGTGCGAAAGGAGACCACTTCGATACGGTTTATGAAGAATCCTACCTTGTCACCGACGAGAGCGTCGCGCAGTTCGTCCATGCCCTCTTGCGTTATCTGCCTGCCATCTCTTCCCACCAGCCGCGTCAGTCCCCGTTCGTCCATCAGCTTCAGGTGATACCGCACCGCCCTCTCGCTCAGGTCGATGCCATGCTTCTTCAGCTCACGGGAAATCAGTCTGGCCCCAACCACCCCGTTGGACTCGCTCAGCACCCTCAGGATGGCATTCACCTTTCTTTCTACTTCGACACTGCCACCACCAAACACCGTTGCCTGACCGCCTTCCCGGGAATCGCCGCGCCACGGCCTGTGGTGCGGCAGACCCGCATTCTGCCACTATTGTAGTAGCTACTTCAGTATGGCGTCCACCTCTTCAGCATCGACGTCCGTGACCAGGGGTAGGCCACTCACTCTGGACGCCTCTGGGGTAAGCGCGGCGATATCGTCTCGCGTGATGTACTGAACACCAAACTTGCGGTTGCCAGCCATCAGCTGGCGCAGCCCTTGAGCCAGCCGCTCGAAGTAGGTGTAAAGGCCAATGGCGGACGTGGGTATCCTCTCATAGTCCTTTCCGTATTCACGCTTGAGGGACTCGGCAGTAACAAAGATCGATTCCCTGGTGGTGCCAAACCGCTCAAAGTAGACGGGAAGCTGCTGGCTCTTGATGGCCTCCCCGATGGTCTTGCCCACCATCACCGCCGCCAGCGGCCCCCGGGCCATGCCTATCGCATTGATGTAAGGAGCACCCAACGCCAGCCCTTTGAATATCTGGTCCTCCAGGACAAAACCTCCCGCCAATACTATGGGCGGCACGTACTGCCCCTTCTTGGCCAGACGCTCACAGTAGTCACGCGTCAGTGACCACAGCTCCACGCCGGGCACGCCCCATTCGTTCATCATCCGCCACGGGCTCATACCGGTCCCGCCGCCAGCACCATCCACGGTGAGATAGTCAATCTTGGCCAGAGACGAGAACTTGACCGCCCGGGCAAGGTCTGCCGGCCTGTAGGCACCCGTCTTGAGTGAAACATACTTCGCACCGGCATCCCGCAGTTGCTTCACCTGCTTCATGAAACCCTCTTTGGTCACCATGCCCACGCGGGAGTGCCGCTCGAATTCGGTGAACACGCCTTTCCTGAACTCCTCTATGACGAAGGGATCCATCGGGTCAGGAAGCACAATGTAGCCGCGCTTGCGCAGCAACTGCGCCTTCTCCAGGCTGCGTAGCTTGACCTCCCCACCGATATCCTTCGCCCCCTGACCCCACTTGAGCTCGACTCCCGTGGCACCAAGCTTCTGTATGGCATACTCCAGCACTCCCAGCCGGAAGTCCTCGACATTGGCTTGCACAATGATGCCGCCGTAACCGTCCTTCTGCCACTGCTTGTATAGTTTCACCCGTCTTTCCATGTCGGGCGAAGTCTGAACGCATCCCTTGGTTATCTTGGAATCGACATCCATAGCGCAGACGTTCTCACCGATGGTGAGCGGCACCCCAAATATGGCCGATCCGATGGCCAAGCCATCCCAGTTCTGTGCCGCCACATTGGTCGACCCGAGTCCCGGGATCACGAACGGAGCACGCAGCTTGATGCCTTTGTCGCGGCCCAGCCACGATTCCAAGTTCACATTCGGGAAGATGGCCTTGTCAGAATCGGCCTCAATGCCGTGGGCGCCGACCGCGGTTCCCATTATGTTGAAGTGCGAAAGGTCTATGGGATAAGCCTTCTGCGAAGCGGTAGTGATGATCCCAAACGGCTGCGGGTAGATCACCTCATGGCCGCGATAGGCGCTCTTGCCGATTTCACACATGCCGATACAACCATCGACGCACGTAACGCACATTCCGCTGATCGGGCACCAGTCGCCCCCGGTCCTGTTCTTCGTCAATGTAGAGGCTGTCGCGTTGTACCTCGTGAGAGTCATCTGTCGTCTCCTTCCTCTTGTTGTTCCGCCAAGCTATCTTTGCCCATTCCAGAGCTTCCTGGCTCTAGTAGACTGTATGACCATGCGCCCCAACGCTCTCCGAGCATCCCACGCATATTCTGCAGGTCTCTACCGGCGCCGCATTCTGGCATGCGCCGCACAGCCCGTTGACCAGGCTGTCAGCCGTGCAGGCTCGTTCACAGACCGGGCAGATCCATTCGCATCCGCCGCAGTTGCGGCATTCGACAGGCGTGACACCGAAAGCAGTGGCCACCCTGCGCGACGTGCCCCGTCCCACGAATCCGATGCCGCCCGACCGCATCTGCTCCCTGCAGTAGCGGACACATCGCCCGCAAAGGATGCACCCTCTGTCCTTTACGGCAAAGCGGATCTTGTTGATACCCATGTTTGAGGCCAGGTCCTGAAGAGTCTTGGAGGTAGGGCACGAAGCCAGGAGCAGCTCCACCACCACCTTGCGGGCCTTTTTCACCTTTTCCGAATTGGTGAGCACCACCATAC
Source organism: Dehalococcoidia bacterium (assembly GCA_030372995.1). Taxonomy (GTDB): domain Bacteria; phylum Chloroflexota; class Dehalococcoidia; order UBA2247; family RBG-13-53-26; genus JAFGCL01. Next base: position 10,710 of record JAUCPZ010000258.1, read on the forward strand.
CGTTCTCCACGGGCATGGCACAAGAAGCCTCGAGCGATGATCGCCCCTTGCCCTTGAGCACTTCGACAAGGCAGACGCGGCATTCCCCATACGAGCTCAGCCCAGGGTAGTAGCACAGCGTCGGAATGATGATGCCCATCTCCCTGGCGGCCTCAAGGACGCTTGTCCCCTCCACTGCCCTCACCTTGACCCCGTCAATCGTCAATTCAACCATTTCTCAACCTCTTCACCAGACCGTGACCGCTTCGAACTTGCACAGGTCACGGCAAAGCCCGCACTTGATGCACTTCTCCTGGTCAATGACATGCGCCTTCTTCTTCTCGCCCGCTATGGCGCCCTGTGGGCATTCCTTCGCACAAACCCGGCAACCAGTGCATTTGCCAGCATCGATGCTGAACCGGATCAGCGACTTGCAGACGCCAGCCGGGCAGCGCTTGTCCACGACGTGCGCCTCGTATTCATCACGGAAGTATCGGATGGTGGACAGCACAGGATTTGGCGCCGTGCCGCCCAGACCGCACAGCGACGCCTCCTTGATGACACCACCCAATTCTTCCAACAGTTCGATGTCTTCCTTCTCGCCTTTCCCCTCCGTGATATCGTTGAGCAGGTCCAGCATCCTGTCCAGCCCTTCCCGGCAGGGAACGCACTTGCCACAGGATTCTTCAGTCAGGAACTTGACAAAGTAGCGGGCCATGTCAACCATACAGGTGTCTTCATCCATCACAATCATGCCGCCCGACCCCATCATTGAACCTGCCTCGCTGAGGCGGTCGAAGTCGACCTGGAGGTCGAGCAGACTCTCCGGGATACAGCCGCCAGAGGGTCCACCCGTCTGCACGGCCTTGAACTTCTTGCCGTTGGGGATACCGCCGCCGATGTCATAGACCATCTCCCTCAGGGTGATACCCATCGGCACTTCTACCAGACCCGTGTTGTTGATCTTGCCCACAAGAGAGAAGATCTTGGTGCCCTTGCTGCCCTCAGTGCCGATCCTGCTGTACCACTTCGCACCCTTGTTGATAATGAGCGGCACGTTGGCCCAGGTCTCCACGTTGTTCAGGTCGGTGGGACGGCCATAAAGCCCTTTCAGCGCCGTGTGGATATGTTTCTGGCGCGGCTCACCTATGTGTCCTTCCAGGGAAGCCATGAGCGCCGTGGACTCGCCGCAGATGAACGCCCCCCCGCCTCTGGAGATCTTGATGTCGAAATCATAGCCCGACCCCAGGATGTTCTTTCCGAGCAGTCCGTATTCTCTCGCCTGTTCCAGAGCTATCCCTAGATTCTGCACGGCCAGAGGATATTCATTCCGGACATAGACGTAGCCGTGGTGGGATCCCATCGTATGGGCACCAATGATCATGCCCTCGATGATGCAGTGGGGATTGCCTTCCAGAAGGCTACGGTCCATGTAGGCCCCCGGATCGCCCTCATCGGCGTTGCAGATTACGTAGCGGATACCGTCATGGGAGGGAGCATTCCGCATGGCCTCCCATTTTCTGAACGTAGGAAATCCCGCGCCGCCGCGGCCCCGCAGGCCCGACTTGCTGATCTCATCCAGTGCCTCTTCAGGATGCATCTCAAAGAGCACCTTGCTCAAAGCTGAATAACCACCCTGGGCAATGTAGTCCTCGATGTTGTGTGGATCCATAAAGCGGATGCTTTGAGTGAGGAGCCGGTGCTGCTTGCGGTAGAAGGGTATGTCGTCTTCGTAGATTATCTTTCGCCCGGTGGCCGGATCAGTGTAGAGGAGCCTGCCCACCACATTCCCCTTGACCACGGTCTCCGAGAGTATTTCGGGTATGTCGCCCGGGGCCACGTGCTGGTAGACGATCCTCTGGGGATAGATGACAACCACCGGTTCTATCTCGCAGAACCCATGACAGCCAGTTGTCCGGAAATCGACGGTGTCTTTGAGACCATCTTTGTTCAGCTCCGCTGCGATGGCCTGAGCCACCGCGGCCGCGCCCCGGGCCAGGCCGCAGGTCCCCACACTGGTGACGATACATGTTCGGTTCGGATCCCGCTGGCTGACGATCTTCTTGCGCAGCCGCTCCAGTTCTGCCGCGGACTTCAGTCTGTTCATTATTACTTTCCTTCGGCACCCTTCTTGTACTGCTTGAGGACCCCTCTAACCTTACCCGGCCGCATCTGTCCGTGGTAACTGCCGTCCACCACCATGATCGGCCCCAGAGCGCAGGCACCCAAACAGTTGACCGTCTCCAGGGTGAACTTCATGTCCTTGCTGGTCTCGCCCGCTTCCACGTTGAGCTGCCTTTTCACCTCATCAAGCACGGCCGGGGCGCCACGGACATGACAGGCGGTGCCAAGGCACACGTGGACTAGATGCTCGCCGCGCGGCTTAAGGCTGAAGGCCTTGAAGAACGTGGCCACGCCGTACACCTGTATGAGCGGCAGGCGCAGCCTTGTGGCGACACGCCGGATCACATCTTCCGGAAGGTAGTGGTACTCGGACTGCGCATCCTGCAGTATCGAAATGAGACTGTCACGGTTGCACCCGTAGGAGTCAACTATGGCATCTACCTTCTTGACGTCTACTTCCATGTCCTTTGCACCTTTCTCGGCACCTCTATCTGGCGCCAGATCCTAGAGTCTGACCGGTATCCCCTTGCTGGCCAGATACCTCTTGGCCTGGGGAATCGTGATCTCGCCAAAGTGAAAGACCGAGGCACACAGCACTGCCGACGCTTTGCCGATGGCCACGGCCTCGTAGAGATGCTCCAGCTTGCCGGCCCCGCCGGAAGCGGTGACCGGAATCTTGACGGCCTCTGCCACTGCCTTCGTCATCTCCAGGTCATAACCCTCTCTGGTGCCGTCAGCATCCCGGCTGGTGAGCAGAATCTCGCTGGCACCCAACCCCTCCACCTTCTTCGCCCAGTCAACGATGTCCACCCCTGTCTCTTCCATGCCACCACTCACCACCAACTCCAGCCTGGGGCGCTTGCTCCTGGGCGGATTCTTCTTGCCGTCGATCGCTACCACGATGCAGCCAGCTCCAAAGGTCCGCATCGCGTTGGCAATCAGGTCCGGATTCCTGTAGGCGGCGGTGTTTATGGAGACCTTGTTTACGCCTATATTGAAAAGCGCCTCTATGTCGGCAATGTCACGTATGCCCCCACCCACCACGAAAGGCACGGTGATAGCCTTCCTCACGTTCCTGACCCAATCCAGCATGGTGCCCCTCTTCTCCACCGTAGCCGCAATATCCAGAAAGGCGATCTCGTCCGCGCCTTCCTTCTCGTAGGTGCTGGCTGCCTCCACCGGATCACGCGCGTCCCTCAAGTTGACGAACTTGATTCCCTTCACAACTCTGCCGTCCTTGATGTCCAGGCAAGGTATCACCTTCACTATCTGCTTCACTTCTTGGCCCCTTCTCAACGCGATGTCTGGCAGCACGGCTTCCCGGTCTTCTTCCTTGTGCCAGCCTGGCCCCCCGCAAGGGCGTAGGCAACCTATTGCCTACTATAGTTCGCCTATGGCGGCCTTGTCAAGTCCGTGCTCAGGCGCTCAGCGGATCTCAGGAGAAATACCGGCCCTGCGATGCCGGCTGGACCGCCGGATAGCCCCCCGCAGGTATCTGGCTGACTCCGAAAACCACCCCCACAGAGGCCTGCGGCTGCCGCCCCAGAGGCCACACCGGCGGCGCATGCCGGCCGCGATGCTATAATCAGGACTGAGCTTGGGGAAGAGCCGCCCCGGAACGGGCGCGTGGAGCGAGCGAGTTGAGGAAGCAGGAGACGTCCAAGATCAGCAGCGGCATCAAGGAGCTGGACCAGCTCATCGATGGCCTCATCCCCGGAGATAACCTGGTTTGGCAAGTGGACGATCTCAGAGACTACTCGCACTTTGCTCAGTCATTTGCCGACCGGGCGATTGCCGACGGTCACGCGTGCACCTACCTGAGATTCGCTTCAGGTGCCCCGGTGCTTCAAGATCGCGTTGGTCTGGAGGTGGTCGCGGTTGACCCCGGGCCAGGGTTCGACACGTTCAGCAGCAGCGTGCACAACATCATTGAAGACAGGGGCCGCAACCATAGTTACGTGTTCGATAACCTGTCCGCCCTCGTCACCGAATGGGCCAGTGATGAACTGCTTGCCAGCTTCTTCCAGATCATCTGCCCTTTCGTCTTGGAGCAGCGCTCGATAGCCTATTTTGCTTTGACCCGTGGCCGGCACAGTCATGCCACGATCGCCAAGATCAGAGATACGACCCAGATACTGATAGACGTGTATCATGTTGGTGGCACTACCTACCTTCACCCCTTGAAGGCGCTCGGCCGCTACTCGCCGAACATGTTCCTGCCGCACCGATTAGGCGAAGATGGCTGGGCACCCGTGTTTCAGAGCGGGGAGGCGGCGGCTGTATCGTCGAAGGCGTGGAAAAGCACGGCCCACCCGGCACCTGACTCGGTAGCACCCTGGCAAAGCGTCTACGCCAAGCTTACCGAATACCGCAGGGAGAGTGCCGGCGCGCCATACTCGGCCGAAATAGCGTCCCTCAAGCACGAGCTCTCCCGGATGCTTATCGGGGATCAGGAGTCATTCGAGGCTCTCGCTGACCGCTACCTCACCCTGGATGACTTGTTTGAGATAAGAAGCCGGATGATCGGCTCGGGCCGGATCGGCGGCAAGGCCGCCGGCATGCTTCTCGCCAGAAGGATACTCCTCTCTGAAAAGGGAAGGGTCGACTTCTCACAGGTTATGGAAGACCACGACTCTTTCTACATTGGAGCCGATGTCTTCTTCTCCTTCCTCGTCGAGAACAATTTGTTCGGCAAGCGGTTGCAGATTACCAGAGACCGCCAGATCTCGCGGGAGGCCTTTGAGCAGATTGAGCGCCAGTTTGTGAGCGGGGAGTTTTCGCCGGAGATAATGGGGCAGTTCCGCGACATGCTGGAGTACTTTGGCCAAGCCCCCATAATCATCAGGTCAAGCAGTCTCCTTGAAGACAGCTACAGAAACGCGTTCGCCGGGAAATACCGCAGTGAGTTCTGCGCCAATCAGGGCAGCCCCGATGACCGGATGAAGAGCTTCCTGCGCGTGCTGAAGCTGGTCTACGCCAGCGCCTTGAACCCCGATGCAATCGCCTACCGCACCAGGCACGGGCTTATGGGCCGGGATGAGCAGATGGCGATACTGGTGCAACGCGTATCGGGGACCCGCTACAAGGACTACTTCTTCCCCACCCTCGCCGGTGTCGCCTTCTCCAAGAACCTGTACGCCTGGACGGGGCGCATCGACCCCCGAAAGGGCATGATCCGGCTCGTGTTTGGCTTGGGCACCAGGGCCGTCAACAGGATCGGGGGAGACTACTCAAGAATGATCGCCGTAAGCCACCCCCTCCTCCGGCCTGAAGTGGGGGCCACGATCGGAAAATACTCTCAGCGGAACCTGGACCTGATCAACCTGCGCTCAAACCGGTTCGAGACCCTCCCTTTCACCACCGTGGTGCGCAACGGCGACTACCCTAATCTGGATTTGCTGGCGTCAATAATGTCAGACGGCTACCTTTCAGACATCACCGGCATGTGTGCGCCCGAATCAGCCAGGAGCCTGGTCTTGACCTTTGACAACATGCTTCGCAGGACGGCATTTGTGGCTATCATGGACGATATGCTGGAGACGCTGGAGAGGGCGTACGGATATCCTGTTGACACCGAGTTCACCGCCCACATCAACGATGCGGGAGATGTGAGGATCAACCTCCTCCAGTGCCGCCCGTTGACCGTTCCCGGGGCCACCGGCCCGGTGACGGTCCCTGACGGTCTGCCCGGCGAACGCACACTGTTCCGGTCGGGCAGCTTCACCAGAGGTGGCATAGTGCGTGACGTCCGCTATATCCTCTACCTGGATCCCAAGGCCTACGCAAGGATGCCGATCGAGGCCAGGAGGGACCTTGGATGGGTAGTCGGCCGCATCAACAATCACCAATCTATCGTGGAGGGCAAGGTGATAATGATGGGCCCGGCCAGATGGGGCAGCAGCAACAGAGAGCTTGGCGTCAATGTTGGCTACTCGGACATCTGCAATGCCAGCGTCCTCGTAGAAGTGGCCTGGGAGGAGACGGGGCACGTGCCGGAGGTGTCTTACGGGACGCATTTCTTCCAGGATCTCGTTGAAGCCCAGATCATGTACATGCCGGTATATCCGAGAGATCCGGATACCCGGTTCAACGCCGGGTTCTTCGCGGAGTCTCCCAACTCTCTGTCTTCCCTTTTCCCTGATATGAGCGATTATGCCGAAGTCGTCCGCCTGATCGATGTTCCTTCCTCTGCCAACGGACTGCAGGCACAAGTAGTGGCCGACCCATATTCGAGAAGGGCGATCTGCTATCTGGGATAGGCCACGGGCCATCTTCTGGGCTTCGGCGGCACTCGAAGGAACGGAAGAGGGTGGACCCGCCCGCGCTGTTGCGACACGTTGGCGGGAGACTTAGAATATGCACCGACAGCCGGGACCGACCACTCCCCAAGCACACACTGGCTTGCAGGCTGCGGTCGGCAACTGTGTCGGAGAAAGCTATCGCCTATGCCTCGGGAGACTGGCAAGAGACCCAGGGGTGTAAGTAAACCCACAATGGCCCGGGGCCCGTTTGACAAGAGCAGTGATCTGCCTCAACAGGGAGGCAGTGCTCGTGCGGTGGGCCAGGGGAAGGCGCCGCATGGGGCTGGCCCGACGATGACCACAGAAGTCAACCGCGATCTCGTAGAACGCGTGAAAGAGCTCAATTGCCTGTACGGGATTTCCCGGCTTGTGGAAGCCAAAGAGAGTTCACTGGAGAAGATCATTCAGGGGGTGGTGGAACTCATTCCGCCGGCTTGGCAGTATCCGGAGGTCACCTGCGCCCGGATCACCTACAAGAAGCGGGAATACAAGACGCTAAACTTCCGGGCAACGCCCTGGCGGCAGACAGAGGCCATCAAAGTGGATGGCAAGCGCTGTGGTACCCTGGAAGTCTGCTACCTGGAACCAAGGCCGGTTTGCGATGAAGGTCCATTCCTGGCTGAGGAGCGAAACTTGATCCACGCGATTGCCGAAAGGCTGGGGCACATCATTGAGCGCGAAATAGCGGAAGAAAGGGCAGAATCCCTGTACCGACAGGAGAAGGAACTGCGCGAAAGGCTCCAGATGGAGATGCAGGGCAGAGTCGACTTCACCAGAAAGATGATCCATGAGCTGAAGACTCCGCTGACCTCTCTGATGGCCACGAGCCAACTGCTTATGGATGAGACACGGGACACCAGGCTGGGAAAACTGGCTGGATATGTCTGGGAAGGAGCGTGCAGCCTCAACAGCCGTATCGAGGAACTGCACGATGTGATCAGGGGCGAGATCGGCAAACTGGAGCTCAAGCCAAAGCCGGTTAACCTGGGGTCCCTGCTGCGGGCGGTAGCCGACGAGATGGCCGCCCTGTCCCGGCAGCATGGCATGTCGATCGATGTTGAAATCGAGGAGCCCTTGCCTCAGGTTCAGGCAGACCCGGAACGCGTCCGTCAGATCATGTTCAACCTGATCAACAACGCGTTCAAATACGCCAGGGACGGCAAGAAGATCCGCATCAGGGCCACCCGGACTCTCAACTCGGTGCAGGTAGAAGTCCGTGACTATGGCCCAGGCATTGCGCCGGAACGGCAAGCTAGACTGTTTGACCCCGGGTACCAGTTGTCGCGACACGAGAGCCAGAGCGGCGGCCTGGGGATAGGGCTGGCACTATGCAAGATTCTGGTGGAACTCAGCGGCGGCAGAATCTGGCTGAAGAGCCGGCCCGGCAAAGGCTGTAGTTTCTTCTTCACGCTGCCAGTGGTCAAGTGAAAGCCACACAGGCGGCCGTCAAGGGAGACCAACGATGAAAGCAGTCGTAGTAGAGGACGAAAAGAGCATTATTGATGCCATAGCTCTAGCCTTCGAGTTCCGCTGGCCCGGTGCTGCTGTCATTGGAGCCCCAACCGGCAAAGAGGGAATCCGGCTGGTCCAAGAAGAATCCCCGGATATCGTCATTCTGGATATCAATCTGCCTGACATGACAGGGTTCAACGTACTCAAGGAGATCCGCAAGACATCGGCCGTGCCGGTGATCATCCTCACCGTGCGGTCCGATGACGAGGACATGCTAAGGGGACTGGAGGCCGGCGCCGACGACTACGTCGTCAAACCGTTCAACTATCTTACCCTTCTCGCCCGCATTAAAGCCGTGCTGAGGCGCACCGAGAAGACGCCGCTGAAGATGAAGAAGGATGCCCTGATTAGCCCACGCCTCAAGATCGACTTCGTGAATCAGAAGGTGAAGGTGGACGGCCGGCCAGTTACCCTCACTCCGTTGGAGTACCGGCTCCTTGTGCTGCTGGTCAAGAACAAGGACAGGGCGGTATCCCACAAGCGGATCATGGAGGAGATCTGGGGGAAGAGCTATTGGGGAGATACGGAAAACATCCGCATCTGTGTCCGGCGCCTGAGGAAGAAGCTGAAGGACTCACCGCCCCGCATGATACTCAGTAAGCGGGGCACCGGATATTTGTTCAAGAGTTGAGGTGGCGGGCCACCGCTAGGCACCAGAACCCCAATTCGGCCTGCATCCGCAGATCCCCAGCCCGAACAGCCAACCCATCACCGCTCTATTCCCCGGGTGGGTCAGTGCGATTGCCGTCATCCCACCAACCTGAGATCGGCAGGTGATCGGCAAGAGCGGGCTACTGTTACACTTGTGTCACAATGTGACGTTTTGACAACATACGTGCGCCTGGTGTATATTCAGCACTCGGAACGGTGGCTATCGGCAAGTGATGTCCGATGGGTTTCGAGAATCACGACGTCGAGAGAAAGACCCTCGCCATTCTGAAGGTGCTGAGCTCCCTTCAGAAGCCGTCAGGAGCCAGGATAATTGCTCAGTGCCTGGAGGATCAGGGCATACACCTTAGTGAGAGGGCGGTCAGATATCACCTTCAACTCACTGATGAGCGCGGTCTGACACAGCTGGTAGGCAGACAGGACGGCCGCCAGATCACCGAGAAAGGGCTGAGTGAGATAAGAGCAGCCCTGGTGAAGGACAAGGTTGGTCTTGCCATCAGTCGCATCGAGCTCCTGGCGTTCCACACCACTTTCGACTATGAGCTTGGGCGCGGGAGCGTCCCGGTTAACGTCTCGCTTTTCCAGAAGGATAGATTCAAGAAGGCCATCCAGGTGATGAGACCGGTATTCGAGCGGGGCCTGTGTGCCAGCCCGCTGGTGGCGGTGGTCGAGAGTGGAAGGCTCATCGGGGATATCCGTGTTCCGGAAGGGCAGATCGCGCTGGCTACGGTCTGCAGCGTGGTGGTTAACGGCACTCTGCTGAAGGCAGGCATCCCGATGGACTCCCGCTTCGGGGGCACGCTCCAGTTACAGGGACACAGGCCACTGCGCTTCACCGAAATAGTCCACTACAATGGCTGCTCGCTCGATCCATCAGAGATATTCATCAGGGCCAAGATGACCTCCGTCAGAGAAACCGCTGCGACGGGCAGCGGGGAGATACTGGCCAACTTCAGGGAAATACCAGCCGTATGCCGGCCGCTGGCCGACCGCGTGCTGGAAGGCTTGTCGCGAGCCAAGGTCGGGGCCACGATCACCATGGGAAACGTGAGTGAAGCGCTGTGTGAGGTCCCAGTGGAACCGAACAAGATAGGTGTGATCCTCATCGGCGGTCTTAACCCCGTCGCCGCCGCGCAGGAAGCGGGCATAGAGGCGGAGAATCACTCGATGTGCACCACTATGGACTATGAGAGCCTGGTTGATTACAGGGAGGTTATTTGCGGTTAGTAAGAGTCATAGCATGCCTCGATGTCAGGAAAGGCAAGGTCGTGAAAGGAGTCGCCTTCGAGAATCTGAGAGAGGTCGACGACCCGGTAGAGGCGGCCGTAGCCTATTGCCAGCAGGGAGTCGACGAACTCGTATTCCTTGACATATTCGCTACCTTGGAAGGAAGGGCAACCAAGCTTGAGTGGGTCCGCCGTGTCGC
>JAUCPZ010000259.1 GCA_030372995.1 Dehalococcoidia bacterium
CCGAGATCTACACCGTTCGGAACTCGTCGGCAGCGTCAGATGTGTATAAGAGACAGATCAAGGACATGCTCAGTAACCGCTTCTACACCGGGCATATCACCGATGGGAATGGTGGCTGGATCAAGGCCAAGCACCAGCCCTTCGTCGAGCCTGAGCAGTTTGAGGAGGCACAGAAGGCGAGGGCGAAGAGGATGACCAAGACCACCAGGCACATCCCGGCCAAGGCTCACCGCTACTCGCTGACCGGCATAGCCCGCTGCCATGAGTGCGGCAGCACCATGAGGACCTTCACTGGCAGAGGCAGAATCCGGCTGGTCTGCAATGGCCGCATCAAGAGCGACAAGTGCTCTGAGCCTTCCACCTTCCTGGATGTCTATGAGGGACAGCTCCTGGACTACCTGAAGGCCTTTCACCTCCCAGATGACTACCGGGAGAAGATCATCGAGGCCCAGAAGAAGGTTCATGCCGTCTATGATGTGGAGAAGCAGCGGTCAACTCTCCAGGCCCGCCTGAAGAAGATCCAGGAGCTATATGAGTGGGGACACAAGACCAAGAGCGAATACCTGGCTGACTATGCCGTAATCAAGAGGTGTCAAGGGCGCCCGAAAATGTTACGTTTTTGGCGGCCGTTTTGTTACACCTGGCTTCCTCATTTGGGCAAGAGCTCGGGGTCCTGCAGAGTCTTTCTTGGTCTTCCCCTTCTCGGCGCCGCCGCGATCCCCTGCGGCAGGGAAAGGCCGGGATACTCCCGGAGACGATACGAGTTGCCCCTGATGTTGACGATATGACAGTGATGCAGCAGACGGTCCAGCATCGCCGAGGCTGCTACCGAATCCCCGAAGATCTCTCCCCAGTCCTTGAAGCTCTTGTTCGACGTCAGGACCATCGACCCTCTCTCGTACCGGGCGTTCACCAGCTGGAAGAAGAGGTTGGTCCCGCCGGCGGTCACCGGCAGATACCCTATCTCGTCCACAATGAGGAGAGAGGGATTCCGCAGCACCGTCAGTCTCTCTTTCAGCCTTCCCTGCTTCTCCGCCTCCACCAGTGAAAGCACCAGATCCGACAGGGTGCTGAAGTATATCCTCTTGCCCCGCTCCGCCGCGGAGACCGCCAGGGATATGGCGATGTGCGTCTTTCCGACCCCTGCCGGGCCCAGGAGGATGACGTTCTCCTTCCTTTCGATGAAGGTGAGCTCGTGCAGGCTCAGCACCTGGTGGCGGTCGATCGAAGGCTGGAAAGTGAAATCGAAGCTGTCCAGTCTCTTTATCGAGGGGAGCCTTGAAGAGCGCATGGCGGCCACCAGCCGCCTTTCGCGCCTGAGGCTGGTATGGGCGGCCAGGAGCTGGTCCATCGCCTCGGCCGGGCTCAGGACGCCGCTATCCAGCTTTTCAAGAAGGCTGTCCACCACCTCCAGGCTCCCCGGCATGCCCAGGTCGGCGAGATGGGCCTTGATCGAGGCCACCGTGGTTCTGGCGCTCATCTCAGGACCTCCTCGTACACCTGCAGGGAGCGTCTCTGGACGTCCAGGAGTTCACTACTCCCGGTCGTCTTCCGGGTCAGATAGGGCCCGTGAGTCTCCTTCTTTCCCCGCCGGTGCTCAGGATCCAGATGGTGCCTGCCTTTCCCCTCCAGCACGGGGTGGATGGCGATGAGGCACCCGTCCTGGTAGAGCCTCACTTCTTCAAGTGAAGCCAAGACCGTTACGTCCGGCCTTACCAGCCCTTCCGGCACCGAGTAGTCATTCCCGTTGTACGAGATGTATCCGTCATGCCCCACCCTCCTGCCCAGGGAGACGAAGGGCGTGTACCCTCCCGTGGGCAGCGGCGACAGGTGAGCCTTCTCCTGTCCCAGTCTGACTTCCGGGACCTCCCCCGTCGTCGCATGTACCCTGGCGTTGGCCGTATCCTTGAGCCACGCCTCAAGCTGGGTATTGAGGTCTTCGAGGTCCCGGAAAGCCCGCCCGTAGAAGAAGCTTGTCCTCAAGTAGGAGACCGCTCTTTCCACTTTCCCCTTGGTCTTGGCGCGGTAAGGACGGCAGGCGGTGGGCCTGGCGCCGTAGTGTGCGGCAAAGCGGAGCATCTCCTCGTTGAAGACCGCCCGCCCGTCTTCTCCAGGGCTGGCCACCGCCGTCTTCATCCGGTCAAGCAGCAGCGTCTTCGGCACCCCGCCAAACGTGATGAAGGCCCGGTGCAGTCCCCCGAGTACCGTGAGCTCATCCTGGTGAAGGTAGAACCTCGCCCAGAGGTACCTCGACCAGGACAGGACGACCAGGAGGGCATGGACCGTCCCAAACGGTGTCCTGAAGGTGGCGAAGTCCACCTGGGCTTGGTCGCCGGGGGGAGTCTCGAAGCGCCTTTCCACCTCCAGCGGCACCTTGGGACGGACAAGGCGGACGAAGTCCTTCACCGCCGTGTACTTCCCACTGTAGCCATCCTCCCTGATCTCCGCGAAGAGCCTGACTGCAGTAAGCTCCGGGTACCGCGCCAGTCTTTCCCGGATGTATTCCTGGAAAGGATCGATGACTCTGGGTTTGGGCGGTCTGGGCGTGTATCCGGGCGCCGTCTTGCCGCTGACAGCCTGGCGGTAGACGGTCATCCGGCTGACACCCAGCTTCCTGGCGATGGCGGCCTTGGGCACCCCTTCCTTGAGGTAGTGGTTCAGCACAATGAACACCTCCTTGCTCAGCATGGGCCAGCCTCCTTGCCCCAAGTAAAGAGGCTGCCCTGCTATTTAGCAAGGTGTAACATTTTCACCCGCCATCTTCGTAAAGTTTACGTCCGCCACTGACAAG
>JAUCPZ010000260.1 GCA_030372995.1 Dehalococcoidia bacterium
CGCTGTCTCGTGGGCTCGGAGATGTGTATAAGAGACAGCCCCTACGTTATCGGTGATCCAAACGATGCCGTGCATGTGATTCGGCATGATGACGCATTCGCCCTCGTTCAGCCGAATGTAGGGCCGTATGTTGGCCGTGTTGAACCATTCATTTCGCACCATCTCGCCGGCGTCGGAGAGCACGACGCGCCCGGATTCAATGCGCCCCAGCAGACACTCACGCTGATATGTGCAGACGGTCACGAAATATGCCCCCGGCAGGGCGTAGTCATATCCTCTCAGGCGAATGGAGCGTCGATGGTGTCTGTCAGGATCGTAGTCCATCTGTGATCTATCGCGGACCCGCTAGATCAGCCCTACGGCTCCATATGATCAACGGGTAGGAGGTATGGCAAAGCCTGTGAAGAACATATCGTCCTGTTCGCCTTCCTGTAAGTTGAACTCCATGTCCGCTATGCCGCCTTCCGGCTTGGAGTCGCCCGAGGTATGGAAATGCTTGTCCTTCGCCCGTCTCAATTCGGCCAGCCGGTCGATCAGAAGATCGATCTCTTCCTTGCGCAAGTAGATGGCTATCCCATACCACCTCGTCTTGAAATCCTCGAGTTCTGCATGCACCATCTTTGCCTCCCTCCCAGCGGCTCTGGCGTGTCGGCAATCTAGGTCTTCTCAACTGGCTCGGGCCTTGGGGCAATCTGCCGATGGGCGTTCATCCCAATACCGCGGTCATGCCGCCGTCGATGATGAGATTGACGCCGGTGACGTAACTGGCGGCGTCAGAGGCCAGGTAGATGACGCCGCCAACAATGTCTTCGTACTTGCCAGAGCGCTGCAGAGGCACCCGCGACAGCCTTTCCTTGAGCGCGGGGAACTGCTCCATGGCCTCGGACATGCCCGGGTTCTCCACGTATCCGGGGCTGATACAGTTGACGCGTATGCCATGGGGGGCCCATTCGACGGCCAGGCTGCGCGTGAGGTTGATGACGCCGGCCTTGGCCGCTGCGTAGGCGGCACAGGTGGCCGCCGACCGCTCACCTTCAGTGGAAGAGATGTTGATGATAGCGCCTTTGCCCTGCTTGATCATGGCTGGAGCCACAGCCTTGCTGGCCAGGAAGGGCGTCTTGAGGTTCTCCCTGACGAGCGCGTCCCAGCCTCCCTCGGTGAGCTGCAGCGTGGGACTCAAAAACGAGGCGCCAGCGTTGTTCACCAGGATATCGATCCAGCCGAACTCCTTCATGGTGGTCTCCACCGCGTTGTACACCTGCTCGCTGATCCGGACATCAGTGGGTATGGCCAGCGCCCTCCGCCCGAGTGCCTGTATCTCGGAGGCCGTCTTCTCGATGTCGGCGGCAGTCCTGGCCAGCACGACTACGTCGGCGCCCGCTTGGGCCAGCCCCAGGGCTATGGCCTTGCCAATACCTCTGCCGGAACCGGTGACGATGGCGATCCTCCTGCTCAAATCGAACATTGAACCCATTTCATACCTCCCTGTCTGGGCACCGAGTCCGCAGAATCTCCAAAGGGCGCGGCTTCATCGTGCATGCTTAGGGGCCTCAGAGTGCGTTGCCATAGGCCAGTGGCACCTATTCTATAGGACCCACGATGGCAGGCGCAACGAACTCTATTCGTCCAGTAGAATCGGGCCCTCGCGCCAGGATGGCGCAGCGACCGAGTACACGAGCTTGCCCTGGGATGCAAAAAAGGGTTAGGATTGGCGGTGCAGCCACCTTCGGACCATTAGACAATGGGCCGCACGAAGGACGAGACGATCAAACAGGAATTCGACGCCCTCGACCAGACCGACGTTAGGTTGATAGCGGAACTGGAAACGGATCCCAGGCAGCCGCATACCGAGATTGCCCAGAAACTGGGAATGAGCCGCGACACCGTCCGCGCCAGGCTGCAGAGGCTGCTGGATACGGGCGCTGTCCGGATAGTAGGGCTGGCCGATCCGATATCACTTGGCTTCACCACGTCTGTCATCATGGGCATAAATGTGCGCTCTGATCAGTTACCCGCGGTGGCGGACAAACTTGCCTCGCTGACGCGCATCCAGCACTTGATTCTGTGCATGGGGCGCTTTGATATCATAGCCTCCGGCCTCTTCCGGAGGCGCACGGATTTCCTGGACTTCCTCGTCGGCAACATCGGCAACCTCCCCGGGGTCCTCCATATTGAGAGCATGCTGATTCTCAGAAACGCCAAGATCTTTGGCCCGCTGCTCTCCGACGCACCCGATTCGCATCCCGCCCAGCCCCTCCCGGCAGCGCTCGATTCCTTGGACCTTGCCCTGATCAAAGAGCTTCAGGTGGATGCCAGGCAGAACAGCCGCTGGCTGGCGCGGAAGCTGGGCACCAGCCAGTCGACGGTGCTGCGGAAGATCCAGGCATTGCAGAACAGCGGAGTGATGCGGGTCGTGGCCCTGGTAAATCCGCTGGCCCTCGGATTCGAGGGCGTGGCCTCAATAGGACTAAAGTTTGATCCGGCCAAAGTGGACGAGGCCGCCGGTATCATCGGGTCCTACCGGAACGTACAGACGGTGGCTGTCTGCGCCGGCCGCTATGATGTCCTTGCCTGGGCCATGTTCCGGGAGCTCGGTGATCTGGCCAATTTCATTACGGTTGAACTCGGCAACCTGCCCGGGCTGCAGCATGCAGAGACCATGACCAGCCTGAAGATTGTGAAGTCGTCACACAGGTATCTGGCTGAGGACGCCTTGCCATCAGCAGCTGGGGCAGAGACGAAGAGAGGCAAGCGCAAGGGATAGCGGACGCATTAGAGGCGTCATGTGGTCGCCAAAGGCCTTTCGCCGTGACCGGCCGTATGTTGTGCCAGTGGTCCGACAAGCAGGACGCGTCGGAGGACAGCGGAGACCATGAGCGGCGCGTTTTGACGTTCAAGCACGCTTCTGTTAGTATGATAGACGCGCATGCAGACTCCGAACCTGGCTGCAGACTCATATGCGCAAACGGTTGCCAACACGCTGACGCGGCCGAAGCCCGCCCCAGGCGGGAGAATCGCTCCTCGAGGTGAGGCAAGTTAGGAACGGTGACCCGGCTGGCCTGAATAATACGACGGAGGAATAACAGATGATCAAGCACATGGTGCCTGGCAAGTGGGATATGGAAGTGGACCTGGTGGCGGTCGGTTCCAGCGCTGGGGGCCTGACTGCGGCCATCCTGGCGCGGGACAAAGGGATGAGTGCCGTGGTGCTGGAGAAGGGGCCGGTGCTGGGGGGAGGCACCGCATACTCCGGCGGGGCCATATGGATTCCACTGAGCCACCACATGTCTGAGGTGAACTGCAAGGACACGCGCGAAGGAGTGCTGCGCTACGTCCGACAGTTAAGCATGGGCCATCACGACGAGGACATCTTGGGCAAGTACCTGGACGCCGGTCCAGAGATGGTGAAGTATCTGGAGGACCACACGCCTCTGCGCATGTGCGTCGAGGATGATAGCAGCGGAACCGAGTACTGTGCGGATGTACCGGGGGGCGTGCCCCTGGGGCGCAAGCTCTGGCCTGATGCCAAGGTCATGCCTGGCGTTCTCGAGGAGGCTGAGAAGAAGCATCCTCTCGTGGCGAAGGTGGCCAAGGATCCGGTCCGGTACCTCATCGGGCCGCGGCCGCCCTGGGTCCAGGGCCGCGCTCTCATCGGCGCGTTGGTGCTCGGCTGCGTCCAAAGGGGCGTGGAGGTGTTCACGGATACCCCGGGCAAGCAGTTGATCGTGGACAATGGGCGCGTGGTCGGCATAAGGGCGCAACGGGACGGCCACGATTTCTTCGTCAGGGCCAACAGGGGCGTCCTCCTGGCCACCGGCGGTTTCGAGTGGAACGAGGAGATGAACAAGCGGTTCATCTACTCGCCGCCGCTGCATGCCTACACCTGCCCCACGAACGAGGGCGATGGCCACATCATGGGGATGGAGCTGGGGGCGGCAGTGGCCCTGATGGACCACAGCATCTTCCAACCGGGCTTGGGCCTGCCTGGCGATATCGTGGGCCACAACCAGCATCTGCACCGTCCCTTCATCTACGGCTATCCCGGGTACATTATGGTGAACCGCGATGGCAAGCGTTGCTGCGACGAGTGTTTCTATCCTGATATGGGGCGCGCCTTCCTGGAGTACGACAGGCAGAGGGGCGGCTTCAAGAACCTGCCCATCTTTGCCATCTGCGACCAGGGATTCCGCGATATCTTCCCCTTCGCCGGCCTCAAGCGGGGCGGAACAGATGTCAATGAGCTGGTGAAGAAGGGCGACACCCCGAGGGCGCTGGCGGAAGCGCTGGGGATATCCGGTGACAATCTGACCGAGACAATCGAGCGGTTCAACCGTTTTGCCCGGGAGGGCAAGGACCCCGATTTCCACCGCGGCGAAAGCGTGTATGATCTACGCTGGGCGGAGGCCATCTTCCCGAACCGTGGTCCCATGGCGGTGCTCGGGCCGCTGGAAAAGCCACCGTTCTATGGCGTGAAGCTCTCGCTCACCACCGCCGGGAACCTGGGAGGTCTGGTGATCAATACCAACGCTCAGGTCATCGACGTGCGCGGTGAGGTCATACCGGGGCTCTATGGCACGAGCAATACGACAGCCATGCTGCCGCTGGGCCATCACTATGACAGCGGGGCGGCGCAGGGCAAGAGCATGGTCTTCGGCTACGTCGCGGCCAACCACATGGCCCAAGCCGGACGGAAGCAGCAGGAATAGCGGCTGGGGATCTGGAATGTCACCGGGTTCCGCATCCGAAATCCGGCAGCGTGTCCGCCTCGGGTGGATCGGGGTTTTGAATGGCGTGTCACTCTCGCCTTCATCCTCTCCCATCAAGGGAGAGGAGAGTCTGACGGAGGTGCAGTCCGCCTCAGGCGGGCTGCCGGGGGTCTGGGGGTGTCCCCCGAACTCTCCTTTCTTCCCCCAAGAGTGGGGGATCAAGGGGGCTGAAACAGGCGCCTTTATGAAGAGCAACCCATGGCTAGTCTAGGGGAACTGCAATCTGAGATTGAGCGCCTGCGGCACGAGGTTCAAGTGCTGAAGGACATCGAGGCCATCAAGCAGCTCAAGGCAAGGTACTTCCATGCTGTCGACTGCAAGCTGTGGGATGAACTGGCTGATTGCTTTACCGAGGACGCCGTCACCAACTACAACAACGGGCGCGATCATTACGAAGGCCGCGACGCCATCATGAAATTCCTGAAAAGCACTCTCGACATGCCCGTCCTCACTATGCACCATGGGCACCACCCGGAGATTACCATCACCAGCGAGACCACTGCTGTGGGCAGGTGGGCCCTGGAGGATGACATCATCACCCTGAAGAACAGGGGGATACACGGCGCCGCCTTCTATCAGGACGAATACGTCAAGGTCGATGGGCAGTGGAAGATCAAGTCCACCGGGTATGACCTCGTCTACCGGGAGATGTGGGACCGGAACGAGACGGAGAGCCTGAGGATACTCGATAGAATGCACCAGCCATCCACGTGGGAGGGACGTTGATATGGCCGATTCGGCAGATCTGGAGGCCAGAATCAAGGAACTGGAGCGCAGGATGGCGGCCTTGGAAGATATCGAGGCCATCAAGCGGCTGAAGCACAAGTACTTCCGCTGTCTTGACTCCAAGCTCTGGGACGAGCTGGCGCAGTGCTTCACAGAAGACGCCACCACAAGCTACACCGACGGCAAGTACAGCTTCCAAGGCGTCGAGGCGATTATCGGGTTCCTGAAGAAGAGCTTGGGAGCGGACACCGTGGTCAGCATGCACCAGGGGCACCAGCCCGAAATTGACATAACGAGCGAGACAACAGCGAAGGGTGTTTGGACATCTGAAGCAGGGCTCATTATCACGGACCGCAACGTGGCGACGCGGGAAGTCAACTTCTACTATGATGAGTACGTCAAGGTCGGCGGGCAGTGGAAGATAAAGCATACGGGCTACAGACGCCTCTTTGAAGAAGCCTGGAACAGAGGAGAAACCAAGCTGGTTGCTAACATGTTTGCGCCGCCAAAGGCATGACCTCTAATGTTCGCGGTCGGCCACTGTCTGCTCCGGATTCCCGTCTTGCGAAAGCGAGTGGACGGGTGCAGCCCGCCTGAGGCGGACCGGGGTCTGGGGTGTCCCCAGATCCTTCTATCGTCCTCCAAGATTGGGGGACAAAGGGGGTTGAGAACAACTGAGGTAGAAGCCCCCGGGATTCGAGTGAAGTCCTGAGAAGGAGGAATCGGACCATGGCAACTGATGAAGCCTACATCAAACTCGCAGAGCGTACAGGGCATGCGGACTCGAAGCTGCTGCACCAGATCCTGGAGAAGGCGATGAAACCTGAGGAGGCCCGGTTCCTGCTGGAACTGCCGGCATCGAACGCGGACCTGGCTGCCAAGTTCAACATGACGGAGAAGGCCGTCGAAGAGAAGATCCACGAACTGGCCCGCCGCGGCCTGGTGGTGACTTCACGCAAGGGCATACGCTTCCCGCGTGACTTGGGCACTCTACACGACAACATCCTGGCCAGCGTGCCGGAGGCCATTCCCGAGGGCATCGGCCAGCTCTGGATGGACTTCTATGAGTCAGGATGGTGGAAGGAGATCGTCGGAGGACTGACCCAGTTACCCACTCCGGCGCTGCGGGTGATATTGCCTCTTAAGGCCGTGCCGGCCGGTGTGAAGCTCCTGCCGTACGAGAGCGCTGAGGATATCATCATGGCGCACAAGGATCTGATCAGCATCCGGCGATGCTGCTGCCGTGTTGGGGCGCAGGCTTCGAAGGGCGCGACGTGCAAGCATCCCACGTTCACCTGCACCCAGTTCGGGCGGCGGGCGGAATACGACCTCTACCGGGGCAGCGGCAAGAAGGTGTCCGCCGATGAGGCCATCGCCATCCATCACGAGGCCACGCAGGCCGGCCTCACGCCCACCGTGACCAACATCTCGGTCATGGAAGGCCTGGAGTTCATCTGCTACTGCTGCGGCGACGCCTGTCTGGTGCTGAACCCCATCATCCGCGGCGACAAGGTGGCCGCGGCGCTGTCGCCGAGCCGCTTCCTGCCCAAGGTGGACAATAATCTGTGCAACGGCTGCAAGGACTGCGTGCCGGTGTGCTGCTTCGACGCGATCGAGATGAAGATTGTTCCCGGAGCCAAGAATCCGGTGGCCGTGATCAACAAGGAAAAGTGCGTGGGATGCGGGATATGCGTCCTGAAATGCCAGCCGAAGGCCATCGTCATGGAACTGGTGAGGCCTCCGGAGTTCATACCGGCGACTCTGGTCGGCCCTTCATCCATCGTGCATTGACCGCAGATTGCCGTTGACAACGCCGGGGCCCAGCATGCTGTGCCCCTAAACGGCGCGCCGGCACCGCAGCACGAGCCCCAGAAGAACGGATCGTGCCGACTCAGCGTCAATGGCTCCCTTTTCCAGCAGGTCAATGGATGCCGCGACCTCTGTGTCTATGCCCAGCCCGGCCAGCCAGCTCTTCTCTCCGATCCTGACTGGGGGCTCAATGAAGACGCCGAGGCCCCACCCCTTTCTCAGCCGCTCGGAAAGCTCCACCGCCGGCCGGCTCAGCATCTCGCGTTCCGTTGCGCTCAGCGCCTCGTTCTCGAGGACCTTCTCGCAGAAATAGAGACGGCACTTGGCCGGCCGGTACTCGAAGATGGGGCAAGTACCAAAATGCCTGGAGTAGAACTCGCACCTGATGCGGCGGCAGCACTCGCCGCCGCAGTCGCGGCAAATGCCTTCGGCGTACCTGCTGAGCATGTTTACAGCCTGGCTAGCCTCGGCACCGAAGGCGGCTTCGAACTCGGCGTCGTTGTAGAACACCCGCGGCTTCTGGCTTTCGGGCTTCATTGTTATCAAACGTCCATTCACTGGCGGCCGGCAACGCGGATCATGTCTTGATGGCCAACCTTGCACCGTCCTCGATAGCTCCCTGTATCAGGCGCACGTCGGCGCAGTCGCCCGCCTGGTAGACCTCCGGCAGCCTCGCCTGCAGTTGCTGGAAGAGCGCAGGGTTCGCGGTGATGCCCTCGGCTAGGACTACCGTGTCGGCCTCGATCGTCTGCCTGTTTCCCTTCTTATCTGCTATGACCACGCCCCTGTCGGTTATCTCTTCGTATTTCACTCTGTTGATCATGATGACGCCGTGCTCGCGAAGGTCTTTCAGCACCCTCCACCTGCGCGGCAGCGCCATCTCCGGCGCCATTGAACGCAGGCCAGAGACGACCGTCACCTCCCTCCCCCTCTGCACCAGGAACTCGGCCACCTCGATCGCCACCAGGTCGCCGCCGATCACTGTCACTCTCTTACCGATGGGCATCCAGCGCCGCGTCAGCGCGGCTGCGGCGGACGGCCTGATGCGCTGCAGCACCGGCCTGACCAGGGGCAGACCCATCCTCATCCACCACCGGAGCTTGCCGGAGATGTCCCGCCCGTTCATCATCTCGCGCAGGTCCTTGCCTGTGATGACGTTGCGGCGGCTGCTGCCGGGGATCTGGGGCGGGGCGATGTTTGGCCCGACGGCCACGATGACCACGTCGGGCCTCGCGGCGGCGATGGAGTCTGCGCTGACCTCTGCTCCCGTCCTGATATTGATGGGCAGCTTCTTCATCTGACGGGTCATGTAGTCCAGAAGCCCTTCGTTGTCCGCGTTCACCACCGAGGCGAAGACGAGCGACCCGCCGAGGCGGCGGTTCCTCTCGTACAGCGTCACACGGTGGCCCCGCAGGGCGGCTATCCGGGCGGCCTCCATGCCCGCAGGACCGCTGCCGATGACCGCTACGTTCTTCGGTTTCGCCGCCGCTTTGATGGCGAACTCGGCTTCCCTGCCGGTCGCCACGTTCACGGAACAGATGGTGGGCCAGTCCTCGATGTGCTGGGCGGCGCACACGTAGCAACGGATGCAGGGCCTGATCTCATCTTCCCTCCCCGAGGCCAGCTTGTTGGGGAGGTCGGGATCCGCGAGCAGCGCCCGGCCCATGGCAATGAAATCGGCCTTGCCCTGCCGCAGGAGTTCTTCGCCGAGTTCGGGGCTGATCCGGCCAACCGCAATGACCGGCACCTTGACGGCCGCTTTGACGGCAGCAGCGTAGGGCACCAAGTGGCCCGGAGGGTAGCAGATCGGGGCATCGATGAAGCCCGAAATCACTCCGCCGTAGGCGCTGACGTGTATGGCATCTACGCCCGCTTCCTGCAGCAGAACGGCCAGAGCCACGGCGTCGTCGATGGTGATGCCTCCCTCTGTGTTGTCAAACTCCCGCCCATCGATGCGGCACCACACAGGGAAGTCTTTGGCCACCCTCTCTCTGGTGGCCTGGATCACCTCCAGGAGGAACCTGGCCCGGTTCTTCAGGTCACCGCCGTAGGCATCATGGCGCTTGTTCGAAGCTGGAGAGAGGAAGCTGCTCAAGAGATAGCCATGTCCCGCATGTATCTCCACGCCATCGAACCCGCTCTTCTTGGCTCGTTCCGCCGCCTGCGCGAAGCGGTCCACCATGTGCTTGATTTCTTCCACGCTCATGGCCTTCGTCTTCTGATCGGCGGGTGCGTTGGCAAAGCGTTTGGCCAGCCGTCCGATCTCTTCTCCCGTCATGTCGGTGGTGATCTCGGCGGCATAAAGGTCGGTCTCGGACGGCGAGAGTTGCTGAACACCCTGCATGCGGTCCACGGTGGCTATCTTGCCCGCATGCTGCAGTTGCGCGGCGATCCTGGCGCCGTGCCTGTGGACAACATCCACCAGCTCGCGCAGCCCGGGAATGTACTTGTCATCCGAGATGGCCAACTGGGCTGTCTCGCAACGCCCTCTGGGGGCATCGATGGACAGGACGCCGGGGATTATGAGTGCGGCCCCGCCCCTGGCGCGGGCCTCGTAACAGTCCTTCATCCGTTGGGTGACGAAGCCCTCTTCCGTTGCATAGCTGGTTCCCATCGGAGCCATGATGATGCGGTTTCTCAGTTCCATGCGCCCGATGCGGCCGGATTCCAGGAGCCTGGTAAACCGCGCGTCTGCAGCCATGCTCATCTCCTTCCAGTGGGGCCCGGGGGCGAATCTGGCGGCGCCGTGTCCGCCAACCTCAGGGCAGTGCTCGCCTTCCCGGCTTGAGTCGAAGGGGGCCGCGAGAGCTCATGCCGTCTCCTGCTGCGAGTCATATTTGACGGCCGGCATCGTAGCCGGTAGCGATGGCGGCCATGATGGTGCCCTGTCCCTCCCTGTTGACACCGCCCGCGTCCCCGACGATCTTGGTTTCGATCCCCCTGCGGTCCGCCGCCTCGGCCAGGAACGCATTCGGACGCCTGCCGGCGGCTACCACGATGGTCTCAATGCCCGGCAGCCTTTCCCTTCTGCCTTCGTTCACCATCCAGACATCATCTTTGGGCAAGATCTCGATCTCTTCCACGTTCCTGTGCCGTTTGACGCCCTTCCGCTTCAACCTCTCCATCAGATAGCGTGAATCGTTGAGGGCCATATGCTCCGCCCAGCGGGATCCGTTCTCGACGGCAACCACTGCCCTTCCCATCTCAGAGAGGTAGTCGGCGACCTGCAGGCCGTATTGATCTCCTCCCACCACCAGCACGGCATCGCCCGTGGTGCGCCTCTCCTCCAACAGTTCGTCCACCGTGATCACGCCTATGCGTTCCACGTTCCCCAGTCCCTTGACGAACCCCAGGGGCATGTCCGGCAGGCTCCCCGTTGCCACCACTAGCACATCCGGCCTCATCGATTCCAGAAGCGCTTCATCGACCTCGGTGTTCAACCGTATCTCTACGCCCAGCTTGTTGAGCTCCCTCTCATACCATGGGAGAATGTCCGCCAGCTCCTGCCTCACGGGTATCATAGCGGCGAGGCGAAGCTGCCCGCCCAGCCAGCCCCTGCTCTCGCAGACGATCACTCTATGCCCCGCGAACGCGGCCCTTCTGGCCGCCTCGAGGCCGGCGCATCCGCCCCCGGCCACCAGGACCTTCCTCGGTGAAGCGCTCTTCTCACCGGGTACGTCTGCGATAGCATACTCTCTGCCCACCCTGGGATTGACGGTGCAACTGGATTCGCCGTACCGCAATATGCCCTCGATGCATCCCAGGCAGTCCGCCACGCACGGCCGTATGTCCGCCAACAGTCCTTTTCTGGCCTTCTCGACCATATCTGGGTCGGCCAACTGCGCCCTTCCCATGCAGACCAGATCTGCGTGGCCTTCCCTGACTATCCGGTCGGCCAGCACCGGATCCTTGATCCGCCCCACGGTTCCCACCGGTATCGACACATGCTTCTCGACCTCTGCAGCGTGCCGGACAAAACCACCTTGGGGCTCATACATCGGGGGGATATTCACGTGAATCATGCCGTAGCTGGCCCCGGCCTGGCTCACGTTGATGTAGGCGGCGCCCTCGCTTTCCAGTATCGGCGCCAGCCTGCAGGCATCCGGCAAGCGCCACCCGTCCTCGCCGATGAGGTCGTCACCGCAGAGGCGCACGCCCACCGGCACCTTGTGCCCTACTCTGTCGACGACTTCACGCAGGACCTCCAGCAGAAACCGTATCCGGTTCTCGAATGAGCCGCCGTATTCGTCCGTGCGCCGGTTGTAGCGGGGAGTGAGGAACTCGTTGATGAGGTAGGCATGGGCAGCGTGGATCTCCACGAAGTCAAAGCCGGCCCTGAGGCATCTATCGGCCGCAACTCCAAAGCACTTGACGAACTCCTTCAGTTCCTCTTTGGTGGCGGCCCGGCCGTACGAGCCTGAGGCATTCATGGCCGCCGGCACATCGGAGGCAGATATGGCGGGTGACGGCGTATGCGCCAGCCCGCAGTGATTTATCTGGGCGCCGAATCTGACGTCGTGGCGGTGCACCGCCTCCACCATCGCCTCCAAACCCGGCAGGACGTCCTCTTGCCAGAGATGGATCATCTTGATCGTGCGCGATTCGGCGGCTCCCGAGGGGTGCACGGGCATTGTGCCCGAGATGATCATCCCTGGCCCGCTCCGCGCCCTCTCCTCCAGATAGGCCACCAGCTGCTGCGTCGGCCTCCCATCATCATCGGTTCCGAAACCGGGGTCCATGGCCGGCATGACGATGCGGTTCTTCACCGGCATGGAGCCGATCTTGAGTGGCTGGAACAGATACCTCATCTTCCCCGGGACGCGCTCCCTATTCTTGTTCGACCACGTAGTTCCTCAACGTGCCGATCTTCTCTATCCTGATCTCGATGACGTCCCCCGGGTGCATCTTGCCGATTCCCGAAGGGGTGCCGGTGGCGATGACATCGCCCGGCAGGAGGGTCATGATGTTGGAGATGAAGCTGATGAGTTCGGCTACCCCAAAGATGAGGTCGCTCGTGCGGGCAGACTGGCGCAGTTCGCCGTTGAGATAGGACTCCACCTGCAGGTCACCGGGATCGACTTCCGTCTCGATCCAGGGGCCGATGGGAGCGAAGGTGTCGTAGCCCTTGCACCTGGTCCACTGGCCATCCGACTTCTGAGCGTACCTTTCGGAGACGTCATTGAAGCATGTGTATCCCAGAACGTATTCGCCGGCCCGCTCCCGCGGCACGCCCTTGGCGCGGCGGCCGATGACGACGCCCAGCTCGGCCTCGTAGTCCACGCGCCGTTTCTCGAGCCGGGGAAGCACGATCTTCTCCTCCGGGCCGATGACTGCAGTCGATGGCTTGAGGAAGATCAGGGGAACGGGAGGAATGGGGAGCCCGGTCTCTATAGCATGGCTCCGGTAGTTGACACCGAGACAGACGATCTTGGATGGCGTGCAGGGTGCCAGTAGCTTGACTTCGTCGACGTTGTACCGGAACCCGTCGGGGTCAGGATCGTGTGCGGCGCGGGCGCCTTGGGCAAAGGGACTGGTTCTGAGGCTGTGGATGGAGCCTCCGGATAGGATTCCGTACCGCCGTCTGCCGTCGGCCTTGAAGCGAACGATGCGCAAGCTCACCTCCCAGGCAGCCTTCAATTATAACGGGATCGACCTGTCTGATCTAACGGCGGCGCAAGGTGATCTGAATGCCGCCGCTGCTCTTTCACTGCCTCACTGGCCATCGGGTGACCTCCGGTGCGGTCAGTCACGCCAGGAGTCAATTGACTCGGCAGCGATGGGATGCCATAATTCATGTATCTGGATGTAAAGATTCTAGCCGAATGCTTTGATTTTGTGCAAGTACGTTAGCATGACAGGAGAGCCGTCTGCCGAAAGGCGCATTGAACTGAAAGACCTGGATCTGAGGCTTATCAAGCTGCTGGAGTCTGACCCGCGCAGCACCCAGTCGGGGCTGGCAGCGAAGCTCGGCATCAGCCGGCCGACGGTGGGCAGTGTCATGCAGAAGCTCACCGAGTCCCACGTCATCAGGACTGTCTGCCTCGCTGACCATATTGCCCTCGGATACACGGACAGCGTCGTCTTCGGCATCAACACCATGCCTGGCAGATTGCGTGGTGTGTCGGATGAACTCGCATCCTTCGCGCCGATTCATTATGTTGCCATCTGTGCTGGACCATTCGACGTCATGGCATGGGGGCTATTCAAGGGCAGGGAAGAAATCCTCGATTTCATCACCGGAGGACTAGGCAGAGTGAAAGGGCTCTCCCGTTTTGAGACCATCATGTGCCAGGAGGTCAAGATATCACCTGCCTATCTATCGGACAGCGAGGGATACCGGCCGGCGGAGAAGCCGGTTTCTCTGGATCAACTGGACATGGCTCTTATCGGCAGTCTGCAGCGCGACAGCCGGCAGACCGCGGCTGACTTGGCCGCCAGTCTAGGCACGAGCAAGCCCACCGTTCTGAGAAGGATGAAGCGGCTCCACGATGAAGGTGTGATCAGGCTGATGACGATGGTGGATCCTGCGGCCCTGGGCTACAAGGTGGTCATTTCTACTGGTTTGAAGGTGACGCCGGACAGGATCAAGGAAGTGGCCGAGGGGGTGGGCAGCCACAGGAATGTCCACAGCGTGGCGCTCTGCACGGGCCGCTACGATGTGCTGGCCTGGATGACCTTCCGCGACCGGCGGGAGATGATGGATGTGCTGAGCGGAGAACTGGGAAAGATCCGTGGCATCAGGAGCATGGAAACGGTGACCAGTCTGAAGATCCTGAAGGCCTCGTTTATCTATGTGAACTGGAAAGGGGAACTCTGGAAGGGATTCAAGAAGGAGTAGATCGGAGAATGCGATTCAGGCGCCTTTTCGAACCCGGGACCATAGGCAGACTCACCTTGAAGAACAGGCTGATCATGCCGGCCATGGGCGTTTCCTTGGCTGATGCGCACGGCGGCGTGACCAACCGGGAGATCGATTACTACGCGGCAAGAGCCAATGGCGGCGTGGCAATGGTGACGCCGCACTACGCCTCCGTGAGCGTTGATTCCTCCCTCCCGTACACCATGGTCATCAGCGATGACGGCCAGGTGAAGAACTGGAAGGCCTTGGCAGACGCTGTCCATGCTGGCGGGGCCAGGTTCT
Organism: Dehalococcoidia bacterium; assembly: GCA_030372995.1. Taxonomy (GTDB): domain Bacteria; phylum Chloroflexota; class Dehalococcoidia; order UBA2247; family RBG-13-53-26; genus JAFGCL01. Next base: position 14,443 of record JAUCPZ010000260.1, read on the forward strand.
CGATTCAACTGATGCACATCGGCATGATATTCCTGTACTCCGGGCACGTCCCCAAAGGTGTCACCATTAAGGTGCCAAGCATGACGCAGTGGCTCAAGAGGACCTACCAGTACCACGTGGTCACCGAAGCCGAAATCGAGAGGTACATTGGCGACTTCGCCCAGGCCGCACGGCGGGCGAAGGAGGCCGGGGCCGACGCCGTCGAACTGCACGCCTGCCACGGCTGCCTGGTGAGTACGTTCATGTCTCCGCTGACGAACAAGAGGACGGACCAGTACGGAGGGAGCGTGGAGAACAGGGTCCGTTTCGCCCGGCGGATTGTCGAGAGCATGAAAGAGGTGGTGGGAAAGGATTTCCCCATCATCGTCAGGATGAATGCCAGCGATGACATTGAAGGCGGGGTGAGCATCGACGAGGCCATGGAGCAGGCGGCGATCCTGGAGAGGGCCGGCGCCGATGCCATCAGCGTGTCCTCCGGGATGGAGTTCTGGACGCCGCTGGGCATACCGGCATATCCCTTCCCGGAAGGAGCCATGATACCCCTGGCGGAGAAGATCAAGCAGGCGGTCAAGGTCCCCGTCATAGGTGCCGGCAAGATAACGCCGGAACTCGCGGAGAAGGTGCTCGAGGAAGGCAAGGTCGATTTCGTGGCCATGGGCCGGCCCCTGCTGGCCGACCCGGAGCTGCCCAACAAACTCCGTGAAGGGCGACGCGAAGACGTGAGGAATTGCCTTTACTGCAACAACTGCCTGAGGCACGACACGCAGGCGCCATCTTGCACCGTCAATCCTTTCCTGTTCCGGGAATCCCGCTACCCCATGGCGCCGGCGGCGAGACCGAAGAGGGTCATGGTGGTGGGTGGGGGCCTGGCTGGCATGGAGACGGCCATCTATCTCGCGGAGAGAGGGCACCGCGTGACCATCTACGAGAAGACCGGCCAGTTGGGCGGCCAGTGGATCACAGCCTGCGCCTCACCGGGCAAAGACAGCTACAGGCACCTGACCGAGTATCTGGACAAGGCGATCAAGAGGCTCAAGATACCAGTGAAGCTCAACCACAACGTCACCCGCGAGGAAATCCTGAAGGCGGCGCCGGACACTGTGATCCTGGCGACGGGAGCGGTGCCGGTCGGGTTGAAGGTGCCGGGGGCCGACAAGAAGCACGTCGTACAGGGTCACGACGTGCTGGCGGGGAAGGTTGAGGTGAAGGGCACGTCCGCCGTGGTGGGCGGCCGTTTCATCGGGATGGAGGTGGCGGTCAAGCTGGCTGAAGAGGGAAAGCCGGTCTGTATCATCACGCGTAATGGCCTGGGGGAGGACGGCGTGAAGCTGGAGAAATTCACCTTCCAGTCCATTGCCAACAGGCTGATCGAGCTCCGCGTGCCACTCTACCTGCACGCGACGGTGGTGGAAATCGCCGACAAGTCCGTGATTATCCTGATGAACGGGGAGATCTACCCCGTGCCGGCCGATACCGTGATATTCTCGGTGGGCATGCGTTCAGTCGCGGATCTGGCGGCGGAACTGGAAGGGACGGGCATCGAATTCCATCTGGTGGGAGACTGCGTCAAGCCGCGGGATGCCTGCGAAGTGCACACCCAGGCGGCCAAGATCGCCGCGCTGGTGTAAGAGAATCAGGGCTAGCAGATTCGCTTCCTGAGCTCTTCGGGGCGGGTGATGATGATGCGCTTGCCTTCCAGCGCTATCAAGTCCTCGTCCTGCAGCCGGCCCAGATGCCTGTTGAGGGCCACCCGCGTCACGCCGAGAGCCGCGGCCAGGTCCTGTTGCGTCAGGCGCAGATCGATCTCCAGGCCTTTGTCGGTCTTGACGCCGTGCTTCTGGGACAGCTCCAGCAGACGCTTTGACAGCCGCGCCGGCAGGTCGAGGAAGACGGCATCCTCCAGCAGTTGATCCGTGCGGCGCAGGCGCTCGGCGAGGGACGCCAGGATGCCGCCCACCATCTCGGGGTGCCTGTTCAGCATGTCCATGAAGTCTCCGCGTCGCAGAGTCAGGGTCTGGGTGGCCTCCATAGCGACGGCGTTGGCGGAGCGGGGCTTGTCATCCAGGAGGGAGAGTTCCCCGAAGAAGTCGCCGTCCTTCAGAATGGCCATTATGACCTCTTCGCCCTCGGGGGAGGTGGTGGCGATCTTCACCTGGCCCGACTTCACGATGTGCATGGCGGAGCCGGGGTCATCCTGGTGGAAGATGACCTCACCGCGGCGATAGCTCTTTGGTGTTAGCCTGCTGGCGAGTTCGTCCAGAAGAGGCGGCTTCAGAGAAGCGAAGAGGGGGACCCGGGCGAGGAACGCTGCGTCTTCCATGTATCCACCCCTTCCTTTCGCTATCCGTCTTTGACTTCGTGCCGTGCTCACATGCCGTGTAAGCGTATCAGGATGAGGCTGTCCGTCAGAGCCGTGCCAGTTCCTCCTCGTACTTCTTGACCCATCCATCGGCGCCACATTCTTTGAGAATCTCGATTGCCTTGCCGAGCTTCTCTTTCGCCGATGCCGGTTCGCCCTTGGCATTACAGATCTCCGCATACTGTGCGAAGTCCTGCGCCAGGGAGAACCTCGTGCCGTTCTTGTGGTCCTCTTCAATGGCCCTGTTGATCCAATCCTCCGCCTCGGACAGGCGCTTTGGATCGGCACTCAGCAGGATAGCGCTCAGGCATCTCAGCATTTCACCCGCTAGCCACTTCGTCCTTGTGGCAGCCTGGTAACGCTGCAACAACTCCAACTGGAAATCAGCCTCGCCACAGCGGATCTTCGCCAATGCCAGATTCAATCTGCCGAAGTTCAGGATTGAAGGAAACATCTTGTGTTGTTCGAGCAGTGACACCCCTCTCTCGAAGGCTTCCCTGGCCGCGATGCACCTGTCTGTATCGAGATAGGTGACTCCCAGCCACATCTCTGAGGCAGACTGAGCCCCGGGGTCGTCCACACGTCTGGCGAAATCGATGGCTGCCAAGAGGCTTTCCTCTGCATCCTCGAGAAGACCTTTGCAGTAACACGAGCGGCCATGAAAGGTATGGCTATGTGCCTTTGAGTATATGTCTCCGCTGGTTTCAGCGATGCGTACGGCCTCGGAGGTCTCTTCGTAACCCAGGTCGTTCTTCCCCTGGTAGTCATAGACCCAACCCGCTCTCCAACTCTTGACGCCTGCTATGCCCCAGAGGCTGTTGCCCGCCGTGTTGATATCCAGCGCCTTTCCAAAGTGATAGGACGCCTTCTCCCACTCGCAGGTCATGGAGAACACGATTCCCAGGTACGAATTCGCTGTTGCCAGCGAAAAGAGGTCCCCCAGTTCCTCTGCCATCGCCAATGCATCCGTGAGGTACTTGCGGGTGCGGGTGTAGTCCTCATCCAACCACCAGCTGGAAATCCCCAGTACACTGTATATCTGGGATATCCTTCTCTTGTAGTCCAGCTTCAAAGCAAGGTCTACCATGGGCTCAACCGCTTCTCTTGCCAGGTCAGGGTGATTGGTCTGACTCCAATAAAGCCCGAGGGTTGTTCTGGCATCCACCATCCTTCTCAATACGTCCTCGGCCTGAGGCAGCTTCTCCAGACACGACACGCGCTTCTGAGTGAACGTGATGGCATCACTGACGGAGGCTGTCTTCTCAGCCTTTTTCGCAGCCAGCCGGCAATACTCTGCAGCTTTGTTATAGTCGCCGCCGGCAATGAAGTGCTCGGCCAGAATCGCGTAATGCTCATTCAGGTTGTCTTTGTGGATTTCCTCTATGGCGCGGCCTACGTCACTGTGCAGCCTCTTCCTGGTGTTCTTCAGTATCGAGTCGTAGACAACTTCACGGGTCAGGGCGTGCTTGAACACGTAAGTCGTTTGGGGGTATATCCCCTTCTCGTAAAGGAGCTCAGCGTCCCTAAGGGCCGACAGGTGAGACAGCAGCTCCTGCTCCGGCAAGCCGGCTACTCGCTTTATCAACTCGTAGCTGAACTCTCTCTCGATGACGGAGCCCGTCTGAAGCACGGCCTTGGCGGTTTCCGGCAACGAGTCCACCCTGGCCATGACCACATCCTGAATGGTGCTCGGTATGGCCATGTTGGCGATGTCTCTGGCCAGGTAATAGACAACGTCCTTTCTCTCTATGATTCGCAGGTCTTTAAGGGACTTTATGAACTCCTCGATGAAGAAGGGAATACCCTCGGTCTTCTCCAGGATGAGGTCCTCGAGCTTCTTGTCTATGTGCTCAGTGCCCAGGATCTTCGTCACCATGGCCAGGCTCTCCCGGTTCGAGAGCCGGTTCAGCGTTACCTGGTTGTGATATGACCTGCCCCCCCAGGTTTGAATGAAGTCGGGGCGGTAGGTGAATATCAGCATCACCCTCGCTGCGGGTATGCCGTCCAGAATGTATTTGGCCAATTCCTCAGTGGCTTTGTCCAGCCACTGCAGGTCCTCGAAAGCCATCACAAGGGGGCGCACCTCGGAGCCCTTCAATACGATGCGTTTCAACGACTCCCTGATCCGGTCCTTCCTGGCTTCCCGGCTCATCGAAATGGCGTCTATACCGCTGTCCCCGACTGACAGGAGCTCCAGAAGATAGGGAAGGGTGTGTGTCTCATCCACCCCCAACGCCTTCAACCCTTTCTTGACCTTCTCCCGAATGGATTCGGCATTATCGTCCTGGGATACGTTGAAGTTCAACTTGAGCATGTCAACTATCGGGCGGTAGGCCTCGCCTCTGCTGTATGCCAGGCACCTGCCCTCCAGGAAGGTTATGTCCTCGTTGGCTATGGTCTTCTTGAATTCGTACAGCAGCCGCGACTTGCCCACGCCCGCCTCGCCCACTATGGAGATAGCCTGGCCCCTGCCGCTCTTGGCTCTGCTGAAGGCATCCAGCAGCAGGTCAAGCTCCCTGTCACGGCCCACAAGAGGCGTCAGGCCGCGCATCTCCGATATCCCGAGCCGGGTGGTGGCGCGGCCCGGCCCCAGCAGCTCGTAGGCCCTGACCGACTCTTTCTTGCCTTTAACCTCAATCCTGCCCAGAGGCCGGAAATCAAAGTATCCCTCGGTCAGGCGATAGGTGGCCTCCGCGACCTGAATCGTCCCAGGCTGAGCCGTGCTCTCCATCCGCGACGCCAAGTTGACCGTGTCCCCCATCGCCGTATACTCCATGGTCAGGTCATCGCCGATCCGGCCGACCACTACCAGTCCGGTGTTGAGGCCGATGCGCATCGAGAACTCGATGCCCTCCTTCCGCAGCTTGTCAGCATGTGCTCTGAGGCGCTCTCGAATTCCCAGGGCGGCATACAGGGCGCGCTGCGGCGCATCCTCATGGGCTATGGGCGCACCGAACAGGGCCATCACCCCGTCGCCCATGAACTGCGCTATGGTGCCCTCGTAGTGGTATATCTCCTCCGTGAGGATGGCCATGCAGTCGCTGACCAGTCTATGCACTTCCTCAGGATCCATCTTCTCTGATATCCTGGTGAAGTTGGCGACATCGGCGAAGAGTACGGTCACCTGCTTGCGCTCGCCCTCCATGCTCTGGCGGGAGGCCAGTATCTTGTCTGCCAGGGCCTTTGGCGTGTGTGACTGGGACCGGGCGTATTCGACGCCGCGGCCTGCAGTGGCCGCGGTCAGGTCATGGCCGCACTCACCGCAGAACTTCATGCCCGCGGCGTTGAGGTAGTGGCACTGCGGGCAGATCGTGTGCAGTCTGGCTCCGCACTCACCACAAAACTTGATGCCCTCGGCATTCTCAAACCGGCATTTCGGACACTTCACTTCTATCAACCCCGCTTCTGCGTCCGCGTGGCATCCCGGGTTTCAGAATGAGCTCCGCAAAGCTCTGCCGCGGCAGGCGTGAGGGATTCGTCTCGGACGATAGCATTGGGA
>JAUCPZ010000261.1 GCA_030372995.1 Dehalococcoidia bacterium
AGCCCGCTGGATCAGTACTTCATGCGCCATCCTGAGGCGTTGTTCGGCAAGCGCTGTGAAGAGGCCCTCATCGATCCGGGGAACCGGTATGTCATGCAGTCGCACCTGCTCTGCGCCGCCTGGGAACGGCCGTTGACCGGCAGGGATGATGCCTACTGGGGAGACTCTTTGGGGAGCACCCTTCTGTCCATGGAGGAAGCTCGCCTGCTCAGGTCACGCGAGGGTAAATGGTATCCCAGCCCCACCACCGCCTACCCCGCCGAGACGGTGAACATCCGCTCCACTTCGTCCCAGAACTACACCATCCTTGACGCCTCCCAAGGCAACAAGCAGATCGAGACCGTGGACGCCCACGTGGCCCTGTCTCAAGTCCATCCGGGGGCGATATACCTCCATTACGGAGAGCCCTACCTGGTAACAGAGCTGGACCTTACCGGACGCTGCGCCTATGTGGTGCCGGCCGACGTCCCATACTACACCCAGGCCAAGGAAGTGGAGGAGATCCGCATCGTGAAGACGCTCATGCAGAAGGACACTGGCAAGGCCAAGTGTTACCTGGGCGAAGTCGAAGTCACGACAACAGTCGTGGGCTTCCGGCGGAAGATGCAGTTCACGGAGGAGGTGATAGGGGAGGACTTCCTGGATCTGCCTCCCAGCCATTTCAGCACCGTGGCGCTCTGGTTCGATCTTCCTGAAGAGGCAATTGACAAGATAGGCGAGGCCCATCTTGACCTAGCTGGCGGCCTGCATGCCACCGAGCATGCCTGCATCGCCCTGCTGCCGCTCTTCGCTCTATGCGACCGCAACGATCTTGGCGGGGTGTCAACGCCGTTCCATCCCGATACCGGCAGGGCCCAGATATTCATCCATGATGCGCACCCTGGGGGCACCGGAATTGCCGAGAAAGGCTTTGAAGTGATCCGGGAGCTCTGGCGGGAGACGCTGAGACTGGTCAGGGAATGCCCGTGTGAAGACGGGTGTCCCAGCTGTGTCCAGTCACCCAAGTGCGGCAACAACAACCAGCCTTTGGACAAGCAGGCTGCCCTGATGATCCTCCAGGCATTGGCTTGGTGAGGCTCTGGTCCGCTGCCTTGTGCCGGCGCGCGCCGGAGTCGGCTGTTGCAGAGGCAGATCGCGACGGTGACACCGGCAGGCCGCTTGATCAGCAGCATCATGCCGTGGCCATTCCGCAGTCGTTGATGGGCTTGACCCATACGGGCTATAATTGCTGCAAGCAGAGACTCTATTGGCAGACCATCGTGCGCAGGGGGCTTCGGCCAGTCGTCTGATACCGGACCAGATTCTACAGGAGGCGTTATGTGCAAAGTGACGTCCAGTGATTCTCGACGGTCGCTCTTCGCGGTTCTATCATTTGCCATGGCAGTCCTCATTGCAGGCAGCATGGCCTTATCGGTGGCTCTGTTGCCGCGGGCCAAACCGGTTCTGGGCGCGGCTCAGGTGGTCAGCATCGAGCGGATCAGCGTCCCCAGCACCGAGGGAGACGGCGGGTCACGCAACCCGAGCATCAGCGCCGATGGCCGGTACGTCGCCTTCGAATCCGCTGCCAGCAACATTGTGCCAAATGACAACAATGGGGTGGAAGACATTTTCGTCCATGACCGGCATACCGGTGAGATAGCCAGGGTGAGTGTGGCCTCGGATGGCACCCAAGGCAATGGCGCGTCGTTTGACGCCAGCATTAGCGCGGATGGCCGCTACGTGGCCTTCTGGTCGGAGGCCAGCAACTTAGTGACAAGTGACAGCAACGAAGTGTATGACGTCTTCGTGCATGACCGGGGTACGGGAGAGACGACCAGGCTGAGCCTGGCTTGGGATGGAGGCGAGGCCGACCAAGGCTCGTTCCTTCCAAGGATCAGTGCGTATGGCCGTTACGTAGCCTTCTGCTCTTATGCCTCCAACCTCGTGGTTGGTGACGCCAATGATCTGGTTGACATCTTTGTCCACGACCGGCAGACGGGAGAGACGACGAGGGTAAACAACGCGTGGGATGGGGGTGAGGCTGACAATGGCTCCACCTTGGCCAGCATCAGTGCGGATGGCCGGTACGTTGCCTTTGAGTCCTACGCCACCAACTTGGTGGCCAATAATGAAAACTCTTATCCAGATATCTACGTACATGATCGGCAGACAGGGGAAACGACCAGGATGAGTGTGAGCGACAACGGCACGGAAGGGAACGATTACTCGTATGGAGCCAGTATCAGTGGGGATGGCCGGTACGTGGCTTTCTGCTCCGTTGCTGACAACCTCGTGGCAGGTGATTACAACAGCGCGGGAGACATCTTCGTGCATGATCGGCAGACGGGGCAGACAACCAGGGTCAGCGTGGCTTCAGATGGCACCGAGGCGAACGACAACTCCGAGTGGGCCAGTATCAGCGCGGATGGCCGCTACGTGGCTTTCTACTCCGTTGCTGACAACCTCGTGGCAGGTGACGACAACGCTGCGGAGGATGTGTTCGTGCATGACCGGCAGACGGGGGAAACCAGTAGGGTCAGCGTAGCCTCGGACAGCACACAGGGCGACGATCATTCCTACTTCCCCTTTGTCAGTGCCGACGGGCGATGCGTCGTCTTCGCATCCAGGGCGACCAACCTCGTGAGCGGTGATGCCAACGGTTTCGATGACATCTTCGTGCATGACCGGCAGACGGGAGAGACCACGAGGGTGAGCCTGGGCTGCAACACTGACGGCCAGGGTACCCTCTTGCCGCATGCGACCAGCCCCAGCATGAGCGCCGACGGCCGGTACATTGCCTTCGAATCCCATGCCGGCAACCTGGTGGTCAGTGACACCAATGAAACTGCAGACATATTCGTTCGTGACCGTCTGACGGGGGAGACGACCAGGGTGAGTGTGGCCTCCAACGGCGCCCAGGGCAACCACTATTCCTATAACCCCAGCATCAGCGCCGATGGCCGATACGTGGATTTCGAATCTATGGCCACCAACTTGGTGGACGACGATGGCAACGGCGTCTCGGACATCTTTGTCCACGATCGCCAGACGGGGCAGACGATCAGGGCCAGTCTGGCTTGGAACGGCAGCCAAGCTAATCAGGGATCCAACAATCCTAGCATCAGCGCTAACGGCCGGTATGTGGCCTTCCAGTCCGACGCCTTCAACCTGGTGGAAAGCGATACCAATTCGTCCACAGATGTCTTCGTGCGTGACCTGCAGACGGGGCAGACCAGCCGGGTGAGCGTAGACTCAGAGGGCAACCAGTGCAATGGCCATTCGAACCTAAGGTTTTCCAGCATCAGTGCCGACGGCCGGTATGTGGTCTTCGATTCTGCAGCCAGCAACCTCGTGGCGGATGACACCAACGAAGTGACTGACGTCTTCGTTCATGACAGGCAGACAGGGCAGACCAGGCGGGTCAGTGTTGACTCGGAAGGAAACCAGGGAAACCTGGCATCCAACTATCCCACCATCAGTGCGGATGGCCGCTACGTGGCCTTCGAATCCGGCGCGAGCAATCTGGTGGCTGGCGACACCAACGGAACATCAGATATCTTCGTTCATGATCTGGAGACGGGCGAGACCAGCCTGGCGAGCCTGTCGTACAGCGGTTCGCAGATCCTTGGTGGGGCGGTGGATTGCGGCATCAGCGCCGATGGCCGATATGTGTCCTTCTGCTCCCATGATGGAAATGTGGTGATGGGAGATACCAACGGTGTGAGCGACATCTTTGTCCGCGACTTGTATCCGGGAGGGACAACCATAAGGGTCAGCCTGGCTGCGGAGGGCACCCAGGGCAATAATCACTCCATGTATCCCAGTGTTTGCGCCGACGGCAAGTACGCGGCTTTCTATTCGTTCGCCAGTAACCTGGTCCCAGGTGACGGCAACGCCCTCTGGGACGCCTTCGTAGTCTCCTGGCAGAACCCGGTGCTTGCGTGTGCTCCAACGTCAATCGACTTCGGCGCTCGGTATCAGAACTTCACAGCGACCCGCACGCTCCAAATTCAGAACACCGGCACCGGCACCCTGTCCTATGGTGTCAGTGAGAACGGTGTTTGGTGCTCGGTAAACCCGTCTGCGGGAACCAGTGCCGGGGAGACAGATGACGTGACCGTGGCCATAGACACCG
>JAUCPZ010000262.1 GCA_030372995.1 Dehalococcoidia bacterium
AACGAAGGCGCGGAAGTAGACGCCCTGCACGGTACCCGTGATCACGGCGTGCAGTGAGGCCAGCGGCTCCTTCGGCTCAACCATCTCAAAGCATGACCCTCGCAGTCCGGGGATACTCCATCTGATCGAGCCGCGTCAGTCCGTGCCGCACCGCCAGAGTGACGGCCTCGAGGTACTCCTGGCGAGTAATGCCTCTGCTCAGTTCGGGGAACTCATACGCCAGGTGGCAGGGGTGGTACTGGGCCATGATGTTCACGTAGGTATGGCGCGAGATCTCATGCGCCAGGAACGCAGCCGTCTTCTCCGTGCCTGCCAGGCCGTGTGGCAGAACCAGGTGCCGCACCAGAAGCCCCCTTACGGCTATGCCCTGATCATCGGTCTGCAGGTCACCCACCTGACGGTGCATCTCCTTCACCGCGGCCCGGTTGAACTCCGCATAGTTGTCAACGGCGGAGTAGCGGCGGCCGACGGCACTGTCCGCGTACTTCATGTCCGGCATGTAGATATCCACAACGCCCTCGAGCAGCCGCAGGGTGTCCAGCGACTCATAGCCGCCGCAATTGTAGACCAGCGGCAGGGTCAGGCCGCGGGCAACGGCCGCTTCCAGAGCCTCGAGTATCTGGGGCACAACGTGGGTGGGGCTGACGAGGTTGATATTGTGGCATCCCCGGCGCTGCAGCGAGAGCATCATTTGGGCCAGCTCAAGGGCCGTCACTTCGCTGCCCTCGCCGAGCTGGCTTATGGAGTAGTTCTGGCAGAAGACGCAGTGCAGGTTGCAGTACGTAAAGAAGATGGTTCCGGAGCCGCCGGTGCCGACAAGTGGCGATTCCTCGCCGAAGTGAGGTCCGCAGCTGGAGACCATGGCCGCAGGGCCGGTGTGGCACTGGCCCAGTTCGCCCTCCAGACGGTCGACGCGGCAATGCCTGGGGCAGAGTCCGCAATTCCCTAGCACGCGTCTGGCGGCCTCTGCCCTGTCATGGATTCCAGCGGCGCCCAGCCGCAGATAGGCAGCCTGCGCTATGGTGCCTCCTCGGGCGGCTGCTCCTTCTTGCCCTTGGTCTTGATGACTTGCACGGTGACAGGTGGCGCTATCACCTGCGAGACAACCTGTTTCCGCGCGTCCTTCTTCGGCTTCTTCGGCTCTCTCCGGCCGTAGTCCTTCCTACCCATGCGTTCACCTCACATCTTGAATTAAGCAGTAGTTTAACAAAGGCCACTGAGGCAGGCAATAGGGTGCCGGATGCAGCCATCACATTGGCGTCGGGACAACGCGGACACTCTCTGTGCAAGACAGGTCAGCTCGGCGGGGAACCCGAAGGCCGCCTGTTGAACCGCGGGCTGCGCACTGGCACAGATAGACCCCGATTTCGGAATCGAGCAGAGTTCATTGACAGGATCTCTCACATGGTCTAATATGCAGTCACAGTCGCACATTCCTGCGGTAGTGGCCGCCTAACCTCATTCGTCGAGGAGGCAAAATGAAGGCCAGCGACGTGGAGAAGTACCTGACGTATTGTGGGTTTGAGGCCGATCTTGCTCACCGAGCCACCAGACTCTGGCTACCTTCGACGAGGCAGCTCATCACAGGAGCCTTCGTTCTGTTGTCGCTGATTCTCGCGCTTCTGGCGATCTATGCTGGCCGTCCCGGTGAGTCTTTGCTGAAGGCGCCTCCGACGGATCAGGCCACTTTGATGGATGAACCTACCCCTGTACCTCAAGGTGCAGCCAATGGCGTTCCATACGGCCACGAGTTGGTTTCGCTGCCGCAGTCATCTCACCCCGAGTGCTACGGCGAGTGGTACTGCCTGTTCGCGGCCATCGCACAGATCCTGGCCGTTGAATAGCGCTCTGTGCGGCGGCCCTGGCCGAGATCTCGCAGCGGGCTTCCTTTCTGGCCCCGGCGCAGAGTCCCCGCGAATGCACCTCGGAGCCCTCAACGCGATTGTACGCAGGCTGCGCAAGGCTCTCGATGCGCGACCCTGCCCGCAGAGACGCGACCCTCTCGGCCCTGTGGGTAGCCAGCCACCATCGTGAACTTGATCACAACATCGTTGACCGCGTCGACACGCATGTCAGGCAGCACTCTTGCTCGCGGCCGTTGGCCGCCAGCACCATCGCAGACTCGACTTCACATCACAGCCTGCTGTGCATGCTCTCGACTATACGCTCGAACGGCCTGTCGGAAGGAGTGATGACGATCTATCCTGGTTCTGCGCCCAAGATGTAGACCACAAGGTTCCCGAGAGAATCACGGACTGGACCATACGGCAAGCGCTCGAGCGCACAGCGCGCACGGCTGCAGAATTCTTCTGCAAACCTGTAGCAGTCATCCAGCACGGCCGAATCCTCTATCATCTCAACGAGAATGCCCAAGCCCGTGGGTGCATCCTTCTGGAGGGCCTCCGCAACCCACCGATTCTGCGGCTCCTCCAGGAGCAGGATGCCCGGCAGCGTAACGTTTCCCCGGGAGATATCGCTGCGGTAGTCGTGAATGTCGTCGATCGTCTGGAAGGCCATCCCCAGGTTGTAGCCGTATGACCTGATGGCGCGGACAGCCCGGTCCGGCGCATGGCTCAAGACCGCTCCCGATTCAGTGGCTGCCGAGAACAGCGACGCCGTCTTCCGGCTGATAGTAGCGAAATACTCCTCACGGGTGTTGACCGTCCCGCCGACATGTTCCGCGATGGCACCACCACAGACGTCCGACAGGGCCCGTGAGAATATGGACATGGCCCGGAGGTTCCCCGTCCGCGCAATCACGAATGCGGAACAGCCACAAAGGTAGTCGCCGAGGAGGACCGCAGCCGAATTGCCCCACAGTCTGTTCACGGTCCACCTGCCGCGGCGCGTGGCCGCGTTGTCTATGGTGTCGTCGTGCACCAGTGTGGCCGTATGCAACAACTCGAAGCCGAGAGCCATCGAGACGAG
>JAUCPZ010000263.1 GCA_030372995.1 Dehalococcoidia bacterium
TTCGACGGCCCGCCGGGCAATCTCTCCGATCTCCCTGTCGTGCCCCTGGATCTGGGCGAAATCGCCCCGGCTCCCCATGCTCAGTCCCGCCTGCTGCACGTCGCCACCGTCCCTGTCGATGGCCGTCGCCCGCAGCGAGATATCGCTGTGCTCCTGCTCTATGCAGCATCCCTCGGAGTTAGCGAAGATCACCTTCCGGCGCCGGTCACTGTAGGCCACGACCGAGGATTCCACCTTTGGCACGCTCATGATGGCCTCGTTGTACCGGACGACCAGTTCCATCTTCTCGGCCAGCGGCACCTTCGAGGCGTCCTTCGGGCTCATTTCCCGGACCGCATCCCGCACGGGGCTCACCGGCGCGAAGCGTGTGGCATCGCGGCCGACCAGCCTGGCCTGCCGCACCGCCAGTTTCACCTTCTCGCGCAGGTCGCCGGGATCGTTGAAGCTGACGAACCCCCAGCCCCCCTTCACCAGCGCCCGGACGTTGCCCCCGCTGCTCGTCGGCTGGCTGACGTCCTCCAGCTCGCGCCCCCGGTACCGGATGCCGGTGGAACGGCGTTCCTCGAAACGTATCTCGACGTAGTCAGCTTCGTGCCCCTTGAGGGCCTCAGCCAGCACGTCCGGGTCCAATCATTGCCTCCAGATGAAGAAGCCCGCAGCCGTGCGGCTCCCCCAGAAGTGGCCGCGCTGCGGCAGGGCCGATTCCGCTACCAGTCTATGCGTCCGTCACGAGCATTGTCAATCGAAGGATGCTATAATTCCCCTACACCGCGAGGCACAGGGAGTACGGGATGGCCAAGGATGAAACCACGAAACTGAGGATCCTGCTGCGGCACTGGGTGGAGCACAACGAGGAACATGCTGAAGAGTTCGCCGAGTGGGCAGACAAGGCCAAGGCCGGCGGCAGGCCCCAGGTGCATGACTGCATGATGAAGGCCGTGAAGCAGATGAGGGGGGTCAACAAGTCACTGCTGGCCGCCCTGGAAGGCCTCGAGGAGGGCTAGATGTGTCTTGGCAAAGCATACATAGAGGCCGGCGGAAAACGCGAGCTGGTGATGGACTCCGTCGCTCTGATTGAGATCGACGGCAGCCGGCTGAAGCTTTCGACCATCTTCGGAGATCACCAGGAAGTGGAGGCCAGGATCAAGGAGATCGACTTCGAGGGCTCGAAGATCATCCTGACCAGGGTCTCCCCGGGCAAGAAATGAGCTGCGCCGAGGACCTGAAGAAGAAGGGGTACCGCCTCACTCCGCAGCGTCTCATGGTCATCGAGGAGCTGCACGCGGCGGAGGGCCACATCTCCGCGCCGGACATCTGTCAGCGCGTCCAGGCGAAGTATCCCTGGGTGAACAAGTCCACCATCTACCGGACGCTTGAACTACTCAAGGAACTCGGTCTGGTGACAGAGACGGAGTTCGGCGAGGACAAGCTCTACTACCACCAGGTTGAGAAGGGACACCATCATCACCTGATCTGCCAGAAGTGCGGCAAGATCTTCGACATCGCCGAGGATGTTTTCACGCCCCTCGAGGCCACGCTGCGCCAGAAGTATGGCTTCAGCGCCGATCTGAAGCACCTCGCCATTCATGGCCACTGCCTGAAATGCCGCGCTTGACCTCCCTTTTTTTGTCTGCTATACTGCAACTAGTTGCAACTACGCCTGAATGCATTTATACAGCAGTTGCATCAGACGGGACAGAGAGGGAGCGAAGATGCACATTCCAGATGGTTTCCTGAATACCCCAACGGTAGCGACGACTTGCGTTGTCTCGGCAGGGATGGTGGCCCTGGCCGTGAGAGAAGTCAACAAGAAGTTGGGCGAGAAACAGGTGCCCTTGATGGGCGTCACAGCGGCTTTCATCTTTGCTGCCCAGATGCTCAATTTCCCAATAGCTGGAGGCACCTCGGGTCACTTCATCGGCGCCGTCTTCGCCGCCATCCTGCTTGGGCCATGGGCTGCCACTCTCATCATGACGAGCGTACTCCTCCTGCAATGTTTCATCTTCCAGGATGGCGGGCTGCTCGCCCTGGGAGCCAACATCCTCAACATGGGAATCATCGCACCGTTTGCCGGCTACTATGTCTACAAAGGAATCAGCGCCCTTGCGGGCGGAAGCCGTGGCGGTATGCTGACGGGCAGCTTCGCAGGTGCCTGGGTCTCGGTATTTCTGGCCGCCAGCGCCTGTGCCGTGGAACTCTGGGTTTCCGGATCATCACCATTGCAGGTAGCCTTCCCGGCCATGGCCGGCTGGCACGCCATCATCGGCATCGGTGAAGGAATCATCACCGTAGCCGCCCTCAGCTTGGTGCTGGCCACGCGGAGAGATCTGGTCGGATTGCAGAAGGCCTAAGGAGGATAGACATGAAATTGCAGTGGCTGAAGTGGTGGCATATTGCTCTTGGCATTGCTCTCCTGTTTGCACTGCTTTCGCCTCTAGCTTCGGGTTCACCGGACGGTTTGGAGAAGGTGGCCGAAGACAAGGGTTTCATCGACAAGGCGACCGAGCCGCCTTTCCAGATCATTGCGGACTACCTCTTTCCGGGAATACACAATGAGGCGCTGGCCACGATCTTGGCCGGGATCATCGGCACCGTCGCCATCTTTGCCATCGTCTATGCCGTGGCCTGGTTGCTCAGAAGAAGACAGGCTGTCAAGAACCAGTGACACTCTGCGTCGGGACTCGTTGCCGTGGGATAGATTAGCGTGGAACACAGCTTCATAGACCAGTACAGCACGCTGGACAGTCTGATACACAGGCTTGATCCGCGCACGAAGGTGATTGCCGCCATTGCCTTTGTCCTGGCGGTCGTCGTCACCCCCATCACCGAGTGGCCGGCCTTACTCGGCTACTTCGCCTTCATCGGCATCCTGACCTTGATGTCCAGGCTGCCCATTCTGTACGTGGTCAAGAGGGTCCTCCTGATCATACCCTTCGTGGTGCTGATCGGAGTCTTCAACATCTTCAGGACCGGAGAACCGCTGGCCACGGTTCACGTCTGGCATTGGCAGCTGTCAGTGACTCATGAGGGACTGCTGACATTCGCCAACGTTTCGGCGAAAGCCATCATCTGCAGTCTGGCACTGGTATTGCTGTCCTCTACGACCAGCTTCACCAACCTTCTACGAGCAATGCAGACGCTCAGGATGCCCAAGGTGCTGGTGATGACTCTGTCCTTCGCCTACCGCTACCTGTTCGTGCTCATAGACGAGGCGATGAGGATGTGGCGCGCGCGGGACAGCCGCAACTTCGGCGGCCGGTGGATCTGGCAGATCGGCACGATCGGGAACATGATAGGCACCCTGTTCATCCGCAGCTATGAGAGGGGTGAGCGGGTTTACGCTGCGATGGTTTCGCGCGGATATGAGGGGCAGGTGAGAGGAATGGATTCCCTTAGTTTCGCGCCGGTGGACGCCTGGTTCGCGGCCATCGGCATGCTCTTCCTGGCCGCGATGTGTATTCTAGTCGTCCTATGGTAGATCAGGAGCATTCGGGATCTGCTCACTGTATATGAGATGAAGACATGGCCGAAGTCATCAGAATAGAACACCTTTCATTCAAGTACCCTGACGGGCGGCAGGCCCTCCGTGACGTCAATCTGGTGGTTAGCCATGGCCAGAAGGTGGCCATCATCGGGCCTAACGGCGCGGGGAAGTCCACGCTGTTGCTCCACCTTAACGGCATTCTTCACAGCAACGGGGCCATACGCCTGTTTGGCATGACCACGGAAAGCAAGAACATCAAGACCATCAGAAACCGCGTCGGCTTGATATTCCAGGACCCCGATGACCAGTTGTTCTCCCCCACGGTGTTTGACGATGTCGCCTTCGGTCCCATTAACATGGGGCTGCCAAAGGACGAGGTCCAGCGCCGCGTGGCGAAAGCGCTCAGCCAAGTAGGGATGTCCGGATACGAGTCGCGGTCATCTCACCACCTCAGCCGCGGGGAGAAGAAGCGCATCGCCATTGCCACGGTGCTTTCGATGGATCCGGAAGTCCTGGTGATAGATGAACCGACAAGCGACCTCGATCCCAGAAGCAAGTGGTCCCTGGTGGCTCTGCTCAAGGGCCTGTCCATGACCCAGGTCATCACCACGCATGATCTGGAGATCCTGAAGGCGCTCTGCGAGCGCACGGTCGTTCTCGACGAAGGCACGATTGTGGCCGACGGGCCGACGGACGAGATACTGTCCAACGTGGCTCTGCTTGAGGCGCATGGCCTGGCGGCACCCAGTCGAGCCTAGCGTGGCAAGGAACGGCATCCGGAAAATCATATCCCGGTCTCCCATCCCCCACGGCCACCTCCCCCCAGTCCGATACTCTCACTGATCGCAGTTGGAGCCCCGTTTCAGAAGCGGCCTTTCACGCGCCAGGCAAGAGCTAACCAATCTGGGCGTTCTTCGTTGTACCGAATAGAAGGGTCCTGCGAACGAGGATGGCTCAGTCTGGCACACCTGTTCCCCAAGAAACTCGCGGCAAATACTGACAAGGGAGGTAGAAGTTCAATGTCGAGAATCGCCAAAACTCTGGGAATCGCTCTGGTCATAGCAATCGTCGCGGCTATCGCGGTTGCCGGCACTGCTTACGCGGCCGGCAATGGGAGCGGACAGTCAACTTGCGGTGATTGCCCGCAGTACCTGCAGTCACAGTGGGGTGCGGACAACTGCCACGGCAACGGGACACCAAGCGATGGGGCTGGACCCGGTCTTCAGAACTGCTGGGGCAAATCCTAGCACGAGCCTAAACAGCAGGACACTAACCTGAGCTGGACGAGCTTCCTCGGTTGGTCGGGTGGCACCGGCCCCGCCAGGGCGGCTGTCTCTTATACACATCTCCGAGCCCACGAGACAGCG
>JAUCPZ010000264.1 GCA_030372995.1 Dehalococcoidia bacterium
GAGATACACAGCGCTGTCTCGTGGGCTCGGAGATGTGTATAAGAGACAGGCCTACGGCGTCATGCTGCTGCTCAACATCAGGCGGGACATCGACCTGCTGATCTAGTACTGCAAGGAGACCAAGGACGTCGATGGCGTGCCGCTATCCAAGAACAAGATGATCCGTAACCGGCTGGCGGACGTGGCCATCCAGCAGGAAGTGGCCCGCAATGTGGGATTCAAGCTCAACTACCTGGCCCTGACGGGCGGGAACGTCACCAGCACGGCCAATGCGGTCAAGATCCTGGGCGGTGTGACCACCCAGCGCGTGGCCCAGGTGGGCATGCAGATCCTGAACATGTACGGGCAACTGGGACCGGTGGGCGGCAACTGGCGGCAGACCGATCCGGTGAAGGACAAGTGGTCCGTACTCAACGGGCGGTTCAAGCACCTTTACCTGAGCACAGTCTGCAACACCATCGCTGCTGGAACCACCGAGGTGGCCCGCAACGCCGCGGCCGGTGCGCTGGGACTCCCCAGGGAGCCCAAGCCGGCGCCGAAGAAATAGAAAAGAAGGGGGACGAAGATGGACCTGGCTTTGAGCGAAGAACAGGAAATGCTATGGAAGTCTGCTCGCGATTTTTTGGCGAGCAAGGTTCCGAAGACATTAGTGCGGCAGATGGAAGAGGATGAGAAGGGGTACGTGCCGGAGCTGTGGAAAGAGATGGCGGAGCTGGGATGGGTGGGTCTGCCGTTTGCGGAGAACCTGGGTGGAGGGGGATTCAAGTTCCTGGACCTGGTGATACTGCTGGAGGAGATGGGGCGGGCCTGCCTGCCGGGGCCGTTCATATCGACGGTAGTGCTGGGCGGGATGCCGGTGGAGGCGTTTGGGACCGAGGAGCAGAAGAAGGCCATACTGCCGAAGCTGTGCAAGGGCGAGCTGATCATGACCATGGCGCTGACGGAGCCGAGTGCGCGGTACGAGGCGAAGGCGGTGCAGGTAGAGGCGAAGGCAGAGGGTGACCACTTTGTGATCAACGGGACGAAGCTGTTCGTGAACGACGCCAACGTGGCGGACAAGATGATAGTGGTGGCGCGGACGGCGAAGAAGGCGAACCCGGAGGAAGGGATCACGCTGTTCCTGGTGGACCGGAAGGCGCCGGGGGTGAAGGTGCACCTGCTGCGGACGATAGCGGGTGACAAGCAGTGCGAAGTGACCTTTGAGAAGGTGAAGGTATCCAAGGCGGACGTGCTGGGGAAGGTAGACCATGGCTGGGAGATAGTGAAGAAGGTCATGGAGTGGGCGGCGCTGGCGAAGTCGGCGGAGATGCAGGGTGGAGCGCAGCAGGTCCTGGAGATGACGATCCAGTATGGGAAGGACCGGGTGCAGTTTGACCGGCCGATCGGGAGCTTCCAGATACTGCAGCACTACATGGCGGACATGTCCATAGACGTGGACAGTGCACGGGTGAGCCTGCACAAGGCGGCGTGGATGCTCAGCGAAGGGATACCCTGCCGGAAAGAGATAGCGGTGATCAAGGGGTGGCTGTCGGAGGCGTACCGGAGGGTGACGGCGCAGTCGCACCAGATACACGGGG
>JAUCPZ010000265.1 GCA_030372995.1 Dehalococcoidia bacterium
TCGAGATAGAACGCATGGTCCAGATCGGTCAGACTCTGATAGACCGGGTGCGCAGCCACACGCCGGACCTGCTGTGCGACGCCAGCGTGGGCAAAGGGACCTCGTCTCTCTGTGTCATGAACTCGAATGGAGGACAGGCGGAATTCGAGAAGACTTTTTTCGTGGTCGGCATAGAGGGCAACCTGATCAGGGACACCGACATGCTGTTCGTGGGCGACGGCGAGAGCTCCTGCCGGGCGATCACTGATATCGAGAGGGTAGCTGGCACAGTCCTCACCCAACTGGAGCTCGCCAGGAGGCAGGCCTCGATCCCCGGCGGAAGCCTGCCGGTCATCTTCACGCCCCAGGGGGTTGTCAGCGGGCTGATCGCGCCTCTGACCGTGGCCTTCAACGGCCGGTTCGCGCTGCAGAAGGTCTCCCCGCTGGTGGGGAAGGTCGGCCAGAAGGTTTTCAGCAGCCTCCTGACTCTGCGGGATGACGCCACACTGGATTTCCGGCCCAGGAGCCGTCCCTGCGATGACGAGGGCATCGCCAGCCGGAATACGTACCTGGTGAGAGAGGGCGTGGTTGGAGGCTTCCTGTACGACCTGCAGACGGCGGGGATGGCCGGGGTGCAGAGCACGGGGAGCGGCGACAGGGTCGGCGCCAGTCTTCCCGCGCCATCGGCCAGCAACATCGTCATCGAGCCCGGCGCCGTGAGCCTGGCCGATATGGTGCGGGGGGTCAAGGAAGGGCTCCTCGTAGAACAGCTCATGGGGGCTTCCCAGACAAACGTGCTGGGCGGCGATTTCAGCGGCAACGTGCTGCTGGGCTACAAGATCGAAAACGGCGAGATCGTGGGCAGGGTGAAGGACACCGTGGTCTCGGGGAACGTGTATGAAGCCCTGAACCAGATCGAGGCGGTGGGCAGCGAAGCGAGGTGGGTGGGATCGGTCTCGACGCCGCCCATCATGTGCGCCAGGCTCGCCGTGGGCAGCAAAGGGTGATTGGCGATGATCAGGGGCAAGAAGGTCGTGCTGCGGGAGAAGAGGCTGGAGGATGCCCGCCAGGACTATGTCTGGAAGACAGACCCGGAACTGTCGCGCCTGGACGCCACCCTGCCGCTCACGTTGCCGTTCCGGGAGTACCTGCTCACCTATGCCGAAGAGCTGGACAGGCGCATGGACGGGAAAGGCTGTGTCTTTGCCATCGAAACGCTGGATGGCAAGCACATCGGCAACTGCTGCTACTACAACATGGAACGCGACAAGAAGGAAGCCGAGATCGGCATCATGATCGGCGACCCGTCCTACTGGGATGCGGGCTACGGCACCGATGCCGTGAAGACCCTGGTCAGCCACGTCTTCCGGAAGGAGGGGGTGAGGAAGCTGTACCTCCATACGCTGGTGTGGAACACACGCGCCAGGAAGTGCTTTGAGAAATGCGGTTTCGTCGAGTCCAAGCGCGTCACCAGGTCCGGCTACGATTTCATTCTGATGGAGATGAAGAGGCCGGCGAAGCTCCCGGCTGACGATGTCACGGGACAGGCAGATCAGGCCCCATAGGGAAGGGTCAGAACCGGCTGGTGTCGGAATGACTGTTCTGGGAAGCCAACGGCGAAGCCGGGCCGCCGCTTACGGCGCCGCGTGGATGCGCTGGTTGGGCGGCAACTTCATCGCTTTGGTCTTGCCCATTTCAATAGACGCGCTCGCCAGGTTTTGCGTCGCCGAACCAGTGTTCAAAGGTTGTGTTGTAGAAGGTCAGAATAGCCAGGTTGCCTAATCTCCAGTCTGCGTTGAAGGCCTTCTGGGGACAACCGGTGAGGCAGCGGTAGCAGCGGATGCAGTGGTCTCCCAAGACAGGATTGGGTTGCAGGCTGATGTTATGCACCGGACATTCATAGACGCACCACTGGCACTGATTGCAGCGCGCCGGGTCAGGTCTTGGTTCCGGCAACGTTAGGCGGAGAAAGCGATCCGTGCTGATGGCTGCCACAAGACCGTAGAATCTGCCCCTTGGCTTGAAGGTATCAGGACGGCTCCCGGGTACAGCACCGGTGCGGCCGTCCGACACATGCTCGATGACGGCCGTGGCGAAGCGCCGCGCGTGGGCAAGATCATCGGCGTCGGGGCGGTCAGGGAACCGGCCCTGAAGACAAGGGGCGGGATGATGCAATTCTCCGCGGGCGAGGAAGCCGCCCACCACGTCCGCCCCTTTGTGCTGCAACAGGCGAGTCATGTCGAAAAGCACCCGGCCGGGCGCGCCGCCGGAGGTCGCAAAGACAAAGGCGTGCCTGTTATCCAATGCTGGCAGGTTCTGCAGGAATGCCTTGATGGGCGTAGGTGCCTGGCTGGAAAAACAAGGTGTTCCTATGCCCAGCAGGTCACCTGTGGCCGCGTCCTGAGGAGAAGCTTTCTTCAGCGAGAGGAGCCGTGTGGCATGCCCCGCTCCCCGGAATACCTCACCCATTGCCTCGGCAATCCGGCGCGTGTTACCTGTCTGGGAGAAGTAGATCAGCGTTACATCCATTCAAGGTTTCCCATTTTGCGCTACTGCCCAACGACCAAGATCAGCCTGCGCCACGGACTGTATGCTCTAATGGGCTATCATAGATCTTTCTCTATGATTCCGCTCTTGGTTTCGTCTTGAGCGCCTCCAGGATCTCGGCAATCTCTCTGCCTTTTTCCTCGATCCGTGCCAACTGGTGCTACAACAATAGCGGTCAGTGACCCCTGCGCACGGCCCAACAGTGCTTCTCAAGCTGCTGCAACAACTGTACGAATCCTATGGTGCAGTCATGGACGATGTCAAGAGCCGAAGAATATGGTTGGGCTGGCAGTTTGCGGCGCGCGATTGGGCCTCCGGGGCTCACCAAATGGGACGTTCTCGTGCGCTTGTCCAGATCGCGGGTGGCCAGGTGCTTTTCACGGGAGACCAAAGGGCCAGCCTCTCAGAAGGCTGGCCCTCTTGCTTGCTTCAGGTGCTGCTCTTGCCGCTAGCGTCAGGCTGCTACTTCTTTTCCTTCTCCGGCGGAGCCGGGTTGACATAGCCCTTGAGCAGGTTGGGGACGCACTTCTCGATCTCTTCGATGGTCCACGGCCCGTAGGTGTCCCAGTCCCTGTTGTAGATGGCGGTCTCCTTTGCCGGCGACCAGTAGGAGAAGAAGGCGCCCGCAGCGCCGAAAATGCAGCCGTTGATGTGGCCGGCGGCTTCGCTGACCAGGTATGTCGGAATGGCAGCCAGGTACTCCGGAGTGGCTACATGGGTCACTTCCTCGTAGCGCTCCTTCGTCCACAGGCCGGACTCAACCCTCTTCTTGTATCCCGCCAGCACTTCAGGTCCCATGGTCATCCTGGTGGCCGCCCTGGGGCAAATGGCGTTGCAGGTGACGCCGTACTTGCCCAGCTCCCACGCGGTGGCGTACGTCAGGCTGGCGATTCCGCCCTTGGCCGCCCCGTAATTGCAGTGGCCGACCGTGCCCACCCACGCCTCGGATATGGTGTTCACGATTCTGCCGTACTTCTGTTCCCGCATGAAGGGAGCAGCATGCCTGATCGTGTTGAAGGTGCCCTTCAGGTGTACCGCGATGACGATGTCCCAGTCTTCCTCCGACAGGTTCCAGAGCATCTTGGCCCTGTCGATGCCGGCCACGTTGACCAGGATGTCGATCCGCCCGAACTTCTCTACACAGGTCTTGATCATGGCCTCGGCGGCCTTGAAATCCGCCACGCTGCCGTAGTGGGCCACTGCCTGGACGCCAAGCGCCTTGCACTCGCTGACGGTCTGGTCGGCGGGGGACGTGCTGGCGCCCTTGCCGTCTATGCCACCGCCCAGGTCGCACACTACTATGTTGGCGCCCTCTTTGGCCATTGCTAGAGCTACCGCCTTGCCGATACCGCTTCCGGCACCGGTCACAACCGCATTCCTGCCCTTCAGTCTGTTAGCCATATTTGATCCTCCTTCGCGAACGATTCGCCTCTACTTCTTCTCTTCCTTTGGTGGTGGAGCCGGGTTGACATAACCCTTCAGGAGCTTGTCGGGCGTAAATGCCGCTTTGATCATATCCAGGGTCCAAGGTCCCTCGGTCGGATTCTCGGCTGTGGTCACGGTCTCAGGCTTGCTGTAGCGCGCTATGGTGATGGCCGTGGTCAGGAACACCTGGCCGTTGATCATGGCCGCGTCATCGCTGGCCAGGAAGGCCGCGATCTTGGCGAACGCAGACGGGTCGACCATCTCCCGGTCCATCCTCTTCAGAACCGAGGCATCCATCAGGCCCTTCTCCACGCGCTTGACCACCATCTCGCGTACCTTGGGGTCATCTGTCATGCGCGTCTTCGCACGCGGACAGATAGCGTTGACGGTGATGCCGGACGGTCCCAGCTCCTGAGCTCCGCCCCATGTGAGGGTGACGATGCCCCCCTTGGCGGCGGCATAGTTCAGGTGGGTAACCCCGCCCAGCCAGGCCTCGGACGTGGTGTTGATGATCCGGCCGAACTTCTGTTCCCTCATGAAAGGAGCGGCACAGCGCATGAAGTTGAAGGTGCCCTTCAGGTGGACGGCAATGACCTGGTCCCATTCCTGCTCGCTCATGTTCCAGATCATCTTGGGCTTGTCTATCCCGGCGATGTTGCACAGGATATCGATCCGGCCGGAGCTGTCGACGCAAGCCTTGACGGCTGCCTCTGCATCGGCAAATTTGGAGACGTCGCCGTACTGAGCGATGGCCTTCACCCCGTGCTTCCGGCACTCCTCGACCACCTGATCCGCCGGGGTCCGGTCACCGCCGGTCCCGTCCACCGCCCCGCCGATGTCGCAGACCACGACATTGGCCCCCTCCTCGGCCAGGGCAATCGCGATCGCTCTGCCTATGCCTCTTCCGGCACCCGTCACTACCGCATTGCGTCCCTTGAGCTTATCACCCATCTTCGACCCTCCTTAGATCTTAATCATTACTTTGTTCGCGGTGAGATCTGACGCCTCTCACCACTCTCGATTGCAGCGCTTCCTGTACCCGGCCCCTCGACAGGACGAACGCTCTCACTCCCTCGCCGGAGCCGGATTGACATAGTCCACCAGCAGCTCCCGGGGCACGATCTTTTCCAGTTCGTCGATTCTCCATGGTGCTGCCGTGTCCCAGTCCCTGGTGTGCTTTCTCACTATCTGCGGATGGTTCCAGATGCCGACAGTGGCCCTGGAGACAACGAAGATGCAGCCGTTGATATCGGCGGCGGCGTCGCTGGCCAGGTAAGCGATGAAAGGAGCAAAGTACTCCGGGTCGGCGCCTTCGCGGCGGGTCTCTTCCATCCCCTGCAGGCGTTCTTCCGAGATCAGACCCGATTCAATCCTCTTTTGCAGCCCCGTGT
>JAUCPZ010000266.1 GCA_030372995.1 Dehalococcoidia bacterium
GATCCGGGTGGCCATCTGCCGTCCGGACATCTGGCAGGTGATCAAGGGCGTTCTGAAGTGGAAGAACATGAAGCTCTTGTTCTCCACCAAGTGGAAGACCGAGCCCAAGCACCCCGGGGAATTCTAGTGTGACGGGCCTGGTTTGAGCTACCCGTGGCAACAGTAATGATTCGCGGATTAGACGGAGACAGGGAAAGGAGTCGCGATGGCTGATCTTAGTTTCGATGCAGTGATCATCGGTGGTGGTAACAAGGGACTCATACTGGCCATGTACCTGATGAAGTACGGTGGCATGAGCGTGGGCATCTTCGAGAGGCGGCACGAGATCGGCGGCTGTCTGGCTACCGAGGAGACCTCGGCCCCCGGCTTCCGCGGCAATACCCATGCCAACATCATCCTGCCTATGTACTACATGCCCGTGTGGCGTGATTTCCCGGAGTTCTGGGAGTACGGCGGCCGCTGGGACCAGCACCTCTGCAGCGACGGTTTCGTGTTCCGCAGCAACAAGAAGGCGATCGGTATCTACAGCACCAAGTATGATCCAGAGCAGCATAAGACGGCGGAGATAATCGCGCGCTTCTCCAAGAAGGATGCCGACAAGTGGCTGAAGACTGCTGCGATGGAGCGGAGCCGCGAGTACTGGAGATGTCAGGCGGACATGATATTCCAACCTGCCGAGTACAAGATCGATCCCAACATCGCGCCGGGAATCGCGACCAGGCAGATCGACTTCTTCCCCAAGATGGTGGAGGCCGGCTATATGCCTGACGGCCTCATCCTGACCACCAGCAGCATGCACGTGATCAAGGAATGGTGGGAAAGCCCCGAAATGCAGTCCTGCATCCTAAGGTTCGCGGTCTCCTCGGTAAATGATGTCAATGATGCCATGTACGGCCCCACCGCCATGGGGTTCGGATCGTACTTGCCTCTGATCGGCTTCTGTCCGGGCGGGACTCATCAGATCGCGCACGCCTGCCATCAGATACTGGTGCAGCTTGGCTGCAAGTTCTACACGCATGCCGAGGTGGACAAGGTCATCATCGAAAACGGCACGGCCACTGGCGTCAAGCTCATGGACGGCAGTCAGGTCAAGGCTAACAAGATCGTGGTCAGCGCGGGTATGTCTCCTCACCAGCTCTGCTTTGACCTCATCGGCCGGGAGTACATTGACCCCATACTCGCCAAGCGTGTCGAGATGCTGGAGAACACTTTCGGGTGCCTGATGTGGTACACCTTTGCCGTGCATGAGGCGCCCAAGTATGACGCGGAGGCGTTCATGCCAGACATTCACGAGTGCGAATGGCTCGGCATGCAGCCTGACCCCAGCCCGGATCACATCGCCCGCGAATGCCAGTACATGAAGCTGGGAATATGGCCGCCCTTCGAGGACTACGCGCCCACGGTCGGTTGCCATAGTCTGGCTGACCCGGCCTATGCGCCGCCAGGGAAGCACGTTCTGCAGAACGAGCAGTTGGCGCCGCCGGCGTCGAGGCACACGGAGAAGGAATGGCTCGAGATCAAGGAGCGCTATGCCGATGAACTCATCCAAATCTGGCAGCAGTACGCGCCCAACATGACGTGGGATAACGTCATCGGCGTGGACACGAACAGTCCCTATGACAACCTGCGCATGAAGAACCTGGCTCCCAACGGGACGATGGCCGGCATCGACCGCAACCCCTGGCAGCTTGAAGGCAACCGTCCCACTCCCGAGTTAGCCAACCACCGGACGCCGATCAAGAACCTCTATGCTACCGGAGGATGCTGGCATTTGGGGTCGAATGCCGGATCGAGCGAATCCTACAACTGCTACAAGATCATCGCCAAGGACCTGAATCTGGACAAGGCCGC
Organism: Dehalococcoidia bacterium; assembly: GCA_030372995.1. Taxonomy (GTDB): domain Bacteria; phylum Chloroflexota; class Dehalococcoidia; order UBA2247; family RBG-13-53-26; genus JAFGCL01. The sequence goes on from JAUCPZ010000266.1 coordinate 1,852, forward strand.
CAGACCTTGGGAAGAGAAGCCGGAGCCGGACTCTCTGGTAGACACGGTGTTCGCGATCAAGAAGAAGGTTCAGGACTGGGGTGCGGCCCACCCGAAGAAGTACGGATAGGTCTGCGGAACGCCATTTGACAGTAGTGATCTCGCTGGCGGCGGCAGGAATCCTGCCGCCGCCAGCGTGTGTACGCCATCCGGCGGGCTGTCAGCCATGCCATTGCGCATCGACTGCCGGGCAGCATGCCTGTCACATAGTGTGATAGTAGAGGGGGACTCGCTATTGACACGGTCATGCCTGTTTGTTATACCCTAGATGTCACGCACAATGGTCACTGACGTGTGACGATGAGGCGTGCAGGAGGAAGGAAGGCGTAGGGAATGTCAGGGCACTCGAAGTGGTCCAAGATAAAGCGATCGAAGGGCGTGGCGGACGCCAAGAAAGGGCAGATGTTCACCAAACTCGGCAGAGAGATTGCCGTTGCAGTTCGTGAGGGAGGGCCCGATCCCGAAAGCAACTTCCGCCTCCGACTGGCCATACAGAAATGCCGGGAAAACAACATGCCCATGGACAATGTGAACAGTGCGATTAAGCGGGCCAGTGGCGCCGGTGGGAGCGGCGCCGCGCTGATAGAGACCACTTTCGAAGGTTACGGTCCGGGGGGTGCTGCCATCCTGATTCAGGCGCTCACGGATAACCGCAACCGGACCCTGCAGGAAATCCGCAACGCCTTCAGCCGCGGGGGCGGCAGCCTCGCGGAGGCCGGCTCCGTCGCGTGGCTTTTCGAGTCCAAGGGCACGATCACGGTCGATACCGGCTCGGCCAATCCCGAGGACGTGGCTCTCGTCGCCATTGATGCCGGCGCCGAGGATGTCAGCATCGAGAACGGGTACATTGAGGTCTACACCGCCCCCAATAAGCTGGAGGCGGTGCGCCGGGCTCTCGAGCAGGCAAAGTACAGCGTATCCTCTGCTGAGATATCGATGATCCCCAAGACGACGCTGCAATTGGGCGAGGAAGAGGCGCTGAAGGCGCTGAGGCTGATGGACCGGATCGAGGAGCTTGACGACGTGCAGCGGGTGTTCTCCAACGTCGACTTCTCCGATGCCGTGATGGAGAAGCTGAGAGCTGGAGCATAGGGGATCGGCATTGGACGGAGTAGCCTCGGGGCATGGCGAAGAGTGATGCGAATCCTTGGCGTTGATCCCGGCACGCTGGTGATGGGCTATGGCGTGCTGGAGGAGATCGGCGACCAGCCAAGGATGGTGAGTTGTGGCGTACTGACCACGACGAGCACCGCGCCGATAGCCGAGCGCCTTCGTGAGCTGTACCTGGGGCTTGTCGACGTCATTGTCCGGTTTTGCCCTGACGAGATCGCCATTGAAGATCCCTTTGTGGCCCGCAACGCGCGGTCGGCTCTCGCTATCGGCCGCGCCCAGGCCATTGCCATGCTCGCTGCTGCCAGCCACAACCGACCGGTGGCTACCTATCCGCCGGCCAAGGTGAAGCAGGGCGTGGCCGACTACGGCCGGAGCGACAAAGGCCAGGTGCAACGCATGGTGTGCATCCAGCTCGGGCTGAGTCGTGTCCCTGGGCCGAGTGATGCCACCGATGCCCTGGCGGTAGCCCTCTGCCATCTGCGGGAGAAACAACTGTCTCGCCTTCTGGCGAAGAGTGAGTAGCGACACGTGATAGCCGGCCTCGACGGAATCCTCGAACAGTTAAACACTGACTCGGCGGTGATCAAGGTGGGCGGCGTGAGTTTTCAGGTGTTCACGCCAGCGTCGACCATCAGCCGTCTCGGGACGCCGGGAGACCGAGTGCGGCTGCACACTTATCTGCACCTGAAGGACGACTCGGCGGCGCTCTACGGGTTCACTTCTCCACAGGAGCTCGAGCTATTCAAGATGCTCATCACGGTGAGTGGCGTTGGTCCGAAGTCAGCCCTGGCCGTGCTCTCGAGTTTGACGCCGGATGATCTGGCTCAAGCGATCCTGGCCGACGACGTCGCCCTGATCACGCAGGCGCCGGGCATAGGGAAGAGGACTGCGGGCCGCATCGTGTTGGAACTGAAGGGGAAGTTGGAGCGGGATTGGGGTGGGGCCATCAGCAGCGCCCCGCAGAGGGACAACTCACAGGTCGTTGCCGCGCTGACCGGCCTGGGATACTCGACGGCGGATGCGATGCGGGCTGCAGCCGCAGTCCCGGGGTCGGACGATGTCAGCCTGGAGGAGAAGATCCGCCTGGCTCTGCGTCACCTGGCGCGCCAGTAGGCGACGAAGAGGTCTTGTGACAGTGGGAGGCTAGCCACGTTTCTCAAGAGCCTGTCTGGCAGCATCCTTTTCCGCCGCCTGCTTGCTCTTGCCTGAGCCGCGGGCGAGGATCTCGCCACCTACCATCACCTCCACCCAGAAGGTCTTGTCGTGGTCCGGCCCCACGGCTTCCACCAGACGGTACACGGGCCTCTCCTGCCTCTCAGCCTGTATGATCTCTTGCAGCCGCGATTTGCAGTCGCTGGCCTGGCCACGTTGCCTGGCCTCGCGGATCGCTGGGGAAAACAACCTGAGGATGAGGTCTCGGCTGGCCTCAAATCCCTGATCCACAAAGGCGGCGCCTACGAGGGCTTCAAAGGTGCATGCCATGTTGCGGGCTCTCTTCCGGCCACCGCCCTTCTCCTCGCCCTGACCGAGGTACAGGTAGTCGCCCAACCCGAGAGAGGATGCCAGGCGCGCCAGACTGTCCTGCCGCACCAGGTCGGACCGCAGCTTCGTCAGTTCACCTTCGCTGAAGTCGGGAAACTCCCGGAACAGGAACTCCGCGATTACCAGACTGAGCAGGGCGTCACCCAGGAACTCCAGGCGTTCGTTGGATCCCAGCTTGAATTCGGGATTCTCGTTCAGGTAGGAGCGGTGCACAAACGCCTGCTGCAGCAAGTGAACATCACTGAATGTAATCCCAAGGCGGCTCTGTAACGCGGTCCAGTCACTCATGGTGCTCTTCCAACGGTTCAAAGGGTAATATCTTGCGCGAGGCTTGTCAAACCACGGGCTGCCCGCTGTGCAGGGCAGACAAACATGCCATGAGTCGGTTGCACAGCCGGTAGCCGATGCCTCAGAATATGGGAACGTTGCTGTTCTTACGGGGAGGGAAGAGGTCATGAGTCAGTATGACGTCGTCATCATCGGTGGGGGGGCCGCAGGGCTCACGGCGGGTCTGTACGCTGCGCGTAGCGGCCTTCCGAGCCTGCTCATTGAACGCAGCGCATTCGGCGGGCAGATGATTAATGCCAGAACTGTGGAGAATTACCCCGGCTTCCCTAATGGGATAGCCGGCTCGGAGTTGGCATCCCTAATGCAGGACCAGGCTTCTAAGTATGGCTTGCAGACCGTGTTTTCGGAGGTCACGGACCTCGTTCCGGGCGCAGGTCATCGGATCGTGATGTTGGACGGCAGTCTTGACGCAAGGGCTGTCATCGTGGCCGCTGGCTCAAAGTATCGGCAGTTGAACGTGCCGGGGGAGGTGCAGTTCATAGGCCGCGGCGTCTCCTACTGCGCCGCCTGCGATGGCTTCTTCTTCCGTGACCGTGAGGTAGCGGTGGTGGGTGGTGGGGACACGGCCGTGAGCGACGCGCTGGAGCTTAGCCACTATGCCAGCAAGGTCTATCTCATACACCGGCGCGATCAGTTGCGGGCCGCCAAGGTACTCGTGGAGCGGGCGGCCGCAGAGCCGAAGATACAGTTCGTCTGGAACAGCGTCGTTCAGGAGATGGAGGGAGATCAGATGCTGAACGCGCTCCGGGTGAAGAATGTCAAGACCGGCCAGGTGCAGAGACTTGCAGTGGCTGGTGTCTTTGTTGCCGTGGGAGTGGTGCCCAACAGCCAGCCGTTCGCCGGCGTCTTGAGTATCGACGACGGCGGGGGAATCGTGGTGGACAGGGAGTTGGCGACGTCGGTGGCGGGCATATTCGCGGCCGGGGACGTACGCCAGGGGTCGCCGAGACAGATCAGCAGTGCCGTAGGAGATGGAGCCGCTGCGGCCCTGTCTGCTCTGAGATACCTCCAAACACGCGCCTGATCCGCATCCAAGAGAGACGGGGATTGTCAGACGTCCCGTTACCTCTTGCGGGGCATGATGACGACCTTGCGCAGCTCACCTTCGCCGATACTCTGAGTGACTACATCCGGGTTCACTGAGAGCGCCAGGTGTACAACGCGTCTTTCATCTGCTGGCATGGGCTCGAGGGTCCTTGACTGTCGGGTGGAGACCGCCTGCTGTGCCATTCGGAGAGCCAGCTCCCTCAGTGACTTGTAGCGCCGCTGTTTGTATCCCTCGACGTCAACGGTCAGGGGAACCCTGGCCTTCTGCTGGTGCGCTACGATCAGCCGCAGGATGTACTGCAGAGCTGCGAGGGTTTCGCCGCGGCGCCCGATGAGAATGCCAAGGTCCTCGCCGGATACATCAAGCGCGATCGGGGTGACTGACGACTCTCCTTCATCCTGCTGCACGTCGGTGCGGAGCTCGACCCGAGCTTCGACATTCATTCTCCGTAGGATCTCTTCCAGGGCTGCCTTAGCAGCAGACGGGAGGTCACTCTCTTTGCGGGTCGGCTCGAGCAGAGGTGTCAATTTGACCACTGCGTCCTCGGCACCCATGCCCAGGAAACCCAACCTGCCCTTGTTCAAGACAACAATCTCGACCTGTTCGCGCGTCAAGCCCAATTGTTGCAGGCCGCGCTCGATGGCTTCGTCGACAGTTTTGGCACTTACTTCGAGGCTGTCCATGTGCTATGTCCTCCGGGTCACTAGCTGAGTGCGCGTACGGCGCATCCCTAGTCTGGCTTCTTCTTCACGCCTTCCTTCCGGCGGAACCGGGTGAGCAGTCCGTCAATCATAGATGGCGAGGTACTTGACCCTGCCGCTGCGGTGCCGGCGGCCTTCTTGGCATCCGGCTTCTCCTTCTGAGGTTTGCCACCCTGCTTTGCGGCTGCCTCGGCGGCTGGGGCCTTCTTGGCGAACAGCCCTCCCCATCCGTAGACGAAATACTGGATGACCATCATGATGAGGCTGGAGACAACGAAATACAGTCCCAGCCCGGACGGCAGCGTCATCGTGATGAAGGCCATCATGAGGGGCATCATGATCTGCATCATATTGTTCATGGACTGCTGCTGTGGGTCGCTCGTCGGTTGCACGATCATCTTCTGCGTGATCCACTGGGTGACACCCACCAGTATGGGTAACACGAAGAAGGGATCGGCACTCCCAAGGTTCAGCCAGAGGAAGCGCCCGGATACTGGCAAACCTTCAGTTGCCAGTCCCCACGAGTACAGATTCTGAGAAAGCCCCATGAAGTCCTGAGGAGTGACAGCGAGGGCCTGGATGATGGCTCTGTAGAGCGCTATGTATATAGGCAATTGAATGACCGTCGATAGAAGCATGGGGGAGGACAGGCAGCCGAGAGGGCTGATGCCGGCCTCCTTGTAGAGCTTCATCGTCTCCTGATTGAGCTTCTGCGGGTTCTTGGCATACTTCTTCTTCAGTGCGTCGATCTTGGGCTTGATGGCGTTCATGGCCTCGGTTGTCTTCTTGCTGCTCCGTAACTGCATGAGAGTCAATGGCATGAGAACCAGACGGACAATGATGGTGAGCGCTATCACGCCGAGGCCAAAGTTGCCGAAGAGGACGTTGGTAAGAGCAAGGAGGAAGTTCAGGATCGGCTGAAGAAAGATGATATTCAAGACTGCCAAGGTCGCGCCTCAATCACTTGATCTTGTCCGTGCGGAAAGTCCAGAGGACTTCCTTCGTAGAGAGCTGAAAGGCGTAAAGTGTGTGAGTGCCGTCCTGTGCATGCAGGTACAATATGCCGCTGGCCGGGTCGGCAAACATCGGCGCCAGGATCGGAGGCAGCCCATTCTTCGGCTTCGCCTCCCCCTCGAACACTTCGTTTGTCTTGGCGTCAATGGCATAGACCGACATATCCCAACTCTCGGGATCGATTGCGTAGAGCTTGCCATCCTGTGAGGCTACCACTATGGTTCCGTTCAACTCCACTGGGGGCGAAGACACCATCCCACCCGTCTTGTAGGGCTCGTGCAGCTGTTGCGCCACATCTTCAGCATCGAGCACGTAGACTCTGTGATCCAGGTTACCCACCCAAATCTGCCCGTTGTAGGCGAGCGCCTGGGTCCAGAACCAGTTCTTCGCCCCTTCGAAGACGCTCTCGTACTGTCTGACCAGCGGATCAGCGCCGTTGGCCGCAGCCACGCGTTCCTCCTCGGTCGCGGCCCTAATGGCGTAGAATCTGTCATCACATCCGCCGATGTAAACCCTGCCGTACTCGACCAGTGGCGTGGACATGATGGCAGCCTTCGTCTGGAAGCGCCATATCTCCTTCCCTGACTCAGCGTCTACCGCATAGAGGCAGCGGTCGGCCGAGGCTATGTAGACGACGCCGTCCTTCACGACGGGAGTGCCATAGATCTCTCCGCCCGTCTCAAATTGCCACTTCTCGTTCAGGTTGAGGTCAATAGCGTAAAGAAGACCGTTCGAGCTTCCCACAAATAGCGTGTCGTCGGCAATTGCCACGCTGCCGACAATGGCCTTGCCGGTGTCGAACCTCGGGTCGCTGACGGCGCTCCCGTCGAGCGAAACCCACAGAACGGTGCCGTCATACGTGCCGATGTAGAGCCGCCCGTCGGCAACCGCCGGGACACCGTAGAGGGCCATAGGATTGTTCACGCGGCCGCAGGTGAAGCCGGGCGAAACAGAACCCACAACATCCTTCGGGTCCCACTTCAATTCGGGAGGCAGGCCTCTGGCGGGATCGGCGGTGGTCAGATCGAGGGCAACGATCTTGCCCTGATAGGTCCCGACATAAAGCACGTTGTCAGAGATCAGCAGTCCGGACCAGCCTCGGCTTGGGGCCGCCGAACACCCGAGTGCTGCCGGGACGATCAAGAGCACCAGCAGCAGGATAACGAGAGCCGAGAGCATTCCCGGCGTTCTGAGCTTAGAGTGCATCAGTCAAATTCTTTCAACAGGCAAGGCGGCTGCATCAGGGCACTGGATCATACCCGCCAGGGTTCAACGGGTTGCATCGCGCTATCCTCCATCCGCCGAGGAGGATCCCCTTGAAGAAGCCGTGCTTCTGAATCGCTTCGTACGTATACTGGGAGCATGACGGTTCGAAACGGCAGACGGAGGGCATTATTCTTGACCAGGTCAACTGATACCCGCGTATCAACCAAAGTGCAACGCGCTTCAACCTGAGCCCCCTATCCTGGAGCGTCTTGCGAGGTCGTCAACCGCCTGCGCGATGTCCCCGAAGGTTGCGCCTGCGGCTGCCTCGCGGGCAATGAACACAATGTCCCAGCCCCCCGGCCATGTCCTCAGTCGGACCGCCTCCCGGAGAATTCTCTTCACCCGGTTACGCTTCACCGCATTTCCTACCCGCTTGCTGACCGAAAAACCGATCCTATTCTGCTCACGTCCGCTGGGGATGGCCCTCATTACCAGCAGGGTATTGGCCCAGGACTTGCCCTCACCGTGTACTCTAGCAAAGTCGCTGCTGCGGGTAAGGCGGTCTTCCTTTCTCATTACGGATACGGGCGTCGAGCGGTTCAGGACGTCCCTATACCGTCAGCCGCCGGCGGCCTGCCAAGCGCCTCGACTTCAGCACGGCCCGCCCGCTGCGCGTCCGCATTCTCACCCTGAACCCGTGCACCCTCTTGCGGTGTAGCTTCTTGGGCTGAAAAGTCCTCTTGGGCATTTTCGTTTGGTCTCAAGCGCGTATGATACCCTTTTTCGCACCGTGAAGTCAAGGCAAAGGTGAATACGCGGTCCGCTTGAGCGCATCCCGTACAGGCGTGTATAATCTCCTGCTGACATGGCAATGGACGACGGTCGTCCGGCAGAGTGTATCTGGTGATTCGCAGCAAGGCGATGAGCGCCCTTGCCCGAAGGCCGATAGGATGAAAGCAGTACTCCTGGTAGGTGGGGAGGGCACGCGCCTCAGACCGCTGACCTGCAACACGGTCAAGGCCATGGTCCCCATCGTGAACAGACCCTTCCTGGAGCATCTCCTCGGCTACCTGAGGTCTCACGGGGTCGATGACATCGTGGTGACTTTGTGCTACCTGCCTGAGTGCATTGAGAGGCGTCTTGGAAACGGCGCGGCGTGCGGTGTCAGACTCGCCTATGTGATGGAGAAGACGCCGCTGGGGACAGCCGGCGCGGTGAAGAATGCGCAGTCCCATCTCGATGGTCCGTTTTTTGTGCTGAACGGCGATATCATGACCAGCATCGACCTGCGCGGCATGCTTTCGTTCCACCGGGAGCGCAGAGCCATCGCCACCATCGCGCTGACGCCGGTGGAGAACCCTTCGGCCTACGGAGTGGTGGAGACGGCTCCCGATGGCAGGGTGAAGCGCTTCATAGAGAAGCCACCGCCGGGACAGGCACCGACCAACATGATCAATGCCGGCATCTATGTTCTGGAGCCAGAGGTTCTACGTTGCGTACCGCGCGGCACGCCGTGCATGTTCGAGCACCATGTTTTCCCCACCCTGCTGTCGGAGGGAGCGGCTGTCTTTGCGTATCCTACTCGCGATTACTGGATCGATATCGGCACACCGGAGAAATACCGCCAAGTGCAGTATGACCTGCTTCTGGGGAACTGCGCCAGCGCTCTTTGGGCCGGCGAAGTGCGAGCCGACGGCGTTGACATGGAACGCGTGACTCTTCACCCGTCGGCTATGGTGGAAGGTCCGGTCGCCCTTGGGGCGGGCTGCTCCGTGGAAGCCGGCGCCCGCATTCTTGGTCCTACGGTGCTTGGAGAAGGGTGCGTGATTTCTGAGGGCGCGGTCGTCGATAGAACCATCGTCTGGCGGAACGTTCGCTTTGGCAAGAAGGCCAGCATATGTGAGTCGGTGGTTGGCGACGACTGCTCTATAGGAGATGGCAGCGTGATTGAGGGAGGTTGCGTCCTCGGCGACCACGTGGTGATCAGTGAGGGAAGGCGACTGGAACCGGCGCAGAAGGTGTGGCCAGACACCACTATCTAGCGTTCAGGTTCCACTACGGCTATGCCCAGTGCACCGGGACCAAGGTGTGTCCCCAGAACCGGCCCGATCACTGACAGATAGGTGCGCTCCTTGGGAAAGACCTCGTCGAGATCATTCACCAGCCCAATGGCGTCCTCGGGCTTCGTCGTGTAGGCCACCGCGAGGTCGGCGATCTCGCGAAAGCCCACGGCGAACCTGCGGAGGTACTCGATGGCCTTCGCCCGCGTCCGCCTTCTCACGACCGGTGTGGCCATGCCATCCTTGAGCGTTAGAATCGGCTTCACGTCCAGCATCCGGCCCATGAAGGCCTCCGCCGCCCCGATGCGGCCGCCCTTCCTTACATACTCTAGAGTATCGAAGGTCATGCGCACGTGGATTCTTGAATAGAGCCCGCGGGCATACTCCAGAACGCTGTCCAGATTCGCGCCTTCTCTGGCCCGCTTGGCCGCGCCAATGACTACCAGGCCGAGGGCCATTGAGAAAAGCTTGGAATCCATCACCTCGACGCGGCACTTCTTGTCCTTGATCAGCTCCCGAGCCTGCAGGGCTACGTCGTAGGCCGCGCTCAACTTGGAGGAGATGGTAATGGCCAGGATCTCGCGAGTCTCCTTCGACAACTCGTCGTACATACGGGCGAACTCCACCGGCGCTACGGTCGAGGTTGTCGGCAACGTCTTGTTGGCCACCAGTTTGGGGTAGAATTCCTCGGCCGTCAGGTCTATGCCGTCGCGGTACACCTTCTCTCCAAAATGGACATACAAGGGCATAACGCGGATGCCGAGCTCTGCGGCCACTTGGGGTGGGAGATCAGCGGTGCTGTCGGTGACTATCCTTACTGGCATATCTTCGAGCCGCTTCCGTGATTCTATGGTAACGGCTACCGCCTGTCAATTCAGCACCTCTCACCAGCGCTTGGATGCTGGCTCCGCGTTCACGGCCGGCTCCCAAGGACAACGTTCTGCGCTTGATAGGTGGGCGAAGGAGCGGGGGGAGGGGATCGCAGAAAGGCCTGAGCTCCTGTCAGAACCGGAGTAACTCGAAGCGGTCGACGTCCACCAGACCGAGGTCCGTCAGCCGCAGATGGGGAATGACGGGCAACGCGAGGAAGGATAGAATGCTGAACGGGGAAGCCAGTGTGCAACCGAGTTCGGCCGCTGCCGTCTCGACACTGCCCAGTTGCTGGACGACGTTCTCCAGAGGTTCGTCCGAGAGCAGCCCGGCTATCGGAAGAGGCAATGCCGCGATCAGGGACCCTTCGGAGGCGACTGCCAGGCCACCCTGCATCCTCTCCACCTCATTGACGGCTGCCAGCATGTCCCGGTCTTCCACACCGACGACAATGATATTGTGTGAATCGTGAGCTATTGAGGACGCCAAAGCTCCTCTCTTGAGACCGAAGCCCTTTACGAGGCTCACTCCGATATTGCCGGTTGCCTTGTGCCTCTCAATCACGGCGAGCTTCAGAATGTCCGCGGCGGTATCGGACACCACTTCGCCATCCTTCACCTGGACAACCGCAGAAGCCATCCTCGTAGTGATCTGACCTGGGACAACCTCAATGACGGGCTGGTGGCGCTTGAGTGCCGGTATCCGCAACGCCTCTATGCCGAACGGCTTCACTCTTACTGTGCTGCGGAGCCAACCACTTCCAGCCACCTCGGCGGAGAAGAACGGCTGTCCATCTCTGCCCACAATCCGGCCCCGGTAGAATGCCAGCCTGATGTCCAATTTGGCCAGGCTGGAGAAGATGACGAGGCTGGCATAGTATCCCGGCGCCACTGCCCCGAGTCCCTTCAGCCGGAAACACTGGGCAGCATTGATGGTGGCCATCTGGATGGCGCGAACGGGGTCCAGTCCCAGGTGGATAGCTTTCCTGATCACCCCATCGATGTCCCCATCTCTCAGGAGGTCCTCGCAACTGCAGTCGTCGACTACCAGGAGGCACCGATGGAACGTCTTGTCCGTTACGGCCGGCAGTAGTGCCGCCAGATTCTTCTCCGAGGATCCCTCCCTGATCATGACCCACAAGCCGCGGGCGAGTCTCTCTTGAGCTTCTTCGAGAATCGTGCACTCGTGATCGGAGCCAATTCCGGCCGCAACATAGGCGTTGAGATCCCTGCCCGTCAATCCGGCCGCGTGCCCGTCAATCATCCCGCTCCTTGCGAGAGACAACTTCAGAAGCGCCTCGGGCTCGCATCCGAGGACTGCGGGGAAGTCCATCACCTCGCCGAGGCCGATGCTCCTCCTCCATTGCAAAGCCGCCTGGATATCCTCGGCGCCGATGCGGGCCCCTGAGGTCTCCAACGGTGTGGCCGGCACGCAGGACGGAACCATCAGGAAGACGTCAAGAGGCAAGCCCTCCGCAAGCCGCAGCATTTCCTTCGCGCCGTCCAGGCCACAGACATTGGCGATCTCGTGGAGGTCGGTCACCACGGCCAGAGTACCCCTCGGTACCACCGCCCTGGCATACTGGGTGATGTGGAGCATGGAGCTCTCTATATGGGTATGCCCATTGATGAAGCCCGGAGCCACATAGCAGCCGTCCATGTCCATCACTTCTTTGGCGTCACGGTAGTCGCCGATTCCCGCTATCCGCTCCCCGCACACGGCCACATTGCCTTGTTCCACCATGCCGTTGAAGGTGTTCACGATCCGTGCGTTCGCCAGAATCAGATCCGCGGGCAGCTCCCCGCGCGCAACACGAATCAGGCGGGCCAGTTCCTGCTGGTTCAATCATCCTCCTTCAGGCAATACAACCCTGGCAGGTGCCGGAATCGCTCGTCGAAGTCCAGGCCGTAGCCCACTAGGAAGCAGTCCGGCACAGTCAGGCCGACGTAGTCGGCGGACACCGGCACCTTCCTTCGGGAAGTTTTGTCGAAGAGCGCACATACGCGGACTGAAGCGGGGCGCCTGCGCCGGAGGTAGTGCAGGGTGAAGTCCAGAGTGACCCCCGTATCGATGATATCCTCCACAACCAGAACGTGTCTGGCTCTAACCGGCTTGCGGAGGCCCTGCACCACCTCTATCCTTCCCGTGCTCTGGGTGCGGCGTGGTCCGTAGCTGGAAAGCGAGATGAACTCGATCTCGACGGGCATATTCAAAGCCCTGACCAAATCCGCCATGAACACGAAGCACCCCTTGAGGACTCCGAGGAGAATGGGATTCTTGTCGCGGTAGTCCCGCTCGATCTCCCGCGCCAGTCTGGCTACAGCGGCCTGGATATCGGCAGCCGTGAAGACGGTCTCCAATCGCATCTCGCCGACGTACCCTTGCGACTCTTTTCTGATCTGCGGGCGTGGAAACACATTATATTTGCGGATACGGGCGTCCACAAGGGGGCGGCGAAAACGGGTCAGCAGGTCAGCGGTGCCCGTTCCCCGGCGGAAGGACAATGACCTGCGGGACACCTGTCACCGGATGCGCCTGGACACGAACGGGCACATGGTACGAGGCTTCGATTATGCCCGGCGTGATAACCTCGTCGGGCGGACCATCCGCGACCACAACCCCTTCTCTCATGAGGATGAGCCGCTTGAAGTACGACGATGCGAGATTGAGATCGTGCGTTGCGGCGAGCACGGTCAGCCCCCTCTTGGCATTCGCCTCGGCCAGCAGCTCCAGCATCTCGACCTGATGGCTGATGTCCAGATGGGCGGTCGGCTCGTCGAGCAGCACCACCTCTGTCTCCTGGGCGAGGGCCATGGCCAGCACGACCTTCTGGCGCTCGCCGCCGCTCAGCGAGCCGAAGCGTCGGTCCCTCAGGTGCGATATGCCGAGGACGCTCATGGCGGCCCGGACCGCGGCGCAGTCCTTCTCACTGTAGTCCCTGAAGGGGCGCATGAACGGAGTCCGCCCCAGCATGACGACCTCCTCCGCACTGTATGCATAAGGCGTGTCGAACTGCTGCGGCACCACAGCGACCCGCATTGCCATCTCGGCACGGCTCAGCCTTCTCGTATCGGCACCGTGCACGCGCACCTGACCCTGCGATGGGCTGAGAATGCCGCTGATCAGCTTGATGACAGTGGTCTTGCCGGCGCCGTTGGGCCCGATCAGCCCAACCATCTCACCCGTTCGAAGGCAAAGGTTCATGTCGCGGATAACCAGGCCGTTGCAGTAGGCAAACGATACTCGGTTCATCTCAACCGCCGGTCCGTTCACAGGGCATACTCCTTCCCGCCCCGCCTCAGCAGATATAGAAACACCGGCGCGCCAATCAGAGCAGTGATGATCCCGACGGGCAGCTCTCCCGATGACGGCAACGTCCTGGCCAGCATGTCAGCAAGAACCAGGAAGGCAGCGCCAGCCAGCGCCGAAGCTGGAACGAGGATCCTGTGGTCCGGCCCGACCAGCAGCCTGAGGGCGTGCGGCACCACAAGGCCGACGAATCCGATGAGGCCGCTGATGGATACTGCGGCCGCAGTCAGAACCGAACCCAGTGCGAGGAAGAGAGCCTTGTTGCGCTCCACATCGACGCCGACGTGCGCTGCACCCTCTTCGCCGAGGGCGAAGGCGTTCAAACGGTAGCTCAGTATGCGCGCCACGATGACGCCCCCCACCACAATAGGCGCAATCACGGCCAGTTGTCCCCACCCCGAGACCGATAAGCCCCCCATGAGAAACATGTAGACAGACGTCACCCGCGGGTGCAGTTGGTCACTCAAGGTGATGATTAGGAACATGACTGCGGCGAGCATGGCGCTGACTACGAAGCCGGCCAGAAGCATGCTTACCATGGGGGTCTGGCTTCCGACACGCGCCAGGCGGTACACCACAAATACGGTCGCCAGAGCTCCCGCGAAGGCCAGCACGGGCACCATCCCGAAGCCGAGGAAGGCCAGGCTCAAGGGCAGGAGCATGGCTACAGTGGCACCCAGGGCGGCCCCTGCCGACGTCCCGATGATGTAAGGATCCGCCATGGGATTGCGCAGGAGGCCTTGAAACAAGACTCCGGCCGTGGCGAGGCCCGCCCCCACCAGCGCCCCACCCAGCACGCGGGGGAGCCTGACATCGAAAATGATCGTCTCGTCAACAGTGCGCCAGGTGGCGCCGAAATTGAAGGCGCTGAGCTTGTTCCAGATCATCCGGAGAACGTCGCCGAAAGGAACGGAAACAGACCCCACGGCGGTGGCTGTCACGAGGGACACCGCCAGAATGACCAAGAACACCGCCAGAATGGCGGCATGCTTATTGCGTGCTGCGATTCCTCTCATCATGTTCCGCCGTTTCGGCAATGCTGACCGGTCCCGGGGGGGGGGGGGGGGGGGGGGGGGGGGGGGGGGGGGGGGGGGGGGGGGGGGGG
>JAUCPZ010000267.1 GCA_030372995.1 Dehalococcoidia bacterium
ACCACCAGCAACAGGGCCGTAGCGGCCGCCAGCCTGGTGAACAGGCCGAGCACCAGTGACACTCCTACCAGGAGTTCCAGCCATGGAAGCACCGTCCCGAACAGTTCGGCCAGGGTCTGCGGCAACATTCCGTAGCTGGCCACCACTCCCACGAAATCGGTGCCGCTGGTCAGCTTGCTCAGGCCGGAGAATATCAGTATTCCACCCAGGGCCAGCCTTATCAGAAGCAGCAGAGGCTGACCACAGTGCTGCAGTACCCGCTGCCGATCGGACTTGGAATGCTGTCTCACCTTCACGTTGCCCTCCCTTGGTTGCAGCCTGCCGCGCACAAGAAAGGCCGCGCCAAGTCCTCCGGACCGATCCACAGAGGCCGCGCGGCATGGCAGGCAGGCATGGAATGGTGTTTCGAAGACAAACCGGCGCTCCCGGCTTTGATACGCCCCCTGCAGCAAACACTAGCAAATCTCGCTCACAGAGTCAAGCAGAAAGGATGTCCGGCAGGAGCGGTCATGCCCTGTTAGGTCGGTGGGGATGGAACACGCGTCGCGGTCGCTGCGATGCGGGGCAGAATTGAGCCAGCCCAAGAGTCAATTCGGAATCGTCAGCAGTCTGAGGCGAATGTCTGAACGGGTCGCGCGACTGCGGGGGCCTGCCCAGCCACGTCACGTGTAATGCGGATGGCCAATTTCCGACGAGCTCCGCAATGACCCAATGCCCGCGGGTCGATGAGGGAGCGATCACTGGCACGCCCTATCGACAGGAGACGTGGCCCCGTCGCGCATCTGCTATCCGGGAGAAAGCCATTTGGAGATCCTCAGGCCCTTCGCGGTGGTGCCAGAAGCGCCGACTGCAACAGGTGATGGTGGGCAGTAGTGGATTTGAACCACTGACCTCCTGCGTGTGAAGCAGGCGCTCTAACCACTGAGCCAACCGCCCAAAATCACGTTCATTTTACGGCCAAAAACCGGCTTTGTAAACAAGGGGCTCTTGCTTCGTCCCATTTCCGCACCCAGATGGGACGGCTCCTCTCCGGCTATGTCCTCTGCGCCACCAGTGAGGGAAAGAGCCAGAAGTCCGTCGCCATCGTGGCCGACTCCGTGGGCTATCTGGAGGAGTTCCTCATCAAGCATAAAGGAGATGCGAATGTGGCGGAGGTGACCCCCACCGAGATCAGAGCGTTCATCCTGTACCTCAAAGAGAAGCGCCGCTTCGACAATCACCCCCTCAATCCGGCTCAGCAGCGGGGACTCTCGGGTCATACCATCAATACCTACCTGAGAAGCATTCGCATCTTCTTCTCCTGGCTCACGGCCGAAGGCATTACGAACGAGAATCCCTTCCATCGGGTCAAGATCCCCAAGGCGCCGAGAAAGGTCGTCCCCACCTTCTCTGATTCTCAAATCAGCACCCTCCTTGGCGCCATCGACACCGCCTCCCCCTCAGGATACCGTGATTATGTCATGATCTTGATGTTGCTGGATACCGGCCTCCGCGTTTCGGAAATGGCGGGCCTGCGCCTGTCCGACGTGTCCATTGCAGATGGAATGTTGAAGGTGCTGGGAAAAGGCAACAAGGAACGTGCCGTGCCCATGGGAAGGCAGGTTGCCCACCACCTGTGGCGCTACATCAGCCTCTGCCGCCCGGAGCCAAGTACACCCCGCATCGATCACGTCTTCCTCACCAGGGATGGCCGTCCGCTGAGCAAGGACAGGGTGGAGAAGCTCATGCGCCGATACGGCGGCAAGGCCGGGCTCACTGGTGTGAGGAGTTCTCCCCACACCCTGCGTCATACCGCGGCCGTGAGCTTTCTGCGCAACGGCGGCGATGTCTTCAGCCTGCAGCGGATGCTGGGCCACAGCACCCTAGAGATGACCCGGCGTTACTGTGAATTGGCCGACGTGGACGTCAAGCGAGCTCACGTCACGGCCAGCCCTGTGGACAACCTGGGATTGACGCATGTCAGGGGACCGAGTAAGAAACGTAGCCGGTTCCCCGGTCCTAAACAGCAGTGACTGCAGTCAAGAGCCAGCTCATCCGACCGGAAATCTCGAAAAGGTGAGCCGATCTGGTCGGCAGGTACAGAGGGAGGGCCCGCTCCGAAGTTACGAAGTCTGTGCCTGCTGGCCAGAGGCCACACGATGCAACTCGGTCTTGATTGCCGCTTCCATACGCCGGAGTTCGCGGAACAGCTCCAGCAGCTTGGTGATCTCCTTTGACCGCATCCACTCCGTGACCATCTGCCTGTGGATCCTTGCCCATCCTGACACCATGCCATGCGGGGCTGTGGCCAGATGGATACCTGCCTGTCCCAGGATGAGATCGGAGAAGAACGCATCCCTCCGCCTCTCTCGGTATAGCGCCGGGCTGGGCAGGGCGACAGCCCCCTTCTGGGCACAGTGAACCGCCAGTTGGTAGACCAGGTCGCCATAATGGCGGTTCAAAGGCTGAGGTGGGGTCGGAAGCAACCTCGGCAGTCTCTGAATCAGGTCCTCAGCCATGCCTCCCCTCGTCCTCGCTCTGGCAGCCTCGTGGATCCGGGTCAGCACCGAGTGGCAGACCGCCAGATATTCACCGCCTCTGCGGTTCCACATTGCCAACTGCTCGTTGATTGTCCGGCCAAGAGAAGAAGCCAGTTGCTGAAAAGATGGATCAGCCTGCAGCGGACAGCACAGCTCGAGAGAACCATGGGCGGTCACCCTCCAGCAGACCTCTCTGTCTTCCGATTCAGTCGGTCTTGACGTGATGGCGGCCTCGGTGACCCTGATTCCCTCGCTGCTGCCCAGGTCGCGAAGCAGCATGTCCAGATTCCTGCGCTCCAGGCGGGCGCAGTGAACGCCCGGACCGCCGAAGTCGCGAGTGAAAATGACCTCTGGCGGTGGCGCATGCAGCTGTGCCGCCAGCTGGGCCGCGCCCTCCGCCAGCCTAACAGCCCCTCCACAGCCTGTCGCCCTGTGTACCTCACTCTCGAGAATCAGCCATCTGCCCTTGCCGCCCACCTTCGTGGCCCGGATCTCCCCTCGGTTGATCTTGTCCCTCACGGCACGCGGGGTGGTACGGAGGGCATCTGCTGCCTCGCTCACCGTCAGGAATCTTTCCAGCATCTCGGTCCGCCTCTGCGTCACAAACGCACAAAAATGCCGTCACATACGTATCGACGTCCAACGAGCTTCGATTCTACCATAAGGCAAGAGAGTCCGGCCCCACAGCGACTGAGGCCGGACCTAGAAGAGGGGACAGTCTCACGCTGGGATTGGGCATGCTGAACAACGAAGTCGAAGGGTTTCTCGAGAGAGTCCTTGAGCGAGCGCAGGGCACGGAGCTGCTGGGACTTCTCAGGGGATACCGGCTCTCGTCTCTGTCCGAGGCCAAGAGTCCTAAGACCATAGCTCTGGTGGAAGCATCTGTCCGTTACCTCCGCGAGTTCCTGACCGAACGGGGCCTTCCGACGACCATCAATGATATTCAGGCCACGGAACTGCGCGAATTCACTGTCCATCTTCAGAGCCGTTCGCGTTTCTCCCACCATCGGCTGACCAAACCTCAAGACGGGCGCCTCTCCGGCCACACCGTCAACGCATACATGCGTTCCCTTCGCGCCTTTTTTTCGTGGGCGGCGAGGGAAGATCTCATAGCGCAGAACCCCTTCGCCCGAATCAGGATACCACGGGCGCCCAGGAAGATCATGCCAACCTTCTCCGAAGCACAGGTGAAGGCACTACTGGAGACCATAGATACCACCACACCTGAGGGCTTTCGCAACTGGGCCATTCTGCTCGCCCTGCTGGACACTGGCATGCGGGTCTCGGAGCTGACAGGGTTCAGGGTAAGGGACGTCAACCTGGAGGCCAGACTGGTTAAGGTTCTCGGCAAAGGCTCAAAGGAGAGGCTGGTGCCCTTTGGAGCCAAGACTCAGAAGGCGTTCTGGCGGTACCTCACACTGTGCCGACCCGCGCCAGCCATGCCGCGGTACGAGCAATTCTTCCTGACCAGGGACGGGCGCCCCTTGACGAAGGAAAGGGTGGAGGCGATTGTAGAGCGTTGTTGCCGGAAGGCAGGCATCGAAGGTGTGCGGGGCCGCCCCCACACC
>JAUCPZ010000268.1 GCA_030372995.1 Dehalococcoidia bacterium
TGAAGTCGGAGTTGCTAGTAACCGCAGGTCAGCCATACTGCGGTGAATACGTTCCCGGGCCTTGTACACACCGCCCGTCACGTCATGGGAGCTGGTCATGCCTGAAGTCGGTGGGCTAACCGCAAGGGGGCAGCCGCCTAAGGCAGGGCTGGTGACTGGGACGAAGTCGTAACAAGGTAGCTGTACCGGAAGGTGCGGCTGGATCACCTCCTTTCTAAAGGTCTGAGGTGCGCGCGAGCGCATCGAGAGACCCAGGGGATGTCAGTCACGAGGCATCCCGACGGACGCACGAAGTTTCCTGTCACTGAGCTGTTGTTAAGGGGGTGAACAAGGGAAGGCGAGAGGGGCTGAAGGCGAAGAGGGTCTGTAGCTCAGCTGGTTAGAGCACTCGCCTGATAAGCGAGAGGTCACCTGTTCGAGTCGGGTCAGACCCACAGAGCGGGGACGTAGCTCAGGCGGGAGAGCGCCTGCTTTGCAAGCAGGAAGTCAGGGGTTCGAGTCCCCTCGTCTCCATGGGAGAGGGAAGGATGAGCGGCCTGGGGAGAAGGCCGGACGTGATGGTGTCAGCCGGTGAGTGAGCGCAACGGGAGTTGTGAGCAGTCACCGGGGGATACCCGGAGCACTTTAACAACAGCATACAGCGAAGTAACGCAGCAAAACCATCAATTTCTCCGCATCACATGATGGATAAGCTACTAAGAGCGTACGGTGGATGCCTTGGCACCAAATGCCGATGAAGGACGTGGTACACTGCGAAAAGCTCCGGTGAGGTGTGTGCGACCGCAAGAGCCGGAGGTATCCTAATGGGGAAACCCGCGTGGGGGCATGCCCACGCATCGCCGAGTGAAGCAGATAGCGAGGCGAAGGGAACCCAGGGAACTGAAACATCTCAGTACCTGGAGGAAAAGAGAGCATTTCCTGAGTAGTGGCGAGCGAAAGGGAAGCAGCCCAAACCGCCTGGCAAGCCAGGCGGGGTTGTAGGGCCCGACGAAAAGTGTGGAGCAGAAGACGAACGGTCTGGGAAGGCCGGCCAGAGACGGTGAGAGCCCGGTAGTCGGAAGGCGAAGCATGGGTTGGGTACCTGAGTACCACGGGGCACGCTAATCCTGTGGGAAACTGGGGAGTCCACTCTCCAAGGCTAAATACATTTGGTGACCGATAGCGGACCAGTACCGTGAGGGAAAGGTGAAAAGAACCCCAGTGAGGGGAGTGAAAGAGAATCTGAAACCGTGCGCTTACAAGCAGTCAGAGGCCCATAAGGGGCTGATGGCGTGCCTTTTGGAGAATGAGCCAGCGAGTTAATGTCTGTGGCGAGGTTAAGGGAGAGACA
>JAUCPZ010000269.1 GCA_030372995.1 Dehalococcoidia bacterium
TGAAGTCGGAGTTGCTAGTAACCGCAGGTCAGCCATACTGCGGTGAATACGTTCCCGGGCCTTGTACACACCGCCCGTCACGTCATGGGAGCTGGTCATGCCTGAAGTCGGTGGGCTAACCGCAAGGAGGCAACCGCCAAAGGCAGGGCTGGTGACTGGGACGAAGTCGTAACAAGGTAGCTGTACCGGAAGGTGCGGCTGGATCACCTCCTTTCTAAAGGATGCTGGGTGCGCGAGCGGCAGCATTCCAGGAGATGTCAACACGAGACATCTTGACGGAGCACGGTTTCCTGTCACTGAGCTGGGGTGAAGGGCCAAGAGAGGGGTCTGTAGCTCAGCTGGTTAGAGCACTCGCCTGATAAGCGAGAGGTCACCTGTTCGAGCCGGGTCAGACCCACCAGCAGCAGGGGACATAGCTCAGCCGGGAGAGCGCCTGCTTTGCAAGCAGGAAGTCAGGGGTTCGAGTCCCCTTGTCTCCAAGGGTGAGGGCAGACGGGGGAGAGGGACGCGAGTTTGACGAGCGAGAGACGGCGGTAGGGGAAAGACGACGGCGAGGAGCGGCTTGTCAGACGAGCGGCCCGGCGCGTTGTCGGGCCGTTGTGTTGAGAGTGTCAGCCGGTGAGTGGGCGCAACGGGGGTTGCGGGCAGTCACCGGGGGAGACTCCGGAGGGACCAGGGAGACTGGTTGCACGTTAACAACAGCATACAGCGTAAGTAACGCAGCAAAACCATCAATTTCTCCGCATCACATGATGGATAAGCTACTAAGAGCGTACGGTGAATGCCTTGGCACCAAATGCCGATGAAGGACGTGGTACACTGCGAAAAGCTCCGGTGAGGTGTGTGCGACCGAAAGAGCCGGAGATGTCCGAATGGGGAAACCCACGCGGGGGCATGCCCGCGGATCGGCTGATGAAACGATAGTCAGCCGAGGGGAACCTGGGGAACTGAAACATCTCAGTACCTGGAGGAAAAGAGAGAATTCCCTGAGTAGTGGCGAGCGAAAGGGGAGGAGCCTAAACTGCCTGGCACGCCAGGTGGGGTTGTAGGGCCTGACAACAAGCACGGCGCAGAAGGTGAACGGTCTGGAAAGGCCGGCCAGAGACGGTGACAGCCCGGTAGGCGGAAGGCAAAGTGTGGGTTGGGTACCTGAGTACCACGGGGCACGCTAACCCTGTGGGAAGCTGGGGAGTCCACTCTCCAAGGCTAAATACATTTGGTGACCGATAGCGGACCAGTACCGTGAGGGAAAGGTGAAAAGAACCCCGGTAAGGGGAGTGAAAGAGAATCTGAAACCGTGCGCTTACAAGCAGTCAGAGGCCCATAAGGGGCTGATGGCGTGCCTTTTGGAGAATGAGCCAGCGAGTTAATGTCTGTGGCGAGGTTAAGGGAGAGACA
>JAUCPZ010000271.1 GCA_030372995.1 Dehalococcoidia bacterium
CAGATGTGTATAAGAGACAGATCTGTACCGATATCTCTGCGGTTGCCCACACCGGTCGGTTTCAGTGCGGGGTGAGGCGGAGAGGACATTCGCCTGATCGCTGCCCAGATACTCGTCAAACTCAACAACTCGAAGGACGCGAAAACACCAAACAGCGTTGCGATCAAAAAACCGTGAAGAAGTGTCATGGCCACACCCTCCGCGAAGAAGCTTGAGTCTGGCAAACCATGAGAAATGGATCAATGGGTGCATCCAGAATTTTAGGGGGAGACGAAAGGGGATAGAATAGGGGCATTCAAGTAAGGAGTGTCCCTATGCAAAGTCAGAGGCAGAGCGAGGAGAATAAGCGGCGGTGGTTGGGCCACTTGGAGCAGATGTACGAAGAGCTGTATGCGTGGCGCGAGGCGCATCCGGCAGCGAGTTTTGACGAGATAGCCCGGCAAGTCACACCGCGTCGGCAGGCGGCGATGGGTGAGCTACTGGCCCAGTTGGCGAGCCAACATGGGAATGGGGTAGAGGTAGAGGGTGTGGTGTGTGAGGTGTGTGGCAGGCGATTGGAATATAAGGGGACGCCGCGACGGTTAGTCGAGCATTTGGAAGGGGAGATGGAGTTGAAGCGGGCGTATTACTACTGTCCCCACTGTGAAGGTGGGATTTTTCCCCCTGGATCGGCGCCTGAAGTTGGTGAAGCATAGCTGGAGTCCGGAGACGATCAAAGAAGCGGTGCGCTTGGGCGTAGACGTTGCCTCGTACGAGCGAGCGGCGGCCGAGTTTCGGGGCTTGACCAAGCTGCCCATGTCGAAGAGCAGCCTGGCTGAGTTGGTGGAGGAGTACGGCGAGCGGCTGGTGGCCATCCAAGCCGACGAGGCGGAGGCGATGGTCAAAGCGCCGGAGCGTGGGGAAGAGATCACCTGGCGTGACATGCCTGAGCCGGACAGCGACATCATGGCTGTTTCGTTGGATGGCGCGATGGTCCATCTGCGCGGGGAGGGCTGGAAGGAGGTCAAGGTGGCGACTATCTCAGCGGTTGAGACGGTCGTTACCGTGGAACGTGATGAGGAAAAAGAGGTTCACCTGACCCGGCCCAGCTATCGGGCCGGGCTGTGGGAGGCGAAAGACTTCGCCAAGCAGCAGTGGGCGGAAGGCTGTCGGCGTGGCTTGGAGAAGGCCAAGCAGATTGTCAGCGTCAATGATGGGGCGGCCTGGATTTGGTGGATCATCGCCATGTGCTATGCTCCGTGTGTCGAAATCATTGATTGGTGGCATGCCGTTCAGAAGCTGTGGGAAACGGCCAACAGTCTCTTCGGACAGGGTGAACAACAGACCGTGGTTTGGGTGGAGCAACTCAAGTCACTCATGTGGACTGGCCAGATACGTGGCGCGCTTCATCACATCCGCCTGGCCTGCCCGCGTGGCAGCCCCTCTGTCGCTCTAGCCTGGCCCGCCATCAGCTACCTCTTCCATAACCGGCGGCGCATGAACTACCAGCACTATCGTCAGGCCGGCTATCCTGTGGGCAGCGGTTCGGTCGAATCGGGCTGTAAGGTCGTCATGGAGACCCGCATGAAGCAAGCCGGTATGCGCTGGTGCCGTCCCAGAGCCCAGGCTATGTTAGCCCTGCGCAGCATCTTACTCAGCGGTCGCTGGGATCAAGTCTGGCCTTCGCTCATCCCGGTCTTTCAACTCGCCTAAAATTCTGGATGCACCCTCAGGCGGCTAAGACACTGGACAAGCAACCTCATTCCGAGTACAATGAGATTTAGGAGGTGGCTTATGAGCGTAACCGAGTTGCTCAAGTCCGCCCGCTTCGTAGTCGGCGCCGACGGCGAAAAGCAGGCCGTGATCCTCGACGTCGCCATCTGGGAAGAGTTGGTGACCCTGATGGAAGACTTGGAAGACGCTGAGGAAATGCAGCAGGCGCGCCAGGTTGACGAAGAAGTGGTCCCCTGGGAGCGAGTTCAAGCCGAATACCGAGTTGCCCACCCCGATGCCGACCTATAGAATCCCTGTCTCTTATACACATCTCCGAGCCCA
>JAUCPZ010000272.1 GCA_030372995.1 Dehalococcoidia bacterium
CCCCCCCCCCCCCCCCCCCCCCCCCCCCCCCCCCCCCCCCCCCCCCCCCCCCCCCCCCCCCCCCCCCCCGCCGATGAAACGCGTATATGCGTCGGACGGCACGGCCTCCGAGGTCCTTGACGAGAGGTCGATCTTCAGAATCCGGCCAGCGTATCCGTGGCTCTGCGTCATAGTGATGCGGTATGGGAACGGCTTCTCCGGTCTGGAGAAAACCAGCATCTTCTTTCGTGGGCACATTGTACCACCCGTTTGCCGTCAAGGTTCTGTCAGGCTTTTCCTGACAGACGCAGCATCGTCCTTTGCATACTATGGTGACGTGCGGGCGGCACGAAGGCTGCCGCCCGTTTCTCCATTTCAAACGTAAGGGGGAGTCAGAGTGGCCAAGAAAGAGAAGTACGATGTCATAGTTGTCGGGGCTGGGCCGGGAGGAATTACGTGTGCAGCTCTGCTGGCCAAGAGAGGCCTCGATGTCCTGGTGCTCGACAAGAACGAGCGGGTTGGCGGCAAGCAAATGACCGTCTCGTTCAAGGGGTACAAGGGGGAGCGTTGGCCCACAGGGGGGCTGCCGGTGAAGGGAGGGGCGTGGCTCGAGGCCTTCCGGGCGCTGGGAATTGAGCACAAGTTCCGGCCCGTGGTCAGGGACATAGGCCAGATATACCGGCGGTCAGGTGGGGAGTGGATGCGGTCGGTTACGCAGATGGACCCGTACGTGCTGCCGGACCCCAATATCAACTTCGACTGGTGGGGACTCAACGCCAAGGAGCGGGAGTTCGCTCTCCAGGTACTGGGTGAGATCGCCCTGATGCCTCCGGAGAGGATCAATGCGCTCGATGACACCACTGTCAAGGAGTACCTCAAGCAGTTCGAGGGTGTCCCTCCCAGGCTCTACGGATACTTCGCGATGCTGACCCACGCCTGGAACGTGGGCTTGGTAGACTTGGTGCCGATGTCCGAGGTGGTCAAGGCCTTCCAGCGCCTCATGGGCCAGCCGCTGGGATATCCCAAGGGCGGCTACGGGCGCATGTCCGAGGATTTCGCCCAGGTGGTGAAGGACTGCGGCAGTGAGGTCAAGACCAGAACCAGAGTCGAGAGGATCCTCATAGAGGACGGACAGGCCGCTGGCGTGATCACCAGGGATGCGGTGTACCGGGCGCCGATTGTGGTCAGCAACGCCGGCCTGCAGCCGACGGTGCTGAAGCTGGTTGGCGAGCAGTATTTCGACAAGGGATATGTGGGCTATGTGAAGAGCCTGCTGCCGAGCAACGGGTTTACGGGCGCACACTGGGTCTTGAGCGAGCCTGTCCTGGACTGCGGACTGTACCAGGTCTGGTCCGATGACGCGTGGTGGGACATGGACCGCCAGGACGAGGTCAAGAAGGGAAAGATGCCGGCGGACCCCATCATTACCCTCCTGGTGCCGACCAACTATGACCCCGAGATGGGGCCTCCTGGCAAGCAGCTCCTGATATTCGGCACACCGTGCTCGCCGAACCCGCAGGACAGGACCATTGAAGCCCTGTGGAAGAAGACCGATCAGCAGATGATGGAGATATTCCCAGAGATAGTGCCGGTCATCGAATCCAAGGGGCCTTACACAGGGCCACTCCACGTTGCGGTGCAGAGCCGCGACCAGGTACTTCCGGCACAAGGCGGCGAGGCTTGCGGACTCTGTGTCACCATCGGTCAATGCGGCAAGTACAAGCCTTCGGCCAAGTCGCCGATCCCGGGCCTGTTCTACGTTGGTTTCGATGCCGGCAGCACCGCGTTCATGGGATCTCAGCAGGCGGTGGACTCCGGTCTGAAGGTGGCACCAATGGTGTATCACTATCATCTGGAGAAGAGGCAGTGGGCCTCGTTCTAGGGGGAAGCTCAGATGGGCCGATGGATTGTTGGCTGGCAGTGTAGAGACTTTCGCGGATTTCCTGAAAGGACTTCGCCGAAAGAATAAGGTGCTGTCCGATTGGTATTGACGCGACAATCTATAATGGGGGTGTACAGCACGGACTGAGGGGGTGGCATGGCGAGACGGCTGGGCGATGTGGCGTCGATGGCCCTGTTCGACGCCATGATCGAGGGTGCGGTACTCATCGGCCCCGGCAGCGGAAAGGTGGTCTTGGCCAACAAGGCTGCCGCTGCTATGTTCGGGTACAGCTCGCCCGAAAGCATGGTCGGGGTCGACCCTCTTGATCACATTCCAGTGGAAGACAGGGGACGGATAGCCGGCGTGATGGCCGGCTATTTTGTTGACGGTAATGTGCAGCGGACCATGGACGTGGAGGCCACAACCCTGGATGGACGGGAGGTGTGGCTGAAGGCCTTTGGAGTCAGGGTCCAGTACGAGGGAAAGGCGGCCGGCCTCATCCTGATGGTGGACATCACTGCCCAGAAGATGGCGGAGAGGGCGCTGGCGGAGGCACAGGAGAGACAGAAGCAGATCCTCGATAATGCGAACGAGTCGATACTGGTGCTGCAGAATGGCAACATCGTGTACGCGAATCCGAAGGCGCTGGAGCTGGGCGGGTTTTCTGAGGAGGAGATCAAGGGCAGGCCCTTCAGTGACTTCTTGCTGGCGGAGGACCGCGAGCGCATAGTGCGGCGGTATCTGAGAAGGACCGGCAGCCCGGATTACTCGTCTTCTTTCACTGTGAGGGGCTTGGGCAAGAATGGGAGCGTGCGCTGGTCGGAGATAAGAGAGAGCTCCTTCGTGTGGGAGGGCAAGCCGGCGGAGATCTGTCTGGTCAACGATATCACCGAGCAGAAGAAGGCGGAAGAGGCCCTCGCCGAAAGCGAGAAGCGCTATCGTCTGCTCACGGACAATGTGTCGGATGTCATTTGGGTCACCGATCTGCAGCTCAAGCCGACATACTTCAATCCGTCTGTCACCGCGCTGCTGGGCTATACGGTAGAGGAAGCTATGGCGGGTGCGTTGAGGATGACGCCGGACTCCTTCAATGCGGCCATGAGAGTCTTCGAGGACGCGCTGCGCCGCGAAGAAGCGCAGCCCGGCATTGCGTCGGGATCTCCGAAGATGGACCTCGAGTTCATCCACAAGGATGGTTCGACCGTGTGGACGGAGACAACGGTGAGTTTCCTGCGCGATTCGAAGGGCAAGCCGTACGCGGTCCTGGGCATCCTCCATGACATCAGCGAGCGCAAGAGAACCGAGGAGGCGCTGCGGAAGAGCGAGGAACGGTTCCGGGCTCTGATCGAGAATGCGACCGAGGCCGTCGCGGTTCTGAGCGCCGACGGCCGGATCATCTATGAGAGCCCCAACTCTCAGAGCGCGGTTTCGCGGAGGATCAGTGACCTCTCGGGCCCGGGGCTGATGGAGGTGATTCATCCGGACGACGTCCAGAAGATGATCGAGCTCTTTGAATGGGTGAGGGAGCGCCCGGGGGAGAGCGTGACAGGGGAAGTACGTTTCAGGCACAAAGACGGGACGTGGCACACCATCGAGGGGACTGCACGTAACCTTCTCCACGATCCCAGGGTGAACGGCATCGTCTTCAACTACCGCAACATCACGGAGAGGAAGAGGGCAGCAGATGCGCTCCGTAAGAGTGAGGAGCGCTACCGCCTCCTGGCCGAGAACCTTCCGGATGTTATCTGGGTCGTTGGTCTGGACCTGAAGTTCACGTATGTCAGCCCGTCGGTGGAGCGGTTGCTCGGGTATACCGCCGAGGAGGCCATGGCTACCCCCGTGGAGCAGATCTTGACCGCGGCGTCTTTCAAGAATGCCATGAGAGTAAGAGACGAGGAGGCCGACAGGGAGCGGTTGGGTGGCGCGGACCCCGGGCGTTCGGTGACGCTGGAACTGGAACTGCCGCGCAAGGACGGTTCTACTGTGTGGACCGAGAACCGGATCAGCTATCTTCGCGATCCGGCAGGGGAGGTGGTCGGTTACCTTGGGGTATCGCGCGACATAGGCGAACGCAGGAAGGCACGGGAAGCGCTGCAAGCCAGCGAAGAGCGTTTCCGCACCATATTTGAGAGGTCACCGATCGGTGCCATCATCTACGATGCGGACGGCTGCATCGTGGGCGCGAACAAGGCCTGCCTGGATGTCTTTGGATTGTCGGATGTGGCGGAGATGAGAGGGCCGCCGCTCTTTGATGATCCCAATCTTTCCGACAAAGCCCGCGCAAAGCTGCGGGCGGGTGAGACGATCATGATCCAGGGCCCTCTCGACCTGGAAAAGGCGAGGAAGGCCGGACTGTACAACAGCGCCAGGACGGGCACTGTTCACCTGAGCCTGTCGGTGACTCCGCTGGGCATCAGCACGACCGGGCAACCGAGCGGCTATCTGGCCCTGGTGGAGGACATTACCGAGCGCAAGAAGGCGGAGGAGGCCTTGCGGGCCAGCGAGGAACGCTTCCGGGGCCTGGTGGAGACCACCAGTGACTGGGTCTGGGAGGTGGACACGAGAGGTGTGTACACATATGCCAGCCCGAGGGTGAGCAAGGTGCTGGGATATGAGAGCCACGAGATCATCGGCAAGACTCCATTTGACTTCATGCCACCGCGGGAAGCGCGCCGTGTCTCGGCCATCTTCAACTCCTACCTGGCCAAGCGCGAGCCCTTTGCCTTTCTGGAGAACGTCTGCCGGCACAAGGACGGCCGCCCGGTGACCATGGAAACAAGCGGGGTGCCGTTCTTTGCCGCTGACGGGAGCCTCCTGGGATACCGTGGGATGAGCCGTGACGTAACGGAGCGGAAGCAGGTGGCCAGGCAGCTACGGCAGAGCTTGAACAGGCTGGAGAGAACCATGGAGTCCACCATCCAGGCCATCTCCACCACGATCGAAGCGAGGGATCCCTACACGGCAGGCCATCAGAGGAGGGTGACGCAGCTTGCCTGTGTCATTGCCCGGGACATGGATCTGCCTGCTGCCCAGACAGGCGGGATCCGGGTTGCCGGATTGCTGCACGATATCGGCAAGATATCCGTCCCGACGGAGATACTGAGCAAGCCCGGGACGCTGACCGATGTCGAGATGAGCATGATCAGGACCCATCCCCAGGTCGGCCATGACATACTGAGAAGCATCGAATTCCAGTGGCCTGTGGCTCAGATCGTCCTGCAGCACCACGAGAGGCTCGATGGATCGGGATATCCCTCGGGCCTGCGCGGCGACGAGATTCTGCTGGAAGCGCGGATCCTGGGGGTGGCGGATACCGTAGAGGCCATGTCCTCTCACCGCCCCTACCGCCCGGCCGTGGGCATAGACAAGGCGCTCGAAGAGATCACGCGGGGCGAGGGCACTCTATATGACCCGAGGGTGGTCCGCGCCTGCCTCGAGGCCTTCACCAGGCACGGTTTCGAGTTTGAAGAGTGACTGTTGATCTGGCTAGCGGTCCAGCCTGAACTCCCACTGGCAGCAGCAGTCTTTGTAGCCCGTCCGCGGAGGCACCTTCAGGGGAATTACCTTAATCTGTGGATTGAAGAAGCCGGCCTGTATCCCCATGAGCTTCGGCTCCAGCTCCTGACAGATGCGCTTCTCCCGGCCGGTTCCCTCCTTTTCGAGGGAAATGAGCGTCGGACAGTGATCGATGGTGAGCAGACCGTGGTTTGGATTCCTGAGGTCCAGAGCCGCCACGTAAATGTGCATCCATGGTGAGACCTGGAGGTATTTGAACAGCGTGGCCACGTCATCGCCGCGGATGTTGAGCAGGCTACTTATGGTCTTCATCTCCCAGACTTGGGCCTTCTCCCAGACTTTGACATCACAGTCGAAGGCCTCTTCATTGCCCCACTTGTTCATCACGGTGAGGTACCAGTAGCCGTCCACCCTGAGCAGGTAGTCGTTGTAAGCCTTCAGGAGCTTGAGCAGGGTCTCCTTCCGCAGCTTCTCATGGCTGAATGCCGGGTCGAACCTGCCGCTGTAGTCAGTCAGGTCTGTCATCTTTCAACCTCCTATGTCCCCCACTCCGGCTGACACGAACGCTCAGTCCGCCTGGGACGGATGTTCCATCCGTCAGGGATGGATTTTGCACCCACGCCCCATGCGCGGATCCACACAGGCGGGCCTCAGACCCGCCCTCACCGCGCCGCCGGTCTGCTCCAGGCGGGTCATTCCCGCGGAGGCGGAACCCAGGACGGGCTTCGCCGCCCTGCGTTTGCCCTCAATCACCCGGCCACCTCTCGGGGCATGACAACGGGACGCAGAGGGCATTCGGCACTCTGCAAGCCCCCGTGCTTGGGCATCACGAGACTTCCGCTGAGGGACTTGTCCTCGCACTCCTTGGTCATTGCTTTGGAACAGACCAAAGTCATCCTTCTTGGTGCCGATCAAAATCAACATGGCTGATTGCGGCGGAGACCGTGAACCGGCGGGCGCCTTTGCTGGATAGGGTGCTTTGGCCCACTCCTAGAAGAAATGCCCCCTCAAGATCTCCCTGGTGCAGATCTTGCTGTACTCCCAGAACTGCCGCCGCACGCTCCTGTAGTCCATGGTGGTAATGCTGCTCGCCAGCATCCCCATGGGGAGCGCCTGCGCAATGAACCCGCGGGCGTACTCGAGCAGCCAGTTTCCCGGCTTCATCAGACAGCCTTTGTCGGTGCCTCTGGGCAGTGTGGCCATGTCGCCTGGCAGGTATACGGTCGGCCTGATCTGGCCCAGCGTGTAGGTTTGATGCTCTCCCTCAATCACCACGTCATAGATCAGGGGCGCGAACCGGCCGGAATAGCCTTCAGTGCCCACCGGAAAGCCGACAATGAGGAGGTACTCCGAGAGTGACCCGTAGAGCACAGTCAACTGTCCCGCGACCCCGCCTGCTATGGTGAAGGCCCACTTCTTCTTCGTACATATCCTCTTGGGGTAAGCCTTGTCGATCCCGGCGATGATGGCATCCAGCCTCTCTTCGAGGGGCAGGTGGAGGTTACTCTTGACGATGCCCTGCAGCACGTTGGGGTCGAAGATGTAGCCCACGTTTCCTCCCTGCTTCCGCACCTCGGGGACACATCGAGGCGCCACGTGAATACCCTAGGTCCTGATCAGCCTTCCTTCGCCCGAAACACGGAGTAGGTGCCGCTGGCCTTGGCCACGAGGCGGCCGTCATTGGTGATCTCGGACTCCAGGGCCGCCACCCTCTTGCCTCTGCTGATGATTCTGGTGTCGCAGACCAGAGTGCCGGACCTGACGGCTTTGAAGTAGACGATCTTGATTTCTATGGTTGCGCAAAGCTCGTCCTTTTCCATGACGGTGTACATGGCCCCGCCCATCCCCGTGTCCGCCATCGAGTAGAGCACCCCGCCGTGGACGACTCCGTGCGGGTTCAACAACCCCGGCTGCACCTCCACCGTGCAGCGGCTTTGACCGCCTTCACACTTTATAAATTGCAGCCCGATGAGGTCGCCGAACGGGTTGAACCCCGACATGTCGGTCGGAACGTCTTTGGGCATCCCCTCCCCCTTCACAGCCCGGTCATGGCGCGAATGCCGGTGATGTCTCTGCCGACGATCAGCTTCTGCATCTGGGTGGTGCCGTCGGGTATGGTCAGAGTGCGCGCGTCCCTGAAGTAACGCTCCACCGGATACTCGTCGGAGAGGCCCATGGCGCCGTGCACCTGAATCGCCTTCGAAGTTGTCCGCACGGCGGCCTCGGTGGCGTAGGCTTTGGCCAGGGAGGACTGCCAGCGGCATTTCTCCTTCTTGTCCAGCAGGTCCAGGGCGCGGAATGACAGCAGGCGGCTGGCCTCGGTCTCGGCCACCATGTCCACGATCATCTCCTGGATCATCTGGAAGCTGCCGATGGGCTTGCCGAACTGCATTCTCTCCTGGGCGTACTTTACCGAAGCGTCGATGGCTGCCTGGGAAATGCCGCTGCATAGAGCGCCCACCATGGCCCGCGAGACGTCGAAGAAGGCCATCGTCCGCTTGTAGCCCATGCCAGGGTCAAGCAGGTTCTCTTTGGGAACGCGGCAGTCGGAGAAGGAGAGTTCAGAAGTGGGGAAGCAGCGCAGGCCGAGCTTGTGCAGCTCCCGCGCTTCGAAAGGAGACTGGTTCCTCTCTACCAGGAAGAAGGACATTCCCAGAGCCCCCAGCGTCCTGTCGGTGGTGGCCAGGACAAAGGCGGCGTCGGCGATGGTGCCGTTGGATATCCAGGTCTTGGTGCCATTCACGACGTAGTGGTCGCCGGTGAGTGCGGCCAGGGTCTTCACCCCGGAGACGTCAGAACCGACATCGGGTTCGGTTATGGCGAGGCAG
The DNA here is from genome assembly GCA_030372995.1 of Dehalococcoidia bacterium. Classification (GTDB taxonomy): domain Bacteria; phylum Chloroflexota; class Dehalococcoidia; order UBA2247; family RBG-13-53-26; genus JAFGCL01. The sequence continues at coordinate 8,206 of JAUCPZ010000272.1, forward strand.
CCGATGTAGTCCCCTGACGCAGCCAAGGGCATCAGCCGCTTCTTCTGATCAGGATTGCCGGCCTCGTTCAGGAGCCAGAAGAAGCCAGCGGCGATGAAGATCGTCCCGGCCAGGCTGGCCCACACCCGCCCCAGTTCCTCCACGAGAATACCGTTGGTCTTGGCCTCCAGGCTGGAGCCACCGCATTCCTCGGGCAGGAAGCCCAGGAGGTAGCCAAAGGGCATCAGTTGCCTGATGAAGGCGGTCGCCTCGGCTTTCGTCAGTGGTCCTTTCTTCTCGTGCTCATCAACCACAGGGGCGATCTCGGCCTCGAGGAATTTGCGGACATTGGATTTGAGCATCTGCTGCTCTTCGGTGAGGGAGAAGTCCATGGTTTTCTCCTTTCATGTGGTTCAGCAGGCGAACTCCGCCTCTTGTGAGATTCCTGCAGCTTTCTCTTCAACCACCCGGTCCTCGCTCGGGGGAGCATGCAAGTCTGGGGACACCCCAGACCCCGACAGCGTCCCGCTGTACCGTGGCGTAACGGCCGTGGAGACGGCAAACTCTACGTTCGCCCTCGAACACCTGCACCTAGTGCCCAACGATGCAGACGCTGACTACATTGACCGCCGGAATGCCCCCCATGTTGTGGGTGAGGCCTATCTTCGGGTTCTTGATCTGGCGCGGCCCGGCCTTGCCCTGCAACTGCTTGTACATCTCGTACATCATGCGGAGCCCGCTGGCCCCGATGGGATGGCCGAAACACTTGAGCCCGCCGTCGGGCTGGCAAGGCAGCTTGCCGTCCAGGTCGAAGAATCCGGCAAGGACATCCTCCTTGGCCTTGCCCCGGGGCGATATTCCCAGGTCTTCGTACGTGACCAGCTCGGTGATGGAGAAGCAGTCGTGGACTTCCATCATGCTGATCTCCTCGCGCGGGTTCTTGATGCCCGCTTCGCGGTAGGCCCGCTGTGAAGCGTGAATGCCACTTTCCACGTGAGCGAGGTCATAGTCTGTGTAAGCCATTTCCTCTCCCGAACTGGTGGCGATCTGCAGGGACTTCACAAATATTGGATCGGGCCGCAGCTTCTTGGCCAGGTCAGCGCGCGCCACGATGGCTGCGGCGGAGCCGTCGCTGACGCCGCAACAATCGAACAGCCCTAGGGGCCAGGCTATTATGGGTGCATTCATGACCTCTTCAACCGTCACTTCGCGGCGGAGGTGGGCCTTGGGGTTCTTGGCCCCATTCTTGTGGCTCTTCACGGTGATCCGGGCCAGTGCCTGCTTGCCCTCCTGGGGGCTGAGGCCGTACTTGGCAAAATACCGGGTTCCCATCAGGGCGAACCCGCCGGGCGGGGTGAAGTTGGGGAAGACCAGGCGCAGCCTGGTTCCGAATTGCACGTCGTTCTGCGGAAGTCCGCCGTAGCCGACGTCCTTCAGCTTTTCCACGCCGATCGCCAGGGCAATATCGCATGCGCCGGCAGCCACGGCGTAGCAGGCGCCCCGCAGCGCCTCCGAACCAGTGGCGCAGAAGTTCTCCACCCTGGTGACCGGGATGAACGGCAGCTTCAGCGTGACAGCGGTGGGGATGGCGGATTTTCCCACCGAGACCTCGTCGTAGCAGGTGCCGGTCCACGCCGCGCCGATGTCTTTCTTCTCGATGCCGGCATCTTCCAAGGCTTCCTTGAAGGCCTCGACCATCAAGGATTCGGGGCTCCGGTCCCAGAGTTCCCCGAACCTGGTGCATCCCATGCCGAGGATGGCGACCTTGTCTTTGATTCCTTCAGCCATGTTGCCTCCCTTCAGATCAGCGTGATCTCACCTGTAAAAGATGGGCCGAGAGACGCATTCAACCAGCCCCCTATTGGCGGATAGTGAGAGCGCCAGGGGGCGAACCCGTCTGCACACGCGTGCGAAGGTTGATATCTCGCGGGGTGAGTCAGAGGATGCCGAACACCCCCTAAACCCTGCAACCAGCAATACCTGCCCTCCCCTACTGACATCGGATCGGTGTTGCCTTCCAGAAGTAGCCGAATATGCCCCGGGCCTGGTCGTAATACTTGCGGCGGAAGCTTGTCTCCATGGGCATCCCAACCTGCAGCGCTTCCAGCTCGCAATCAATCAGATCGAAGAGCCATCGGCCGCCGCCTTCGAAGTCGACGAACCCGTAGATGGCTGGCGGGCTCAGGCTGAAGGCCAGCAGGTCACCGGTGTAGGAGAACAGCGTCCCACGCCTGTGGGAGAACCGGTAGGGTTCCATCTCCCTGATGGCGCCGCAGCCCGGCTTGACGCAGATCTCCTGCGCCGGGTACTGGGCGGTTCCGCAGCGGCGGCACTTGCAGCCAACAAGCCCGAGCACCATGCGGCGGTCCCGCCACAGTGTCGATATCTGGGTCGGCGCAATCTCGTCACCCCGCCCGCCGGTGTCCACGTTCAGCATGCGGCGGTACGTGGCGTACTTCTCATAGCTGCCGAGGTCCTTCTTCGCTGCCAGATGCTTCTTGATGCCCCTCCTGTCGCGTACTTTCTCGATCTCCGGCGTGACCTGGAGCAGCACCGCATCGCTGCCGTTGCCGTAGCTGGCCACGATGATCTTGTCGCCGGCTTTGGCCCCCTCCAGTGCACCCACCAGTATCATCAGCGGGTAAGCGGTGCCTGTGTGCCCGATGGCGGTGAACATGTGATCTTGCAACTGGGCCGGTGTGAATCCCATCTTAGTGCCGATGTCCGTGTGCGCCCTGATGTAGTGGCACGGGTAGGCTACCTTGGCGATGTCCTTGGGGGTGAGACCGTACTTGGTCATCAGGCCAGTGATGGATTCGCTGATGAACCGTCCGTAACCCTCATCCCTGATCCAGCGGTCCTCCCAGGTGCGGTTGTACTTGTCCTCATCGGCCCTCCAGTGGTCGACGAAGTCGTAGCTCACCGAGTAGGTGCCTTCGACGGTAGCGATAACCCCGCTGTCCCCCAGAAGTAGCGCGGCGCCACCGTCGCCGTAGATCTCTTCAAGGTAGCCGCCGGGTTTGCCCAGGCGGCAGTCCCCGGAGCAGACCAGCACGTTCTTGGCCGATCCTGACTTCACGGCGTCGGCGGCTGAGATCAGAGCGCCCAGTCCTGCCTTGGTAGAGCCAGTGAAATCGGCGGTGCGCGCATCCGGCCGGAGGTCGAGCGCGGCAGAGACGATGCCGGCATTCTGGCGCTCGCGGTACGGAGGGGTGGTGGTGGCCAGGTAGACGGCGTCGATCCGGTCGCGGTCCATACCGGTCAGGCAATCCACGGACGCGGCCACGGCCATGGTCAATGCGTCTTCATCGTAGTTAGCCACGGCTTTCTCGCCGGGAAGCAGGGACGCCGGATTAAGCCAGCCCAGAGCTCCCCAGATGGTCATGCGGTTGATCCGGTACAGAGGAATGTAGGCACCGTAGGAAGTGATTCCGGTCATGGTCTCGTCCTCCTTATCCGTTGATGAGTCTCGGAGGGGTTTCCCTCTGTGTCTGGTGTGTCTACCTTGCTGGAAATGGCAATTCTTATTTCATCCAAGCTAGCCTTGCGGAGTTGCATGTAATTCGTGTCATATCGCCACCCTGTCGGGTATGTCAGGAAAACTGGTATGTCTCTGACAATGCCCTTGATCTGACCTTGAATTAGTCTCCCTTTCTTGAGGTCATCGACATAGCGCCTAATCTGATGCCCTGACACAAGATTGAATATCTCCTTGTTGAATGTGACAACCGCGCTAGCATATGACTGTTCAACCGATTGTCTGAACTCGCCGCTTGCTTCCGGCTCAATGCGCTCGCTGAAATACTTCTCTCCGAATATCATCCTGATGTCTCTTGGGGAATCTGTAGGAAAGGCGTAGTAGCAGTAGAAGGCCAGAGTAAATGGCCCTTTGTATGATGCTTTGAGGCAGATATTGGCGAGTCTCTCTGGGGTAGGCTTCTCCTCTGCTATCTCCAGCCAACCCGCTTCTTTCATGGCAGACCAGAAAGGGTTCTCGCGGTTTCTGCGATTCGGCGAAAGGAACATGCCTTGTCGAATGGAAAGAGGATGAGGGTTCGAGAACAGAAGCATGACAAGTGGTCTCTTTGTTGAGGCAGCAGGGACCAATCTCTCTGTCAGGAAGGCGATGCTCCTATCCGCATCGTTGAAGACTACTACTGGGTTTGGCGGTCCAAGATACTCCCCCAACATTCGGCGGACTCGTACTTTGAACTCACCATATTCTTGGCCAAACCGGTAGATCCTTTTGCAGGTTATTCCGGTCAATTGTGGCCTCTCAATCTCCGGTGCTCTATCTTCCGATTCGAAAGTGGGACACTCTGAGGTCAGTACTTGACGGATTTGCCGTACTTCTTTCTCAGTTCGGTCTTGAGCACCTTGCCCGCCGCGTTGCGCGGGAGGGCATCCACAAAGTCCACCGACTTTGGTTTCTTATAGCTGGCGAGATACATCTTGCAGTGCTCGATGATCTCCTGCTCGGTGACGCACTCGCCTTTCTTACACACAACGATGGCCTTGACCGACTCGCCCCACTGCTGATCGTGCACTCCGATCACGGCACACTCCACTACTTTGGGGTGACGATAGATGATCTCCTCCACTTCGGCCGGGTAGATGTTCTCGCCGCCGCTGATGATCATGTCCTTCTTGCGGTCGACCACGTAAAGGAACCCGTCCTTGTCTCTGCGGAAGAGGTCGGTGGAGTGGAACCAGCCATTCCGCATGGAATTGGCGGTAGCCTCCGGGTCCTTGTAGTACTCCTGCATTACAGTCGGCCCTCGGTAGACCGCCTCGCCAACAGCTCCTACCGGCACCTCGTTGTCATTCTCATCGACGATGCGGAACTCCACGAAGGGCACCGGCTTGCCCACTGATCCCTCATGGCCCGCGGCGTCGCAGGGGCGGAGGCCGCAGGTGACTGGGCTCATCTCCGTCTGGCCGAAGAGGTCGAAAAGCTTCACATTGGGAAAATGCTGCATTATTTGTTTGCGCGTCTCGGTCGGCAGGATCGCTGCGCCGGATACCCACAGCCTCAGCGAGCTGGTGTCGTACTTCTCAAGGTCGGGAAGGAGAAGAACGAAGAAGGTCATCACCGGCACAAGGATAATGGCGCCGATCTTCTCTTCCTGGATAGTCCTCATGATGTATTCGGGGTTAAAGACCTCTGTGGGCAGGACTACGGTCGCTCCGGAGAACAGCGTGAACTGGCAATAAGCCCACGCGGCCAGGTGGAAGATGGGTGGAGCGGCAAAAGCCCTGAAGTTGTCGGTGTGGTCGAGTATTTCAGCCATGCCCGGCTCAGAGCGCAGGAAGGAGCCCATCAGGAGCCAGTGCACAATCTCGTTCTTGTGGCTCAGGACGGCTCCCTTGGGTTTCCCGGTCGTTCCGGCGGTGTACATGATGAAAGCCGGGTCATCCTCGTCAACCAGAATGAGCGGCTCCCTTGTGGGATACCGGGCGATCCAGGATTCGTAGTGCAACATGCCCTCGACAGGCTTCTCCGATACCGAGATGTAAGTCTTTATCCGAGGCAGGTCACTCTGGATAGCCTTGATGTTGGGCGCAAACGCTTCACCCAGGATGAAGGCTTCGGAATCAGAATGGTTCACGATGTACTTGATCTCTTCCGGACCGAGGCGGAAATTGAGTGGCACACCGACGGCTCCGATCTTGGCCAGCGCGAAGTACGCTTCCAGGAACTCGCTGCAGTTGTGCATGAGCAGGGCGACCTTGCTGCCCCTCTTGATGTCCAGATCCATCAGGGCATGGGCGAGTTGGTTGATGCGGGCGTTAAACTCCCTGTAGGTGAACCGCTTGTGTCCGTGGACGACTGCTTCCCTCTCGGGATACAGGCGGCTGTTACGGGCAATGGCCTCACCCAGTAGAAGCCGCCGGCCGAGGATCTCTTCGATTGACTGGTCGCGTCCCATCTCGCACACCCCTTTCTGTCCGGGCAAGCTCAGCAAATCTGCCGGGCATTGCCTGTGTACACGCTAACAAGAGACGACGAACAGTGCCATGAGCGTGGCACTAGTGGATTTCTCCACGATTCCAACTCCGTTCGTCGCGATCCCCCCTTGGCCCATGAGCAAGACGGACGGGAAATGTTCTGCGGGCTGGTGCACCATGGTTTACCACAGTACGTCTTGGATTGTCAACGGGATTTCGGTAAAGTAAGCGGGGCAGGATTCGCAACATTAGCCGGAGGGTGGTACACTGGCGGTGGGCCAGGTCCTGGGGGTCCGGGGTTTGGAGATCGTGGTTTCGCCGCTTCGTCGCGCGGGTCCAGAACGGCACGGCACTGGATATGCATCGGAGATCCGCCTGTGGCGGCTTGGAGATCCATCTCCGGCGGACCAAAGAAGCATCTCGACGAGAGCAGGAGGGACAGGGGATTCCCTTCACTATCATGGACTGAGGAGGTGTGCACATGGGTGACAGACTGAAGGGCAAAGTCGCTATCGTCACAGGGGCTGGGCGTGGGCTGGGGCGGGCCGAGGCTCTGCTGCTGGCCAGCGAAGGGGCGAAGGTCGTCGTCAACGATCTGGGAGGTGGCCGCGATGGCACTGGCGGGGCTACGTCGCCGGCGGACGCTGTGGTGAAGGAGATCAAGGCCAAGGGCGGGGAGGCGGTGGCCAATTACGACAGCGTGGCTACGACGGAAGGCGGCGAGAACATCGTGAATACCGCCATCAAGGCCTTTGGGCGGCTGGACATCCTGGTGAACAACGCCGGCATTCTGCGGGACCGCATGATCTTTAACATGACGCCTGAAGAATGGGACCTGGTGATCAAGGTCCACCTCTACGGTACTTTCAACTGCACCAGGCCGGCGTGCGTCATCATGAGGCAGCAGAGGAGCGGCCGCATCATTAACACATCGTCAGAGTCGGGGCTGGGTGCGGTTGGCCAGGCCAACTACAGCGCCGCCAAGGAGGGGATCGTTGGCTTCACCCGGACCGTAGCGCGGGACATGGGACGGTATGGCGTGACCTGCAACGCTATCAGGCCCAGGGCGGCCACACGGTTGACCATTTCGCCAGAGATGGCTGAGGCCATAGAGAAGGCCAGTGCCGAGGGCAAACCGCTGCCGGTCGGGCCGGAGGTAACCGCGATCCTGCCTTTGCCGGAGGAGATCGCTCCCTTTGTGGTCTTCTTGGCCACCGATGCCGCGGCCAACATCAATGGCTGCACCTTCCATGTCGCCGGGAGCCAGATATCGCTCATGTCCGATCCGGTGATCACGAAGACGATCTACAACAAGACGGGCGCGTTTACTCTGGATGACCTCCTGGCTGTGGTCCCGGCCACGCTGGCGTTCGGACTGGTGAACCCGTCTCCGCCGCAATCGGGGAAGTAGCCTCGGTGCAGTCGGTGCTGGCCTGCTGCCGGCATGACGGCAGCAGAGCGGATTGTAGACAGAAGACGGTGTCATTGCTGTTATATATCATGTGAGCACGGCCATCCGAATTGGCGGGCGCCGGATGGCCGGGGCGGCACCACGGGCAGGTAAGGAGGGAGGGAGATGGCGCAGTTCATGGCTATGGCTCCGGGGGTGGAGGTCTGTGGGGCTGCCGTCTTGTCAGTCGTCGAAGGTATGGATCTGGCGAGATCGATGGCTTTGCGGATCCTGAAGGCTCATGGCATTAGCGACCCAACCAAGGAGAGCTGGCATGCGCAGCAAGCGTGGCTGGATGCCTTCAAGGAAATCGCTGAGAATGTGGGACCAGCCACGCTGAGACGGATCGGGACGATGATCCCGCAGACCGCTCTGTGGCCTCCGACGGTGCGCACGGTGGCGGATGCACTGGCTTCGATAGATGTGGCCTACCATATGAACCATCGCGGGGGAGAGATCGGACACTACGCGTTTCAGAGGACTGGTGAGCGATCAGGCAAGATGGTCTGTGGTAATCCTTATCCGTGCGAGTTCGATCTCGGGATTGTTGAGGCCACCGCCAGGAAGTTCGCGCCTCCGGGCGTGCCGGTCTTCGTGAAGCATGATGACTTGGAGCCGTGCCGCAAAAACGGCGCCGACAGCTGCACCTACTGGATTACGTGGTGAATGTCGCCCTGGCAGGCGAGTGGCGGGGCATGTGGCCGTGACGCGGCAATCTGGTTTCGGTCGGGTGGCTTGACTACCCTCCCTATGAGTTCCGGATTCTCAAGCGGGCGGCAGGCCATGTAGACAAGACCGGTATTCAGGACGACGAGTGGTTGTCCGAAGGCAACGTGCTTCGTGGCTGGACAATATCCATCGACAACCCCCGGAGACGCTGGGGAATGGGGTTCCGCGATGACTGGGCCGACGTGTCTCCCCAGTCAGACAGGCTCTTCAAGTCTGCCGGTGTTCAAGCCGTATCGCAGGAGACCAGGACGGAGCAATTTAGAGATGCATCATGAATCGGCGGTGCCGCGGAGTTCTCCTGGTGGAAGGCCGGGTTAGTATCGCTCACAGGGCGTAGATCTCGCGGCCGAACGTGCGGACCCAGTTCTTCTTCAGAACGTTGATGGCCTCCTGGGTCTTGTCCACAGCCATGATGACGATAGCCTGCCCGCTTTCCCCTCTGCCCAGGAAAGGGTAGAGATACAGCACATTGATCTTGGCGGCCTTGAGGGGCTTGAGAACGGCCAAGAGTCCGCCGGGGTGATCGGGCACCTCCAGGGCGATGACATCGGTCTCTGTCACGGCGTAGCCGTGGCTGCGCAGGACGTTGACGGTCTTGGGCGGGTTGTCAGTGACGAACCTGACGGCGCTGGTCTTGTCGGACTCGGCCACCGAGATGGCCCGTATGTTGATGCCTTCAACTCCCAGGAGCTCACTGACATCCATGAGAGTGCCGGGGACGTTTTCCAGAGTGATCGAGATCTGCTTGATAGCCATTTTCTACTCCTGATCCGATGCCCGCCAGCGGTTGCCTCAACCTTGTGAGGTGCGGAGTGGGGCATCCCCCGGCATCTTGGGCAGGGGAAAATCATATCCCGCCATCAGCGCCTTCTTGTTAGCGGCAATCAGCTTGGTCTTCGTCTTGAACGTCTCTTTCAATGTCTCGAATATGGTGTCCATCGACACCAGGTTGGTCTTCTTGATGAATACGCCCAGCATGATCATGTTGGCTGCTCTGGGATTGCCAATCTCCTCGGCCAGGCGCGTGGCCGGTACCGGGAGCAGCTCAATGTCGCCCCTGGGCGTGTTGGCGGTGACCAGCGAGGAGTTAAAGAAAAGCACGCCGCCGGACTCCACCTGGTTCTGGAACCTCTCCAAAGAGGGCTGGCTCATGACCACCAAGAATTCTGGCGATGAGGCCACCGGCGAGGCAATGTCTTCGGTTGATATGGCCACGGTACAGTTGGCTGCACCACCGCGGACCTCGGCCCCGTAGGAAGGGAGGTAGGTGACGTGCTTTCCTTCCATCATGGCTGCCTGCGCCAGGTTCAAGCCCATTGAGAGGACGCCCTGGCCGCCGAACCCGGCAAACACTGTCTTAATGAGCATACCGGTCTCCCGTTGTGTCCTTGATTATGCCGAGGGGGAAGACCTTGACCATCTCCTTCTCCACCCATTGCCACGATTCCACCACCCCCATCCTCCAGTTGACGGGGCAAGGGGACAGTATCTCGACCATGGCGTACCCCAGGTCATCCATCTGGATGCGGAAGGCCTTCTCAATGGCCTTCTTGGTCTTCCGTATGGTAGCGGGCGAACAGACGGCGGTGCGCTCAATGTAGACAACGCCGTCAAGGAGGGCCAGCATCTCACTGATCTTCAGAGGATGTCCTTCCATCCGCGCGTCGCGCCCGAAGGGGCTCGTGGTGGTGGTCTGTCCCAGTAGCGTTGTAGGGGCCATTTGGCCGCCGGTCATGCCGTAGACCGCGTTGTTGACGAAGATGTTGGTGATGCGCTCGCCTCTGTTGGCGGCGTGCACGGTCTCGGCCGTGCCGATGGCGGCGAGGTCTCCGTCGCCCTGGTAGTTCAGCACTATGGCCTCGGGACAGGCCCTCTTCAGCCCGGTAGCTACTGCCGCACCTCGGCCGTGGGCCGATTCGGCGAAGTCCACGTCTATGTAATCATACGCAAAGACAGAGCAACCGCATGGCGCGATACCGACGGTCCTCTCCTTGATTCCCAACTCATCTATCACTTCCGCGACCAGGCGGTGGATGACGGAGTGGCCGCATCCGGCGCAGTGGTGGAAAGACTTCCTCTTCAGCAGTGCCGGCCGGCTGTAGATCTTGTTCATGCCCTCGCGCAGCCTCTCTGATAGTAGTACCGAGCAATAACCCGGAGGACTTCCGCAGGGGTAGAGACTACCCCGCCCGGCCGGCCGTAGAAGAAGACGGCGGCCTTGTCCCCCAGAGCCAAACGGACATCTTCAAGCATCTGTCCCATGTTCAACTCAAAGACCAGAAAGTTCTTCGTTCTCTCCGACAGGGCCTGCAGGCTCTCTGAGGGGAACGGCCACAGGGTGATGGGGCGGAAAAGGCCCACCTTCATGCCATATCCCCGGGCGTTCTTCACGGCGCCGCGGGCGATGCGCGCGCCGATGCCGAAGGCCACCACGATCAGCTCGGCGTCATCGACCATGAAGGACTCGCTGGTTGTCTCCTGTTCGGCGATCAACTGATATCTTCTGTAGAGGCTCCAGTTGAGCTCCTCCACATCCCGAGGGTTGGAGGAGAGTATCTTCACGATCCTGCTCGGCCGCCCCCTGGCGCCCCTGAGGGCATCGGGCCTGACGGGGGGCACGTCGGGGGCCTCGTGCTTGAATTCCACTGGCTCCATCATCTGCCCCAGCATGGCGTCTCCCAGGATGACCACCGGAATCCGGTACATGTCGGCCAGGTCAAAGGCGCGGTGCGTCAGGTCGGCCAACTCCTGGCCTGTTGAAGGCCCCAGGACTATGGTGCGGTAGTCTCCGTGTCCGCCTCCGCGGGTAGCCTGGAAATAGTCGGACTGGGAGGCACAGATGCTCCCAAGCCCCGGACCGCCCCGGGTCATGTTGACGATGACCGCGGGGAGTTCGTTTGATGCCAGGTACGAGATTCCCTCCTGCTTCAGACTGATGCCCGGGCTGGAGGAAGAGGTCATGGTCCTGACGCCGGCCAGGCTGGCGCCATAGACCATGTTGATAGCGGAGGTCTCGCTTTCGGCCTGGATGAAGGTGCAGCCCTTCCTCCGGCTCATGTGCTCCGCCATGTATTCGGTGAGCTCGTTCTGGGGAGTGATAGGGTAGCCAAAGTAGCACTGGCAGCCGGCCCGGATGGCAGCCTCGCCGATGACCGCATTTCCCGCCATGAGGACCTTACTCACGGTACACCTCTATGGCGGCTTCCGGGCATACCACGGCGCAGATGGCACAACCGGTGCACTCGCTGCCGTCGTTGAATGCTGCGGGGAAGTACCCGGCAGCGTTGACCTTGTCAGAGACCGAGAGGCACTTCTTGGGGCAGAAGGCAATGCACACCTCGCATCCCTTGCACATCGCCTTATCGATTTCAATGTATCCTTTGGCAGCCATCCCTCACCGCCCCAGCGGCATGATCTACTATTCTATTCCCAAGCCGCGTTTGTTTACAACTTTTTCACTCTTCGCCCGCGAGGGATGGGCCACAGCGCTGAGGCTTGTCGCCGCCTTCCCTCCCCTCAATCTGATGCGAGCGGCAAAGATCAACACTGGCGAAGCGTCTCCGGGTCATGTGCGGCAGGCTGCCCAATCTGATTCAGATCATAGATGGCCGGCGCCCACGGCCCTATCATCAGGCTGTTCAATACGGCAGCGCTTGATGCGTTGAATGGAGGTGACCAGGGATGGTTATCGAAAGCATACCCAAAGCGGCGGGTATGGCCTTTGCCGTAGTGGTGTCACTACTGGTGATCGTGCTGCTTGTCAGAGGCAAGTTCAACCGGCGGATGGGGCTGGCGCTGCTCGTAGCGGCTACGCTGATGGGATTCCTGGTGTTTGCGCCGATGCTGCCGAACCAGTTCCAGGTTCTACTGCTGGGCAAGACCAAGCAGTTGGGCGTGCCGGTGCCGCTGGCCGGAGCGATTCTGTTTCTGTTCGTGGCCATATCCTTTGTGGTGGGGCGATCGTTCTGTGGCTATGCCTGCCCCATCGGGGCCGTCCAGGAACTGGTGTACAAGCTGCCGGGAAAGAAGCTGGTCCTGCGCAACAAGAAGGTCACCCAAGTGTTCCGCCTGGCTTCTCTGGCCGCTTTTCTGGTGCTGACAGTGGTGTTCTCGCTGGGCATGCTCAACTACCTCGGTGTGCACGACTTCTTCTACCTCGACCTCACATGGTACTTCCTCGTGTTCCTGGCGATCCTCATTCTGGGGGTGTTTCTGTACCGGCCGTTCTGCCGCCTGGCGTGTCCCTACGGAGCCATCCTGTCCCTCGCCGCGATCAAGGGCATATTCAAGCTGAGGCGGAACGGCAACTGCAATGAGTGCGGTGAGTGCGAGCTGGTGTGCCCTACGAACGAGGCAGGAGCAAACGACCTGAAGCAGGAGTGCTACCTTTGCCACCGGTGCGTGGAGGCCTGCAAGAAGGGCGGCATCAGCTACGGGAGGGCGGGCCGGGGAACCTGAAACGAACGAGAGGTGCGGGCAACGTCAGGAGCACTGCTACTGCCGATGGTCTTCGTAGGCATGACGGTAGACAGCCGTGCAAAGGCGTAGGGGCATTACCCCCTTTCGCGGAAATGGCTCCTCCTGGTTGACATCAACGCCACGCAAGACTGCGAAAGGCTCATCTTGAGAAGATCGGCGGCAGGTATCGCTGCTCTCTGCCCGCCCTAACGCCAATGCGCAGCGGGGATCAAACCCGCCTCTGCCGGTTGGACCATGGGGCAAGACGCCTCCGCGTGCGATGTCGCCTCTCAAGATTCAGGGATTGGGGTTGGAGGAGGTTTGGCTCAAAGCCCTCCGAAGATCAGACAACAGTGCGACGCACTGGCTGATGTGTTACCATGTGTCTTACCCGAAAGGGGGACGGCTTGGGGCTTTGGGGTCGGGGCCGCGCGAAACCGCAACCTCTGGTGTCAGCCCGATAGCCAATCTGAAGGAGGACGTATGAAACCGAGAGAGATCAGGCCAGGGATTTACACTGTCGGGGCGATCGACTGGGACCGGCGGCTCTTTGACGCTCTCATACCGCTGCCCGATGGCACCAGCTACAACTCGTACCTGGTAAAGGGCAGTGAGAAGACCGTCCTTATCGACACGGTAGACCCGACCATGGAACACGAGCTGTTCCATCATCTGGCAGATTTGGACTGCCGGCACCTGGACTACGTAGTGGCCAATCATGCCGAGCAGGATCATTCGGGCATGCTGTTGCGCGTGCTCGAGAAGTATCCGCAGGCCAAGGCTCTCTGCACGCCGCGGTGCAAGGGCATGCTAATGGACTTCCTGCTTGTTCCTGAAGACCGGATCATGACCGTCGAAGACAAGCAGACGATCTCTCTGGGGGACCGGACGCTGGAGTTCATACATGCGCCATGGGTGCATTGGCCGGAGACCATGCTCAGCTACCTGAAGGAAGAGAGGATACTCTTCTCCTGCGACCTCTTCGGCTCTCATCTGGCGACCACCGATATGTATGTGACTGACGAAGGGCGGGTGTACGAAGCGGCAAAGCGGTACTACGCCGAGATCATGATGCCCTTCCGGTCCAACATTGAGAAGCACCTGGAGCGCCTCAAAGGATATCAGATTGACATAATCGCTCCCAGCCACGGCCCCATGTACGACAGGCCCGCCTTCATCATGGATGCGTACCGGAGTTGGGTTCTAGATAAGCCCAGGAACGAGGTGGTCCTTCCGTATATCTCGATGCATGGCAGCACGAAGGTGATGGTGGACTACCTTGTCGGAGCGCTGGCCGACATGGGTGTGACGGTGAAGCAGTTCAACCTGGAGGACGCAGATATCGGCAAGCTGGCCATGGCGCTGGTAGATGCCGGCAGCCTCGTGATCGGTGTGCCTACCGTCCTCGTCGGGCCACATCCCAAAGTGGCTTATGCCGCCTTCCTGGCCAATGCGATCCGGCCCAAGCTGCAGTTCGTGTCCATCATCGGTTCGTACGGCTGGGGCAGCAAGGCCGTGGAGCAGCTCGGCGCCATGATTCCCAACCTGAAGGTGGAAGTGTTGCCGCCGGTGTACTGCAAGGGGCTGCCAAAGGCGGACGACCTGAAGGCGCTGGATGCGCTGGCCGAGACCATCGCCCAGAAACACAAGGAGCGGGGGTTCGCATAACGGGAGCCTCCTCGGGCCTGGTGAATCAAGCCCCTACGCGTCGCGGGGTGTGGTTCCGCGGCCACGACGGTGCGTGGCTCTCTGAGTACCGTTCTGGATTCTCCTCTTCGCGGGAATGACAGACTCGAGGCCCTCGGGCGCATCGCAATGCACCCCCACGTCACGGTGCAGCAGGATGCTGCCGGGGGTTTGGGGGTGTCCCCCAATTTCCCTTTTCTACCCCCAAGAGTGGGGGACTCAAGGGGGTTGAAACCCCAGCTAATGCAGGGAGGGTCAGACCATGAAGAAAGACGACAGCAAGGCTGCTAAAGGTGAGAACATCCTCGGCAAGGTCCTGATCATGGCTGGCCTGGTCGATTATCAGAAAGGCGCCGTGGTCAGCCGCCAGATAATTAACAAGCCGACGGGGACGGTGACCGTCTTTGCCTTTGACAAAGGGGAGGGACTGAGCGAGCACACCGCACCCTTCGATGCTTTAGTCCAAATCCTCGATGGCGAGGGCGAGGTCACCATTTCCGGCAAACCCAACAAGCTGGTGGCTGGCGAGATGATCATCATGCCCGCCGGTCAGCCTCATTCGCTGAAGGCTACTGCCCGATTCAAGATGGTTCTGGTGATGATACGGGCGTGAGAGCCAAATCCGTCCGCGGCTGTCGGGTCGCCGACCCGACGAGGTGCCAGGTCAGGTGACCTGACACCCACACGAAGGCAGAAGTACGAAGGATGAAGGACGAAATACGAAAAGGGTGTGCGCCTTGGGCGGACTTTGAGTCTCAGGGGGTCTCTCAGATACTCTCTTTTTACATCCCCCATAAGTGGGAATCAAACAAGATCAGAATCCGGCAGCTCTTAGAACTGCGCGTGCAGCGATGCTGCGAGATGCGCGTCTCGTGACCGAACAGCCAGGAGGAGGGTTGGGGGGTTGTCGCCTCCTAGCTGATTGATACGCACATACATCCGTGGGCGGCATCGAGCTGGTGATCTCTTGAACTCATGATGCCGTGGTCATATACTGGGATTCCCAAGAGTGTCTCACAGGGCAGGCAAGAATGGGTTGAGTCAAGCCGTCTCCGGTACCTGCTCTGACAGGGCAGCAATGAGACTCGTAGCATTTGTCTTGTTCTGTCTGTTTGCCGGCTTGGCCACAGGACTTGCTGGGTTCTCAGGGTTCCTGATTGGGTTCATGCATGCAGAGCGAGGCTATTCCAGTGCTCCGCCTCTCATAGCAGTCTTCGGTTTGCTCATGCTGATTGGACTGGCAGCGTTCTGGCTGATCATGCCTTTCTGCCTGTTGATCAAGTACAGGCGTACGCTCGGGGAATAGTGCCTGCTAGCTCATCTCTCCATGACATTCCGCCCCGTAGACCAAGCCACTGGCCGCTGTCGGACCTCCGACCCGACGCAGGTCGTTCCCTGCGGCCGACAGGTGAGATCAGGGGACCTGACACCCACACATGTAGGGTGGGTCGAGCGAAGCGGACCCACCAGCAGGCAGGAGGTCAAACAGGAGGGATGCACCGTCGTTTCGATGACGGTATTGTGGTGGATCCGTTCGCCTGAGGCGGACTTGATCCACCCTACTTCTCACTTGAGCTCCGCCGCGACGTCTCCCAGCCCCAGTTCTTCTAGTCTCGCTTCGGTCGGCAGCCCGGTGTCCGGGTCCCATTTCCGGAGTGCGTAGTACTCCCGCTTCATGGCCTCAAACTGGGCTTTGTCCACCACTTTCCCCTTCATGGACACCGCTTCGTTCCCCTTGCCGGGCAACAGCAGCTCGGGGTTGGTCAGGTCAAACTTCAGGGGTGTGGTGTACCAGTGTGCCGGAAGATCGTCGTCTGTCGCCCCCCGGTGCCCCTCCCTCAGCAGCGCGGCGCGGTTGAGGTTGAAGACCCGCTCGCCGACCTCGTTGAGACCCGCCTCGTCTACGTCGCGGCCGGTGACGGCGGACACCAGTTGGCTCTCGAGAGTGGGATCGCCCACATGGTCCTCGGTGAATTGCGAATCCATGATGGGCCACAGGAAGCCGCATAGCACCAGGCAGTCCTCAGCGTACTCCCGGTCCTGCACCATCTTGGCGGCCAGGGCCATGCCTTCGGTGCCTGACAGATCACCGGCGGCCTCGCTGCCCCAGTACCTCTTGGCGATGCGGCGGATGACCTCGTTGGACACGTAGCTGTCCGTGTCGCCGCGCCGCCACTGGATCCAGCGGAGCACCAGGCGGGTGATCTCGTGGGTGTGGCCCAGGGGCAGCTT
>JAUCPZ010000273.1 GCA_030372995.1 Dehalococcoidia bacterium
TACCTGGCATCCTCCCCTGGCCCGGCCAGGCGGAACCCCTTCGGCACCCGGACGTTCTCCAGGTAGGTGGTCGTGTTGCGGTCCGCGGCCATCCCCGCCTTCCGCTCGAACTTGCCGAAAGACAGCCCTTTGGCATCCCCCGGCACGTAGATGAGCGCTATGCCCTCGTCGCCAGCCTGCGGATCGGTGGTGCAAACCATGAGGTACGCGTCGGCGATGCCGGAGTTCGAGGCCCAGATTTTTTGACCGTTCAGCACCCAATCGTTTCCATCCAGCTTCGCGGTTGTTCTGATCTTCCGGCCCTGCATGCCCAGGTTCTCGATGTCGCAGCCGCCGCCTCCCGCCGATCCCCCGGGCTCGGTCATGTTGAAGCACCCGATCCTCAGATCGTCGCCGCAGAAGATGGGGCCGAAGTGGTCCAGCACTGACTGATTCTGGACCCACCAGACAACGGGAATGAAGGGCCACAGCGTGCAGGCCAGCGCGACAGCGATGCCGGAATCGCCACGGGCGATCTCCTCCAGCGGCAGGCCCATGGTGACCGCGGAGCGGATAGCGGAACCGCCGTACTTCTCCGGGAAGACAGCCTTGATGAAGCCCAGGTTGGCCAGGCCCTGCAGGATTTGGGTGACAATTTCGTGGTGTTCGTCGTCGTCGATCTGCTGACGGACGGGCATGATTTCCTGGTTGCAGAAGTCCCGGGCCAACTCGCGGAGAATGAGGTCCTCTTCCTTGCAGAGGGCCTTGAGAATGGAATGCTGGTACATTGTCGTCCTCCTCAACGGACTGCCGGCCAGCCTTCGGAAACCGCCGCTCTTCGTGAATCCCCGAATAACAGGTGAAATGATGGGTCGACTCGCTTGAAGGAGAACTCAAGTGATGGCAGTGCACTCAAGAGGGCAAGGACAGCAGCCAAGAAGCTCAGTGCCCTCCCTCCCCCCACCCCAGTGATGCCCGATGTTAGAGGAATTCAATATCCAAGTCAAGGCCAATTGAGCGTCATTGAGAACGGAATAGAGGATGTAGGGTGAATCAAAGCCCCACCATCTCCGTGCCGGGTCGGCTCTGCCCGCCTCCGCTCCACCCCCGGGCCAATCCCCCTTGGTCCCCCTTTTGGAAAGGGGGAATGGTAATAGACGCAGAGGGCCTTCGGCCCTTGTATCTTACCTCTGTAGGGTATCCTCTATGGTAAGGTTGGTTGCAGATGGGCACGACAGACCGATGGCCCTCGGGTCTTGGAAGGCCGTTGCAGAGCAAGGGTCGTCGTGCCCTGATCT
>JAUCPZ010000274.1 GCA_030372995.1 Dehalococcoidia bacterium
CACCGAGATCTACACCGTTCGGAACTCGTCGGCAGCGTCAGATGTGTATAAGAGACAGCCCCCAGAGGGTCGGCTCAGGTGGTTTATGGCATCTTGATCAGAAGGGAGACACACTCTAAGGCTGAGATTACGAGGCCCCGGGCTGGCCATGGCCGGGTGGCAGCTTCCGGATCCTCTGACTATGGTGAGACAGATCTGGGGCGGACACACACAGCAGTTCACGAACCAGGTCTTGGGGTTTCCTGATGGTCGAAGCTACCAAGGCACGACGCAAACGGCCACCGCCGTCCCGGCGGTGGCAGACTGTTGCCCAGCCCAGACTCCACCCCCAATACAAGGACCACGTCTGGAGCTGTGCCTTCGTGGAAGCGCAAACACCCGACGGCGAGCCGTTTGAGGTTCTGGCCATCCTCGACGGATACACGCGGGAATGCCTCTCGCTATCGGTAGAACATCAGATATCGCTGGAAAACGTCATTGACCGGCTCTTTGAGCTCCTTGTGCTCAGAGACGTGCCTAAGTATGTGGTGCTGGGCAGCGGGTCAGAATCGGTCTCAAGAGCTGTTGGCCAATGGCTTAGCCATCTTCCGGTAGAGACAGCCGTGGCAGAACCTAACGACGCCTGTGAAGAGGACGCCGCCTGGCTGATAGGAACAAGGGTGAGGGAAGAAGTACTCTCCAGCCAGGACTTCGCCACTCTGTCAGAGGTGAGGGTCCTGCTCGAGAACTGGCGCAGACGCTACAACGAAACGCGGCCTCAGCACAGCCCACTTGAGGATGAGCCTCAGGCGGCCCTTGACCAGATTGGAGCGAACCCTGCAGAAGCGGGAGCCGCGTCAGGACAGACCCTGAAGCCGGAAGCAGTGCCAGCCGCTCCGGCCAAACCCGAAGAGAACCTCCCGGCAGGAGTCCAACGTCAGGAGAAACGACAGACGAAGTTGCCCAAATGGGCAGTGGTAACGACCAGGGTGGCCGAATACGTTGGGATTGTCCTCGTGGTCGTACTCATGACCATGGTAGTGCTGGCGCTGCTGGCGCCCCACTTCGGCTGGCGGGCGGATACCGTGCTGTCAGGCAGCATGGAACCGGCTTTGCCTGTGGGTTCCGTCCAGGTTACCAGGCCAGTCGCTCCCGAACGTATCCAAGTCGGCGACATCATCACCTTCCGTTCCCCGACAAACGGCAAACTGATGAGCCACCGGGTCGCGGCCGTGGAGGCAGGCGAATCGTACCAGTTCCGCACAAAAGGCGACGCCAACGAAGACGTTGATCCCTACCTGATTCCGGCCGAGAACGTGGTCGGCAGGGTCTGTTTCAAGGTCGCCCACGTTGGCCGCGTCGTTGAGTATCTGAAGACGCCGATTGGATTCGTCCTGCTGGGCCTCATCGGTATTGCGCTGGTAGTGGCCGAGATGAGCACCATGGTGGAAGTGCGCTGGAAGGAAACCGCCCGGGCTGACGGCGTAGCGAAATAGGGATGGGACGCTGGCAATGAAGGGCAGGCTCTGGCCGATCACCTTGACCGTCATCTGTCTGCTTTGTCTGGCAGCCGGCATAGGGCAGGTATCCGGCGGCCTCACCGACTCCGAGGTCTCCCCCGCCAACAGCTTCCAGGCCTGGATTTCCACGCAGTGGCTGCAGACCACTCTGGCCGACTTTGACTCCGGCCTGTCGGTCCAGGCCGACACCAGATCCAGTCCCGGTGACGTGACCCTGGCCAGAGACAGCCACATCTACGCCCTTCAGGGTGGAACCCCGAGCTTCTGGGTGTATGGTATACCCGGCAACACCTGGACACCCCAAACGAGCACCCCGAACGCCGTCGGTGCCGGCGGAGCTTTGGCGTACGACGGTTCGAGGTACATCTATGCCCTCCGTGGAAACAACAGCAGGGCATTCTGGAGATACGACATCGCGACTGGAATGTGGGCAGCACGGGCCAACACCCCGGCAAACGTCGGTGCCGGCGGGTCCCTAGCGTACGATGGGACGACATATGTCTATGCGTTGCGTGGTAACGGCACCAACGGCTTTTGGAGGTACGACACAACGCTCAACATCTGGGCAACCATGGCCAACACACCGGCGGCCGTGGCTGCGGGAGGTGCCTTGGCATACGACGGCACCCGCTACGTCTACGCGTTCCGGGGCAACAATCGCAACAACTTTTGGCGGTATGACACGGCCAGCGACTCATGGCAGGTGATGGCCAACGCTCCAGCAAGGGTCGACGCCGGAGGCGCCCTGGCCTATGATGGCATAGCCTACCTGTATGCGTTTCGAGGCGCCAACCGCACAGCCTTCTGGAGGTACGACATCAACAACAACAGCTGGACAACCATGGCCAATGCGCCGGCCAACGTCGGCGCCGGCGGTGCGCTGACTTACGCCGGCCCAGGCTACATATTCGCGTTCAGTGGCGGCGGCACGACGGCCTTCTGGAGATATGACGTTATGGGTAACTCATGGGCAGTCATGGCCAGCGCGTTGGGCGGCGTGGGTGCCGGGGGATCTCTGACCTGCGTCGGCGCAAGCACGTATGTGAGTTCAGCCACCATTGCTTCACAGGTAAGGGACACAGGGACTACCGAAGCCAGGTGGGACGCACTATTCTGGGATGAGACGCTGCCGGCAAACACCAGCATCACCTTTGAGGTCAGGGCGAGTGACACCCCGTTCGCCGCGGACAATGCAGTACTCCCCTGGATACCGGTTGGGAACATCTCTCCGATCACGTCCGGCCTGCCTTCAGGCCGCTACATTCAATGGCGGGCTACCTTGACCACCACCGACAACGTGCTCACACCAGTTCTTCACGAAGTCAGGGCCTATCACTCCTAGTACACACTGCAGCCGCCTGCTGCGCCTCCTACCAGCCAGTCACGTTCGATCTTGACACCGTCAGACCTGTGTTCTACCATACCTCGTAATACGATGTACCCGTCCCGCGTTGAT
>JAUCPZ010000275.1 GCA_030372995.1 Dehalococcoidia bacterium
TTCGGAACTCGTCGGCAGCGTCAGATGTGTATAAGAGACAGGACAGGTCACCGTTCTTTTTGCCGATGTCGTGGGTTTCACATCGATGTCGGAGAAGCTTGACCCGGAGGACACCCATGCTCTCATCAGTGAAGTCGTGGATCTTATCACCCAGGAGGTCCACCGATACGAAGGTACCATAGCCCAATTCCTCGGCGACGGCGTCATGGCGCTCTTCGGCGCACCCATTGCCCGCGAGGATGCTCCGCTGCGGGCGCTGCATGCGGCCATGGGGATCAGGAGGCGATTGGGAGACTATGCCAAGAGCCTCCGGCAGCGGGGCATCGAGTTCAACATGCGGATTGGACTCAATTCCGGCCTCGTGGTCGTTGGCCGCATAGGCGACGACTTCACTATGGAGTTCACCGCCATGGGAGACACCGTCAATGTCGCTTCCCGGATGCAAAGCACAGCTCAACCAGGAACCATCCGCGTCTCAGAGGATACCCGCCGACTGGCCGAAGGCTACTTCGAGTTCAAGCCATTGGGCCATGTCCGTGTGAAAGGCAGAAGTCAGCCGGTCAAGGCATACGAATTGAAGCGGATCAGTCCGGCCAAAACCAGATTTGGGGTATCGATGGCCAGGGGCCTGACGCCCTTCGTCGGACGCCAGAATGACGTCCGACAACTGATCCGCTGCTTCGATCTAGCAATGAAAGGCCAGGGGCAGGTGGTGGGAATTGTGGGGGAGGCCGGTGTAGGCAAATCGAGACTGCTGCGCCAGATGATCGAGTCACTGCCCCCGGATCAGTTCCTCTATCTGGAAGGCGAGTGCCTGCACTACGGAGAGACCGTACCCTATTTCCCGATGCTGAGCATCCTGAAATCCTACTTCGGCATTGAGGAGTCTGACGCACCGTCGGCAGCCATAAAGAAGGTCCAGCAGAAGATAAGACAGCTTGATGGGCAGTTGGAGACAATGACGGGGGCCATGTGTGATCTGCTCTCCCTGAACGTGGAGGATTCGGAGTACGCTTCACTGAAACCACAAGAGAAGAGGGAGAGAGCCTTCGAAGCCATCAAGACTCTCTTACTCCGCGAGAGCAGAAATCAACCGCTTCTCATAGTCATCGAGGATCTCCAATGGATAGACCGCACATCGGAAGAATTTCTGGGACAGATGATCCCGAGGCTGCCCGGAGCCCCAATCATGCTTGTACTACTCTACCGTCCAGAATACGTTCACCCGTGGACGAGCAAGGCCCACTACACCCAAATCCGAGTTGACGAGATGTCGCCAGAGACCAGCGCTGACATGGTGGAGGCCATCCTCAAGGGTGGAATTGTCACACCTGAACTGAAGCAACTCATCCTGAGTCACGGATTAGGAAACCCGCTTTTCATTGAGGAATTCATCCGTACGTTAATTGAGAAGGGACACATCCGATGGTCGAACGGCAGCTATATTCTGACCCCTGGAACGGGCCAGATGCAGGTGCCAGAGACTATTGAGGGGATCATAAGCTCCAGGATAGACAATTTGAAAGACAGTGTGAAGAAGACCCTCCAAGTCTCCTCCGTAGTAGGCCGGGAGTTTTCTGCCGCTGTGCTTCAGATGACCATGGGCATGTCGGCCGGAATCAAGGAAGCCCTGGACGAGTTACAGGAACTGGAGCTCATCTACGAAAAGAATCTTTTCCCCGAGACTGAGTACACATTCAAGCATGCCCTCACTCAGGACGTGGCCTACAACAGCTTGCTGATCCGCAGCAGGAGAGTGATCCACCAGAAGGTCGGCCGGGCCATAGAGACGCTGTATCCCCAGCGGCGAGAGGAACTCTGCGAGACGCTGGCTCATCATTATTCGAAGGCCGAGGACATGGAGAAGGCCTACGAGTACTCAAAGTTGTCCGGAGATAAGGCGTACCGCAATTCATCCATGTCCGAGGCCCTGCGTCGCTACCGGGAAGCGCTGGCCATGCTGGACCACTTGCCAGACACAGAGCGGAACAAGGTGCGCGCACTGGAGCTTACTGTCCTCGCGTGGCAGCCCATGCTGGCGCTGGGTTTCAGAGAAGGGTCGTTGGATATTCTCAAGAAAGGGCAGAGGCTGGCAGAGGAACTGGGCGACAAGAGGCGGCTGACTCAGCTATATGGGTTCATGGCGCACTATCTTTCCTATACAGGGGACTCCGTTCAAGGCTATGAATACGCCGGAAAGGCTCTGGCCGAGGCAGAGAGAACCGGTGACATAGAGTCCGCGGTGTGGGCAGCCACGAATTTCATCGGGCCAGTCGTCTACCGGGGCGATTTTGCGCAGGCTGCGAGCGTCTCAGCAAGGGCTGTGGACCTGATAGAGAAAGCCGGAGAGGCCCACAGACGAATAGGGCACGGTATTCCACTCTATCCGACACTCATCGCAGTCAATGGACTGGCCACCGGAATGTTGGGGGAGTTCAAGCAGGGGGAGCCGCTCTGCGAGAGAATCGTGCGCGTTGCTGCCGAGTCCGGAGACGCCAGCGTCATGGCGGTAGCGGAGGTTATCTGCGGGCTGATATCAGCCGTGAGAGGAAAGGACATCGCGGCCTGTCAAAAGCATCTGCAAGACGCGATCCACTATTCCCAGCAGAGTGGCTTTGGTGCCTGGTTGGCTCTGGCGTGGACGTGCCTAGGGTGGTCGCACTGGCTGCAAGGAACCTTGCAGCCCGCCTGGGACTGCGCGCAGAAGGCCATCAGTATCTACAGCGAAACTGAACAGCGGGTGATGCTCTCTCTAGCCCATCTGCTGGTCGGTGCCATTAGTCTCGACTCGGCCGACGTGCCAAACGCCTTGAACTCTACCGAAGAGGCTCTCAAGCTCTCTCAGGCTTGCGGGGAGAAGCACGTAGAGGGTCGCGCTTCTTGTTGGCACGGCAGAGTACTCAGCATGGCAGACGTCTCATGCCGCACAGCCGCAGAGGAGGAGATCCTGCGCGGCATCGACCTTCTCGCAGAGATGCGGATAAGGCCGTGGCAGGCCGAAGGCCACTTACTGGCTGGCGAGCACTACCTGGCTGCCGGGGACCAGCCAAAGGCATTGAGCCGCCTGACGAAAGCTCAGGGCATGTTCCAGGAGATGGAGATGACGCACTGGCTGGCGAGGGCACAGAGGGCTCTAGCCGCGATTCCGGGTGCGGACCCCTGACACAATGGCTCCTCACCCCCACCCTTGTCACGGCGCCGATGGCGCGCGAGCCCTCCGATTCTCCAGGCTCCACAGGCCGCGCACCTTGTCCCATACCGCGATTGTGTAATCCCGTTTACACTACCCGTGTAAACCGGTTGCTCACTGATTTGCGGATCTCAGGAGTAGCATGGAGATCAGAAAACAGTCTGGGAGGTGTGAAATGGACGAAAGAGAGAAATGCGGGATCGAGGCTCTGTCAGTGTTTCTCATGGGGCTCGGAGTCTTCCTCCTTGTTCTCGGCCCGTGTTCGGGGCTCTACCCCATCAGCCACGGTCTCATTGCACTGGTGGCGTCGTGGGTGCTCGCCATAACGATCCGGGTCTTCTTCTTCGGCGGTGGATCCGAAGAGACACACCAGCACCGCAGATACTACTAGCTTCCAGCGCCTCTACGAAAGGCACCCCCCTTTCTAGGCTAAGAACCCTCCGCTCGGAGGGTTCTTGGTTTTCCTACGGACCATCGTGCTATCGCGCCCCACACGACCTCAAGTGCCACTCAAAGGGTGCTGCGCGGCCCTTCTCTTCCCTATCCGCTCCTTGACCTTGACTAGTTGTGTCAGCGCCAGGTTGACCGGCGTGCGCACGCCCGTCTCTGCTCCCATTCTGGCGATAGCACCGTTCAGGGCATCGATCTCGGTTCTCTTTCCCCGCACCACGTCTTGCAGCATCGACGCATGGTGGGCATAGGTGTCCGGAATGAGCCGCCCGAAAAGAACCTGCTGATACTCCGCCGGTGAACGCCACGCCAGCGACACTCCCTTCGCCTGGGCCACACCGAAGATCTCTTCAATCACTGAGGCCATTATCTCCCTGGTCTCGCTGTGCTCAAGAAGTTCTCCGTAGTTGACCTCCAGCAAAGCTGAAAGCGGATTGAGGCAGCAGTTGTAGAGAACCTTACCCCAGATGAACTGCCCGATCTCCAGAGTGGCCTCCGTGGGCACGCCAGCCTCGGTGAAAGCAGCGGCGACAGCCTCCAGCCGCGCCAAATCCACCTTGCGCCAGGGGCTGCCGAGCATCACCTTATCGGCATAGACGGTTATCTCTACCTGGCCGGGCTCCGGTATCTCGATGCCGAAAATGAGCCTCCCCCCAACCGCCCGGTGTTGCCCGACTACTTCCGATATCGCTTCCACATTGCCCAAGCCATTTTGCAGAGAGATGACCAGGCTGTCTTCCGAGAGCAGCGGCAGGACTTCTCTGGCCGCATCGCGGGTGTCATATGACTTCGTCGTGATGAGAACAAGGTCGAAGCGCTCCCGGGGCACTTGGGCCACACTGGTGAAAGTCCGCAGTTCCTGGGCGTGGTGCTGCCCCCAGATACCCCCAATGTGCAGCCCCCGCTCGCGGATCGCCGTCATGTGGGGGTCCCTCCCCACCAGGGTCACCCGGTGCCCGCCTAGGCAGAGGAACCCACCGACTGCGCTGCCGACCGCACCCGCTCCCATGACCAGGATGTTCAGGGAACTCATGGTGGCGACCCATCACTGGAGAGGCGTCCCGCTGCTTGCCGGCACGCATCGGCAGCGAGCACCGCCGCGCCGATGGCTCCAACAAACTGCGGGTCGACCTCAAGCCGGACGGTGACGACGCCGAGGTGCCGTTCTAGACACTTCACCAGTCCGGCGTTCTTGGCTACGCCGC
Organism: Dehalococcoidia bacterium; assembly: GCA_030372995.1. Taxonomy (GTDB): domain Bacteria; phylum Chloroflexota; class Dehalococcoidia; order UBA2247; family RBG-13-53-26; genus JAFGCL01. The sequence continues at coordinate 4,846 of JAUCPZ010000275.1, forward strand.
CGGTCACCGCGATGTCGTTCTCCTGGCCAACATCCCGCACCAGGTGCATGATCTCGCGGGCTACGACGTCATTGGCCCCGGCGGCAATGTCAGCCCTGTTCCTTCCTTCGAAGATCAGGCGTTTGACTTCGATCTGTGTCAGAATGCAGCAGGGCTTGTTCATTATGACCGGGTCTTTCGACTGCAAGGAAAGAGGCCCTAACTCGGACACATCGACCCCCAGACTCTTGGCCATCAATTCCAGGGCCTTTCCAGTGCCCGCTGCGCATTTCGTGTTCATCCGGAAGTCAATCAGTCTGCCTTGCCCATCAACCCGAATGGCCTTGCAGTCTTGCCCGCCCCCATCAATGACGGTCCTTACGCTCGGGACCAGCCACTGGGCGCCCCGGCCGTGGCAGGATATCTCGCTCATGTTACCATTGGCAAACGGCACCAGGTTCCGGCCGTAGCCTGTGCTGATGCAATAGTCGATGTCCCTGTACTGAATGCCCAGTCCACTCAGCAGCTTGTCCATAACATCGGTAGCAGACTGAACCGCCCTGGGCCTTGATGGAACCACCTCACATTTCAGTAGCACACCGTCTCGAATCGCTGCAGCCTTGGTGGTCAGTGCGCCTATATCACAGCCGACGGTGAGCATCTAGGCCTTCCCTTTCTTGCGGAGACGCTCAGCGGTGCTGCTACTGAGTGTCTGGCTATCCAGGTTACAGCCCTCCCTAGCCAAGAGCGCGGCGCCATACGCCGCGACTATCTGTGGGTCGATGCCGTCAAGGTCGGCGAACCGGATTCCAAGATTCCTCTGCACAATCGCCACCACCGGACGATTCTTGGCAACGCCACCCACCAGGGCCACCTGCTCGATCACACCCAGGCGTCTCGCCTGACCTGCTATCTTGTTAGCCACGCTGGAAGTGACGGCGGCGAATACATCCCGCCTGTCGTAGCCCTCGTTGATCAGAGAGATGGCCTCACTCTCAGCGAATATCGGGCACTGGTTGTCAATGAACGGAGCCTTCCCGGGCAGACCCCCCTCCCCACCCATGTCCCCCAGCGGCATCTCCAGCGCCGCCGAGATCGTCTCCAGAAACATCCCCATGCCAGCCGTGCACATGTCCGTTATGGCCGATTCGCCCAGCGCCCCTGTGTCGTCGATGTGGAACACGGTGAAACTGTGTCCTCCCACGTTGATAACAGTCCTCACCTCAGGGTTGAGCTTCCTGATGGCGCGCTGGATACAGACGGTGTCAGGCACCACCCCGTCCGCACGAGGAACCGCCTTGCCGCCAAAGCCTGTGGCCAAGAGACGAGCCACGTCGTCCGCGGCCGCTCCGGTCCGCGCCAGCGCCTTCTCCATGACCGCAGCCGCCGCTTCCTGAGGGAAACCTGTGTAGGGCAGTATCTCGAAGGAAAGAAGATTGCCGTCATCGATGATGGCGGCCTTTGCGGACGCTACTCCCAGATCACAGCCGGCGTACAGCAGTTGTCACTCCTCGCCTTACCCGGGCCGACCGCTTTGCTCTCGGACAACGCGGCGCGACACAGTTGCACAGACTCTGTCTGATTGTCCCAATCGCGGGGGCTTACGTCAAGGCAAATAGGGCGCACCCGCTACGCGAATGCTTCTCATTTCGCCAGCGCCGCTCGCGGGAGTGTCCTCCTCTGCGTTCGCTGAAGCACGGAGCACGTTCGCTTGACAAGCTGGGTGCCTGAAGGATATAGTTCAACGCGTCTCAACAAGAGGAGGGAACATGGCTCAAGCGTATTGCTTCAAGTGCAGAAGTAAGGTAGAGATTCAGAACGCCAAGACGGTGACTCTACGGAATAAGCGCCCCGCCACACGGGGCGTCTGCCCCAGGTGCGGCACCAAAGTGTCCAGAATGGGGAAAGCCTAGCTGAGGAGGAGCCGATCTACCGGGGACTGGTCAAGGGCAGCTTCCTGAGAAGAGCCGAGGGATTAGCCGCAAGCACTTCTTGCGATTCCTTCTCTCCCAACCCCGACCCCAACAGAATGGCAGTGGCCAACTGCGGCGACAGAAGATCGGCACTGTCATGAGCATCGGAATCCAGCAGCATTCTGCAGCCGACAGCCAGGGCGGTCTTGGCTACGTGCCCATTGGTCAGGCTGTGGCCCTTGCGGGCGCTGATCTCAATGAAGACGCCGTTGCTGGCCGCCAGCCTAGCCTCCTCTGCAGTAATCAGCCCCGGGTGTGCCAGGATGTCGACATCCGGTGACCGGACTGCCGCCAGGTTGGTGCCCTGCTCCACCGGTTCCACGATGGTCTCGCCATGGACGACAACTATCCAGGCCCCCAACTCCTTTGCCCGCTTTGCGGCCTCCGCAATGGACCGGGCAGGAAGGTGAGTCAGTTCAACGCCGGGAATGGCCAGGATGTCCCAGTTCTCCCTGGCTATCCGGCAATCTTCGACGGTCTCCCGTATCAATCTCTCCAGCGAGCCCATTCCGACATGATCTGTCAAAGCGATGGCCCGGTAGCCCTTTTCGCAGGCCCGCCGTATGAGCTCCACCGGGGAGAGTTCACCATCGCTTAGGAACGTATGGGTATGGAAGTCGTATATCGTTGCTGTTCCTTGCCTCAGAGCGGGATTTGGGTATATAACTATAGCATCGAAGCGTTATGTCAGACAAGCAATCGGGTAAGCCAGGCGGGGCCGTGATTCGCAGAATCCTGGTGCCCTTGGACGGCTCCGATTTCGGCGAAGCCGCGCTTCCCTACGCAGAGCAACTCGCGGCGGCCACCGGTGCCGAGGTTATTCTTCTGCAGTCCATCGCGCCGCACCCACTGGAGATTGACTTGGCCGAGACGCGGTCCCCGCACCTCAGCAAGCTGAGGCAGGAATATCTGGACCATTCCAAAGCCGCCGCCAGGGACTACCTCGCCGCGATACAGAAGAGGCTGTCGGAGAAAGGCATCACTGCCCGTTACCTGGTGGAGATCGGGCCGCCCGCAGACAGGATCGTGGCCTGCGCCAAGGAGCGGGAGGTGGATCTAATAGCTCTGTCAACACATGGCCGCTCCGGTATAGGCGCCCTTGTTATGGGGAGCGTGGCCAACAAGGTATTCCATGTCGCCGAAGTGCCGGTTCTCCTGGTTAAACCCCGCAAGCAAACGACTTTGAGTTAGGAGGTCAGAATTGCAGAAACGGAGGCGTGAGAAGTCGGGCGGCATCAATGTAGCTATCATAGGCGTCGGCAACTGCGCCTCTTCCTTGATTCAGGGCGTGCATTTCTACCGCAATGTGGAAGACGATGCGGACGTCCCCGGCATAAGACGCCCCAACCTTGGCGGATACCATATTCGCGACATCCACTTCGTCGCCGCTTTCGACATCGACAAGAACAAGGTGGGGAAGGACCTGGCGGAGGCCATCTTCACCCCGCCGAACAATACGTTCAAGTTCGCTGACGTTCCCTTGACCGGGGTAAAGGTAAGCCGCGGCATGACGCATGACGGCCTGGGCAAGTACCTGTCCCAGGTGATCACCAAGGCGCCGGGGTCGACCTCCGATATCGTCGGCATCCTCAAAGAGACCAAGACCGACGTCGTCATCAGCTACCTGCCCGTCGGCAGCGAGATGGCCACCAAGTGGTACGTCGAGCAGGTTCTTGACGCCGGCTGTGGCTTCATCAACTGCATTCCCGTATTCATCGCCCGGGAGAACTATTGGCAGAAGCGTTTTGCTGAAAGAGGACTGCCCGTGATCGGCGATGACATCAAGTCACAGGTGGGCGCCACGATCACTCACCGGGTGCTGACGAGGCTCTTCCGGGAGCAGGGTGTCAAGCTGGAGCGGACTTACCAACTGAACTTCGGCGGCAATACTGATTTCTACAACATGCTGGAGCGTGAGCGTCTGGAGTCGAAGAAGATATCCAAGACCAACGCCGTCACCTCCCAGCTTGATTACAAGCTCGACCCGGACAACATACACGTGGGACCGAGCGACTATGTGCCGTGGCTGACCGACCGGAAATGGTGCTACATCCGCATGGAAGGGACCACCTTCGGCAACGTCCCGCTGAATCTCGAGTGCAAGCTCGAGGTGTGGGACAGCCCCAATTCGGCCGGAATAGTCATCGACGCCATAAGGTGCTGCAAACTCGGCCTGGACAGGGGCCTCAGCGGGACGCTCGTGGCTCCCTCCGCCGCTTTCATGAAGTCGCCGCCCATCCAGTTCACCGATGACCAGGCGCGGCGGAAGCTGGGCGATTTCATCACCGGCAACGATAGCGACACTTTACCAGCTAAGTAGCGGGCAAAGTCTGGCAGCTCTCATTGCCAAGCCATGAATATTGGGCTGGTCTCCCCGTATGACTATGCCTACCCGGGTGGGGTGAACACCCACATCTCTAACTTGGCCATGACCATGGCTGGGATGGGACACAGGGTGAAAATCCTGGCGCCCTGCTCCAACAAGAAGGCCCTGCCCAAGGACATGTCCATCATACCGCTGGGAAAGACTATCCCCTATCCCTCGAATGGCTCCGTCGCCCGGTTGACCCTTTCCATGTGGCTCATCCCCAAGATCAAGGCCATACTGGAAGAAGAGAGGTTCGAGGTCCTGCATTTCCACGAACCGCTGTTTCCTTCTCTGCCCTGGATGGTGCTGCCCTACTCGGACGCGGTCAACATTGCCACCTTCCACGCCTACTACAGGCGCTCAGCGGGATACACGGTATGCAAGCCTCTCCTGATGAAGTTCTTCCGCAAATTCGACGGCAGGATAGCCGTCTCGCAGCCCGCCTACAAGTTCGTTTCACGGTACTTCCCCGGCGAATACCGTATCATTCCTCACGGCGTCGACCTGGAGCGCTTCTCGCCAAGGGTGCCTCCTATCGAGAAGTACAATGACGGGAAACTCAATATCCTCTTCGTCAGCCGTCTGGAGAAGCGAAAGGGGGCCAAATACCTGCTTCAGGCCTACCGCATAGCGAAGAAGGACTGCCCGCCTTCGAGGCTCATCCTGGTGGGACCTGGTGACAAGGCACAACATGAATACGAAAGGTGGGTCAGGGCTGTCAATCTCGAGGATGTGGTCTTCACCGGGCACGTCCCCTACGCGGACCTGCCCTGCTACTACCATACCGCAGACATCTTCTGCATTCCGGCCGTCGGGCAAGAGAGCTTTGGCATAGTCCTGCTGGAGGCCATGGCTGCCGGAAAGCCGATAGTGGCCACCAACATCGAAGGCTACGCCAGCGTGGTGAGCGACGGCTCCGAGGGGATACTGGTGAAGCCGAGGGATACGCAGGCCCTGGCCAGCGCGCTGGTTTCGCTGGCCAACGACAAGAACCTGCGGGAGCAGATGGGCGCCAAGGGGCGGGCCAAGGCGGAGGCAATGAGTTGGCCGAAGATTGCCCAGAGAACGCTTGACTTCTATCAGGAGTGTATGGGGGAGAAGCGTTGACGGAGCAGGCAGACTGGCGCCACAAGCTGGCGGAACGGTTGACCACCCCCGCCGCCATGGTCCTGGCCAAGACCGGAATCACCCCCAATGCGCTGACCGTTATAGGATTCCTGGTCAGCGCCGCCGCGGGCGCCCTCATCGCCAGAGAGTACTTCCTCGCCGGCGGGCTGGTGGTCCTCTTCGCCGGGGCTTTCGATCTTCTCGACGGGCCGGTGGGCCGCGCCACCGGCAAGACCTCCAAGTTCGGCGGCTTCCTGGATTCTACCCTTGACCGCTTGTCTGAGGCGGTCGTGCTGGCCGGCATCGTGGCCTACTACACCTTCGTAGAGAAGGCAACATGGGAACCGCTGCTGGCCTATGGCTGCTTCGCCGGATCGGTCATGGTCAGCTACCTGAGGGCCCGGGCGGAGGGGCTGGGCATCAAGTGCGAGGTGGGCATATTCACCAGGGCCGAGCGGGTCATCTTCATGTCAGCCGGGCTTGTATTTGGTCAATGGTTCGATCTGGCCATTCCCATCATGCTGGGCATCATTACCGCACTGGCCTTCGTGACCGTGGCGCAGCGGCTGATCCACGTCCGGCGCAACGACACGCGTTGATTCCGCCAGCAGACTTGCCACACGATCACCCTTGTTCTACCATTGTTAGGGGCATTTTGAGCGCAGGCGAGCATGTGACGCACAAGCAGTCCTGACCGCCGCGGGATACGTGAGGTGCGATGCCGGTAACTGTGATCGTCGGTGTCCAGTGGGGCGACGAGGGCAAAGGCAAGGTCATTGACCTGCTGGCCGAGAAAGCCAGCATGGTGGTCCGCTTCTCCGGCGGGCCGAATGCCGGCCACACTGTCTACAATCCGCACGGTAAGTTCACGCTTCATCTCGTCCCGGCAGGCATCTTCTATCCTCACACCACCTGCATCATCGGCAATGGAGTGGTCATATCGCCGTCCGTGCTGCTGGGGGAACTGGATGAGCTGGCCGACAAGGGAATCGATACGTCCCGCCTCTTCATCAGCGCCCGGTCCCACCTCATCATGCCGTATCACACCCTCCTCGATAAGCTGGAGGAGGAGGCCAGGGGCAAGGCGGCCTTGGGCACGACGCGCAGTGGCGTTGGGCCAGCATACATGGACAAAGTCGGCCGTCTGGGCATCAGGGCGGGCGATCTCACAGATCTGGACGGACTGCGGCAGCGGCTGCGTTTCGTTCTCGACCAGAAGAACACAGTGATCACGAAGATTTACGGAGCACCGCCCCTGTCCTTCGACGACGTCTACGATCAGTATTGCAGCTACGCCAAGCGGCTGGCGCCGATGATACGGGAGACCGAGCCCATCGTGGCCGAAGCCATCGAAAGGAACCACCGTGTACTGCTTGAAGGAGCACAGGGCAGTCTTCTGGATGTCGACTTCGGCACGTACCCATACGTCACCTCTTCATCGGTGATAGCAGCGGGAGCCTTCTCCGGCCTCGGCCTCAGCCCGACCAAGATCGACTACGTCTTTGGCGTGGTCAAGGCCTACACCACCAGGGTTGGCGCCGGGCCGATGCCGACGGAACTGCACGATGAGACTGGGGAGAAGATCCGCCAGATAGCCCAGGAGTTTGGAGCCACCACAGGACGCGCGCGCCGCTGCGGCTGGTTCGACGCCGTCGCTGCCCGCTTCAGTACCCGCATCAACGGATTCAACGGCCTGGTGCTCACGCGCCTGGATGTCCTGGACAGTTTCCCTTCCATCAAGATATGCATTGCCTACAGGCTGAATGGTGTTGTCACTGACCGTTTCCCGACCAGCATCGCCGCCCTGGAGAAATGCCAGCCAGTCTATGAGGAACTCCCCGGCTGGCAATGCCGCACCGCTGACATGCGCCGTTTCTCGGAACTCCCAAAGCAGGCACGAGACTACATCAGGAGACTCGAGGAGTTGATGGGCTGTCCCATCGACATCATTTCCATCGGCCCACGGCGCGAAGAGAGCATCACCATCAGGCCCATCCCATAGGAGCAGCCTCCGCTCTCACTCAGAGTCTCCCTCCCAGCCACGAGCCATTAGCTCCTGGCTCATAGCTCCGGTTCAGGAAGATAGAGAGCGATCACCGCATCAAACCCGAACCCTCGTGATCGAGCAAGGTCGTGCCCACCTGTTCAGGCGGATGTCACGCCCGCCGGAGGCTGGGGTAGAGCATACGGCACGGCGATCTTGTTCGAGAAGCCAGCGATCTTCACCCAGTAGATGATCCAACAGACGAGGCCGGCAATCCATACCAGCCATCCGAGGAAAGGAATCAGATGAGCCAGAAGAGATACAACATGCAGAATACATGCCGCCAGTCCAATCCCCTGTCCGGGGCTTTCCTCCTCCAGCATGTTCCGGTATACGAATTCAGCGTGCAGGGACTTGGCCATATTCACAACGATGAAGAAGTGCCACACGAGGTTGAATAGGGGGACAAGGTAGAGCCACACCAACCCTGGGGAAAGCGTGCGGTTCTGCGGGGCGCACCGACTGAGCGCCTTCTGGAGTGTAAGACAGTAGAATATGCCGATGACAATGGGGATGGCAATGACCGCCACAAGCGCAAAAATGAAAAACAGCTCCACCCCTTCGACCATGGCAGGCGTGAACTCCTCCTTTCTTCCGGCAACCCAGCCGGAGCTTCGCATCAGCGCAGGCGGAATCGCATGAATCATATGGCTCCGTCCAAGGCAAGTCAAGCTCAGCCAGCCGACAGAGAGCAGCATGGGCCGGACTGTGGACCAGGCCACGTGACAACCTGTTACACAATCCGTCGTTGATTTCGTGCCGCGGAAACAGGCTATAATAGTGGGCCAGATGGCTGACAAGAGCGAGGAGCGCATAGTCTCCGGCAAACCCCGGGAGGGCGATGTGGCGCTGGATAGGAGCCTGCGCCCCAAGCGCCTTTCCGAGTACATTGGCCAGGACAAGGTCAAAGAGAACGTCAAGATCGCCATCGAGGCCACCAAGGCCCGGAAAGAGGCCCTGGACCACGTCCTCATCTACGGGCCGCCAGGCCTGGGAAAGACAACCCTGGCCCATATTATCGCCGCCGAGCTGGGCGCCAGCATCCGCGTCACCTCCGGCCCCGCGGTCGAGCGGCCGGGCGACCTCGCCGCTATCATCTCCAATCTGCGTGAAGGCGATATCCTGTTCATAGACGAGGTGCACCGCCTGCCACGCATCGTCGAGGAAGTCCTCTATCCGGCTATGGAAGACTTCGCGCTGGACATCGTCATCGGCAAGGGGCCGGGGGCAAAGAGTCTGCGCCTGCACCTGCCCCACTTCACCCTGATCGGAGCCACCACCCGCTACGCCATGCTCAGCCCTCCGCTCCGTGACAGGTTTGGCGCAATATACCGGCTCGATTTCTATGACCAGCAGGCCATGGAGACCATAGTCCGCCGCTCGGCCGGCATTCTAAACGTGCAGGCAGAAGACGGTGGGGTGAAGGAGATAGCCTGCCGCGCCCGGGGAACACCGAGGGTGGCCAACCGCCTGCTGCGGCGGGTGCGTGACTACGCCCAGGTCAAAGCCAAGGGCATTATCACCAGGGCGGTGGCAGTCGAAGCTTTGGCCAAGCTGGAAGTCGACAGGATCGGCCTGGACCAGGTGGACCACCGCGTGCTGAGGACGATAATCGAGAAGTTCGACGGAGGCCCCGTGGGATTGGAGACCATCGCCGCTTCCATCAGCGAAGAGGCGGACACCATCATGGATGTCTACGAACCGTATCTGCTGCAACTGGGCTTCCTGGAGAGGACGCCGCGCGGCCGCATGGCCACGCGCCTGGCCTACGAGCACCTGGGCGTGAAGTACAGAAACAAGCAGTCCGCCCAGGGGCAGTTGTTCTAGCACCATGGCTGCCCTGCTCGTGCACACCTGCTGCGGACCCTGCGCCACTGGATGTTTCGAGCACTGGCGCCGGGAAGGATTCGAGATCACCTCCTTCTGGTACAACCCGAACATCCACCCGTTCAGCGAGCACCAGAAGAGGCTGCAGACCCTTCGGGACTACTTCCAGAGAACCAGCACCCCGCTGGTGGTCTCGGAAGGATACGATGTCGTCAGCTACTTCAGGGCGGTTGTCGGTCACGAGGATGACCGCTGCCGGCACTGTTTCCGCCTGCGATTGACAGCCACGGCCTTGGCCGCCAAAGAACGCGGCTTCCCTGCATTCACCACCACGCTTCTTATCAGTCCCTACCAGAACCAGGAGCTCTTGAAGGAGATCGGCGACGAGATCGCCAGCAGAGAAGGGCTGCGGTTCGTCTCGGAAGACATGAGGCCTTGCTATGGTGATAGCCGGCGCATAAGCCTTGAGCTCGGTCTCTACCGCCAGAAATACTGCGGCTGCATTTACAGTGAGTGGGAGCGGTTCGCCAAGAAGAAGCGCGGAACCCCGCCACGGGGTGAAGCGGCTAGAATGCCCCCAGCATCTTGACGCCCACCACCACCATCACGATAACGAAGACCGTCCGCAGCGCCTTCCCCGAAAGCCGGTGGGCCACCCAAGTGCCCGCCTGAGTCATGGCGATGCTGGTGGGCGCCAGGCACAGCCACGCGGTCAGGCTGAAGTAACCCAGCGAGCCGCCGGGCAACCCGGATACGTGCAGCCCGTTCACAAAGTATCCCACCGCCCCCGCTCCGCTGGTGAAGACCATCACCGCCGCCGAGGTCGCCACTGCCTGATGCATTCTGAACCTGAGCAGCATCACCATCACCGGAACCATGAGTATGCCCCCGCCTGCACCGAGCAGGCCGCTGAACATCCCAACGAGGAAGCCAAAGACCACCCAGAGGAGAGGGTTTTCCCGCGGGGGCTCGCGGGATTCGAGGGGCTTCGCCGTCAGAAGACGGATGCTGGCAAGAATCACTACCACACCGAACACGATCTTCATGATCTCACCACCGATGATTCGCGTGGTCAAGGTAGCGCCCAGGAGTGATCCAGCCACGCCGCCCGCGCCCATGACCACGGCAGCCTTCCACCGGACCGCTTTCAGTCTGTGGTGGGCCACAGTCGTGGCTATGGCCGCCGGGAATATCACCAGCAGGCTGGTGCCGAAGGCCGTCTTCACGGCCAGGTCAGGGTCCCAGCCAAGGTAATCGAAGACGGCTACCATCACCGGAACCATGATGAAGGCGCCGCCGACGCCCAGGAGTCCCTGTCCCAAGCCAACGATTATGCCCGTCAACACCAGAAGAACGATGAGTCCGGGTTCCAAAAGCCCTCTTCCTCCGTCGGTGTTTGTCCGATAGCGTAGCACAAAGCAGCAGCGCGATGAATCCTGCCGAAGAGACCAAGCAACAGCAGATGGTCCGGCTCAGAGAGCATCTCAAATCTCACGGTCAGGGAACCTGTCGTGTCAGCTCAACACCCAGGTCGCCCCTTCCCACAGGGCCAGATTTGCAGGCGAGACCGCGGACTTGCTATAATGCGCCATTATTGCCTCATCCAAAGGGGCACGTCAGAAGGAGGGTGTGATCACATGAAGAGATGGTTCTATTTGCTGTTGGCCGTGCTCATGCTGGCGGCAGTGATACCCCTGGCGGGGTGCGGCGAGTCCAAGTCAGAGGAGCCTTACAAGATAGGTGCCCTGTTTGCTGTCACCGGCGGCAACGCTCCTTTGGGCGAGCCCGAGAAACAGACCGTGGAAATGATGGAGGAGGAGATCAATGCCAACGGCGGCATAAACGGACACCCGGTGAAAATAATACTCTACAACTATGAGAGCGACGCCACCAAGTGCGCCACTTACGCGGACAAGCTCATTAATGAAGACAAAGTAGTGGCCATCATAGGACCGACAGGTACCGGGGACACGCTGGCCATTGTCGACGCCTGCAAAGATGCGAAGATACCGTTGATCTCCTGCGCCGCCGGAGTGTCTATTGTCACCCCGACCGAAACAAACGACAAGCACTGGATTTTCACCACTCCGCAACTGAGTGTGATGGTAGTTCAGAAGCTCTATACGTACCTTGCCAGCAAGAACATAACCAAGATCGCGATACTCACCGACACTCTCGGATTCGGCAAGGACGGCAAGGCCAATCTGAACGGACAGGCCGCGGCCTACGGCATGACGATCACCGCCGATCAGACTTATGGGCCAAATGACGCCGACATGCTGACCCAGCTTACTCTTATCAAGAACTCAGGTCCGCAGGCAGTGGTCTGCTGGGGCACTAGCCCGGGCCCCGCCATTGTAGCCCGTAACATGACCACGCTGGGTATGACAGACATTCCTCTGTTCTGCAGCCACGGTATCGCCTTCCAGTCGTTTATCACGGCGGCCGGCAGTTCCGCCAATGGCGTCATTTTCCCGTGCGGGAAGCTCCCAGTCGTTGATTATCTGCCAGACACCGATCCACAGAAGGCTCTGCTCATAGAGTACCGCGACGCGTTCAACGCCAGGTATGGAAATGGAACAGCCAATACATTCGGAGGACACGCCTATGACGCCCTCTCAATAGTGGTGGCTGCTCTGAAGAACGCCATCGAGGAGACACCGGAGAAGATCAACTCGAGCAGTGAGACGCTGCAGACGGTAAGAGGCAAGATCAGGGACTACATCGAGACCAAGGTCAACAGCACCGGTTTCCCCGAGACCGGAGGTTTTCCTGGGACGGCTGGTATCTTCAACATGTCTGCCGAGAACCACAACGGACTGGCCATGGACTGCCTGGTGATGGTTAAGATCGCAGACGGGAAGTGGACTTTAGCTGACTAAGTGAACCGGCTCGTAGCTCAAACGTCCAACGAGGGGGAAGGTCGCTGCTTTCCCCCTCGTTCACTAACAGCGGTGGCTGAGAAGCACTGGCAATGACAACCGAAGTATTCACGCAGAGCCTGGTCTCGGGCCTCACCCAGGGGTGCATATACGCGCTGATAGGCTTGGGATTCACCATCATATTCAGTGTTACCGGCATCATCAACTTCGCCCAAGGCGAGTTCGTGATGCTAGGGGGAATGCTTTCCTTCTTTCTCGCGAAATCGGCCGGCATGGCCGTGTTCCCGGCGCTGTTGCTCTCGATTCTTATCGCCACGGCCATTGGTGCAGTCCTTTACCTGATGGCTATCCGAACGGCGCGAAAAGCCTCGGTGGTAAGCCTGATCGTAATCACCATCGGAGCCGCCATTTTCATTCGCGGAATTGCGGGGGAACTATGGGGAGCAGACCCCGTCGCTCCTCCCTTCTTCACAGGAGGCGGCTCAATATCCCTGTTTGGGGCCAGCATACAGTATCAGGCGCTCTGGATAGTGGGAGTGACACTGGCCGTTAGCATTGTGTTACACCTCTTCTTCTCCCACACCATGATCGGCAAGGCCCTGAAGGCCAGCTCCATGAACCGGACTGCCGCCGGCCTAGTCGGCATCAACACGAGGACAATGTCTCTGATCGCCTTCACGCTAGCCGCAGCGCTGGGCGCCCTGGGAGGGGTTGTGATCGCACCTCTAAGTCTCACTTCTTACAACGTGGGAGCCATGCTAGGACTCAAGGGGTTCGTGGCATCTTCCATCGGCGGTTTCCGAAGTCACATTGTCACCATTCTGGGCGGCGTTGCGCTGGGGGTCGCGGAGTCAGTGACAGTGGCTCTCAACTGGGGACCATTCACCTCAGCCTACAAGGAAGCTATCGCACTGGTAGTTCTGCTTGTGATACTGGTCATAAGGTCGCGCAAGTTGTCTGAGGAGGAAAGAACAAGCTGATGCTGGCCAGTCTGAAGAAGAACCGATGGTCGTACATGGCGGCAGCCGCTTTCCTGCTCCTGCTTGTCCTGTTGCCTACTCAGCTTCTGGCGGACAAGACGTCGCTCCTGATTCTCATCGGCATATACACCATGGTCACGCTCGGGCTGTGTCTCCTCATGGGATACACAGGGCAGGTATCACTGGGGCAGGCGGCTTTCTTTGGCACCGGAGCATACCTATCCGCGATTCTCAGTACGAGGTATGATCTCAATCCGTGGCTGGCGATGCTGATGGCCGCCGCCGCCACCGGCGTCTTCGCCTACCTCATCAGCTACCCTATCTTCAGGCTTAGGGGCAACTACCTCGCCATGGCCACGCTCGGCCTGGGTATCATCATCTGGATTCTATTCAGGGAACTGAGCCAATACACTGGAGGTCCGGACGGCCTGACAGGTATTCCCAACTTCGCTATCGGCGGTTTCGTTTTCGACGACAAACTGGAGCGGTACTTCCTTGTTTGGGGCTTCTGCGTGGCTTCCTTGCTTGTCGCCCAGAATATCGTGGGATCACGAACTGGCAGAGCGCTGAGGGGCATACATGGAAGCGAGCCCGCAGCCGAGTCCATCGGCATCAACGTGGCCCAGTTCAAGATGAAGATCTTCGTCTTGGGTGCAGTCTATGCCTCGCTAGCTGGCAGCCTTTATGCCCACCACGCGCATGCCATAGGCCCCAATGCCTTTGACTTCATGGCTTCCGTCATGGTGATAACGATGGCCGCAGTGGGGGGACTGGCCAGTATTTGGGGAGCGGTCTTCGGAGCGGCAACCATAACCTATATCAGCCAGGATGCAATCGTTGAACTGGGGAAGAGCTACCCGAGACTGGCCAGTTTGGACGTCGTGCTATACGGACTGATACTGATGCTGGTGATGATCTTCCTACCCAAGGGTCTGTTCGTCAGTCTTGGAGAAGCACTCGATGTGTGGCGCAAGAGGCTTGCCCGAAAGAGAGCACCGGCATGAGCAGCGCGATCCTCGAAACCAGGGCCCTCACCAAGACCTTCGGCGGCTTGACCGCTGTGGACAAGGTCGACCTGTCCGTGGAGGCAGGAAAGATCACGTCCATAATCGGGCCCAACGGGGCTGGAAAGACCACCCTTTTCAACCTCGTCGCCGGAGTCTACCTCCCCACGAGCGGGGACATCC
>JAUCPZ010000276.1 GCA_030372995.1 Dehalococcoidia bacterium
CGCGGTTTACGAAACCGCTGCTCTACCACTGAGCTACGCTGGCGCTCTGGCAGACTATTATAGCAGCGCACGCCGCTCCCAACCACCGTCTGTGACCGGCTGCCATGAAGTAGCTCGCTCTCCAGAGGATGGGAGTGTTACTGACCGGAGCAGGATGAGGGTACTGTTGTCTGCCGGACTGAAGTCAGTTGCGGCTTCGCATGAAAAACGACTACAACACTGATCTGACCCACACTGGCCCGGCAGGATGGCTACGTGCCGAGGAAGTCCTCGTCGTAGGTAATGGATGTTGGCAGAGCTTTTATCGTGTGGCGGCCGCGCCCTTCTTCGGATTCCTCCATGAACTCGATGTGCTTTATCTGCTCGTAGGGAATGAACTTGATCGAAGTCTTGCCATTGTGACCGTACGCCTCTACCACAACATAGGTCTTCTTCGGCCGGAGCCGGGCAATCTTGAATGAAGACCCGTCCAGGCAGTGAATCTCGACCACCGGTGCCGGTATCTTTCTCTGTCTGGTGAAGTTGACCAAGCCGGTGCGCCACGTGCGTGAGAGAAAGAACTCGTGATTGAACATCACGCGCCTCCTTTCGGTTGCCCTGTAAGGCTCACAGAGGACGCGACAAGTAGACTGCTCCTGTGAAGGCAGCCGCTGAAAACGCGGGCATCAGGGCCATGACCGGACAACCATAGGATCATGTGCTACCTAGCCCCTGATCGATGTCCCTGGTCCTCATTGTTCTGAGGGCCCGCTTCGCTTCTCTTCTGACGTCCTCGTCCCTGTCCTTGGTAGCATCAATGAGAAGCTCCACCGCCCTCTCGCCATCCAGCCGCGCCAGAGCCCTGGCCGCTTCATGCCGGACCGCAGGGTTGGGATCGTTCGCCAGAGTCCTGCCAAGTGGTTCCACCGCTCTCTCGTCGCCAATCGTTCCCAGGGTCCAGGCAGCAATCTGCCTGGCAAGGATGTGGGACTTCTTGTGATTGATGGTTAACACATGACAGAGAGCCTCCACCGCAGGTGAGCCCACGATAACCAGGGCATCTGCTGCCTCCCGCTTCACATTTTCATCCCTGCGGTGTATCAGACAATGAATGAGCGCCGGCACTGCTTCCTCACCCCTGTCCTGAAGTGTGGCCACTGCTTCGTTCCTGACAAAGGGATCCTCGTGCTTCAGGGAAGCCAGAATGGCGTCCGCCACCGCCCCCGGGTCTCCGATCTTGCCCAAAGCGGCCGCAGCTTCTTGCTGAACCACTGGGTCTTCATCTCTGAGGGTCCTCGCGAGCGGCTTGGCCGCCCTGGCATCGCCGACGGTTCCCAAGATCCTGGCGGCCTGCTTTCGAACATGCCAGTCCTCGTCACCCAGGGCCTCCACAAGAAGCCCGACTGACTCGGGCTTCTTCAGAGTGCACAGCGAGACAGCAGCCTGTTTGCGGACATACCAGTCCTCGTCTTTGAGTGCCTCCACAAGGGGCTCGACCGCCCTGTCGTCTCCTATCTGCCCCAGAGCCCAGACCGCCTCCAGGCGCACATCAGCATCATCGTAGTCCACGGATTCGAGCAGCGGATCGACGGCCGGCTGACCGATCTTAGACAAAGCCAGCGCGGCATTGTACTTGACCAAGCCGTCCTTCTCATGTTTGAGTGCCTGCACCAAGGGTGCCACGGCCAATATACCCAACTCCACAAGTGAGTCCGTCACGTCTTCCCGACCCAGCGCCGCGATCAGTTCCTGGACATGGTTTTCTTGACGATTATCGTCTCTGGCTGGCCCGGGGCGCGTCGATTGGGAATCACTTGTGAACACTTTCACACCTCCGATCACGGAGAAGTCCCCAAGGTAAACGACTGAAAACGGCCCCCCCTTGTCTCATGTCGGTCACCCCCACGCGCTTGAGAAAGCACCGTGCCCACATTATAGCACAGCAAGTAAAGCGATACCGGACAAGAGGCGTCCTTGACCCAAGTGTGACCTGCCGCCAAGAGCCGTTGCCTCTTCGAGCGGCAAGAGCATCATCGTGTCCGCCGCAGCGTGATCTCCAACCCACCCCCAGACCGGAAGGATGCCACACTGCCTGGGCAGCACTTGTAAGATCACCGCACACAACACTCTGGAGAGACTCGGATGGTACAATGTCAACATGAAGGTGCGCGGCTTCTAGTGCTGTTGAGCATAACACGTGCATGTTGGGAGGAGGCATATGCCAGAAGCAGGGAAGAAGGCAAAGGCTGCCTGGGCCGAGTTCAAAGAATCCTGGGAGATGATCCTTGATATCGAGAGGGAGGCCGTGAAGCTGACAGAGGTCGAAGCTGGCAAGAACTACGAGTCGATCAAGGAGAAGCTGGCGGAGGTCGAAGCACTGGTCAAGAAGAGGAATGCCGCCCTAAAGCGCTA
This sequence comes from Dehalococcoidia bacterium, assembly GCA_030372995.1. GTDB lineage: Bacteria > Chloroflexota > Dehalococcoidia > UBA2247 > RBG-13-53-26 > JAFGCL01. The sequence continues at coordinate 2,392 of JAUCPZ010000276.1, forward strand.
TCTTCGCTATGCCAAACGGGGGGAGTAGCAAGGCTCATTGTCGTTCTCTGTCAGCCAAGAGGCATACATCCGAGATCGGTGGCTCTCAATCACTCCTTCTGGGCCCGTCGGGCACCTCGCCTTCTCACATCGTCCAACTCCCACTACCACTCCCCACCGACGACTCTAAATCGCCTCTGCTAACCTTTGTCGCCGCACGGCCGCCGCGCGGTGTCACGCCAGCCCGAACAGAGGTTTCGGCCCGACCGTCAGGGCTAGTTCGTCCGCCGCACCGCGGGGTCGTGAGGAGTCTGTGATAACTGCGGGGATCGCCGTGATGCGTCGGTGACACCCCTAAGGTATCATGGTGACGTCCCGGTGACGCGATTCGATGGTAACTGCGCAGCCATCTTTCAGATCATCTCCGCGGCAACGGTAGATCTACGAAGACGATTGAGGGGGGCTTTCATCACAAGGAGCGAGACTTCCGAGCGGACCAACAACGACTGGACCAGCGACCCCAGGCTGAGGCAAACGAGAGTAGTAGTCTTCACCGCCAGCTGCACACTGGTTGGAACCGCCCACCTGATGGCGCAGCACCGTCTGCTTGATGAACTGAACACCGGCTGTGTCGCCAGCTTGCACCGCCTGGGAGAGGAGTTCATGCCGCTGACGGAAGTGAGGATATGGTATCCCACTGGATCAAGGGATGTTGCTCTCACCAGCCACGTGCGGAAGTCGAGCATCCTGTTCGTTGCCGAGAGAAGCGCCGCCCCACCGGAGAGAAACGCTGCCAGAGAGGTGAAGGGGCACCTGCTAAGAGTCAGGAAGCCTCTGTGTGCAAGAGCATACCTGCCGCCCTACCTGCTCGAGGGGAAGATGCATGTCGGCATATGGCAGGAACTGGCCCAGGCACTCGACGGTCAGAACAGGTTCCTGCCCATGACCGACGTGACCATATCGCCACCTGCAGTCATTGGCGAATCATCGTACCCGTTTGCGGCCATCAACAAGCATCAGATACTCCACATCTGCGAGTTGTCGGAGGCCCTTCAGAGACTGCGCCAGGATGTGCAGAGAACCCTCGATGCCGGGCAGGTGCAAACCCCAAACCTCACGACATCCACCATCCACCAATAGCCACCAAGAGCCGCACTATTCCCCGCCCCGCGGATTCGCTTGCGCCTTCAATCACGCCGCGATGTGCCGACCGGTCTGCCGAGGGTGGGGGTCGAACCCACACGAACCTCGCGGTCCAACGGATTTTAAGGGCGCCCGCCAAAGCCAAATCCGGCCCATCGCTGCTTAACACTTTCCTCGGTTCCAGGCGACAGGGCACTTCCCAGAGAACCCTAGAGTTCTACCAAGGCTACCTGAGTAGGGCTAGAGACTTGGTTGACCCGACCACCACAGGCCACGACATCAACCGCTTTCTGGCCTCGCTCCAATGCTCGAACGGCGGTAAACACAGCTATTACCGGGCGCTGCGGGCCTTCTTCAATTGGCTCTTCTCTGCCAAGTCGGGATACGGCCTGGATGCCAGAGACAACCCCATGCTGGGCGTTGAGCCTCCGAAGGTGGGCAAGAGGATTATGTCCAGCATTACCGAGCAACAGTGTGAAACGCTTATCAACACTGCCGGCAACCTTAGAGACAAGGCTATCATCAGCCTACTGTTTGACAGTGGGATGAGGCTTAGTGAGCTGGCCAGTGTAAAGACTGAAGACATCCATTGGGACACTCAGACCATCAGCGTCATCGGGAAAGGCAATAAGCAACGCAGAGCACCATTCACGGCCACGTCAGCCCAGTTGTTGAGAGCCTATTTGGCCAGCAACCACAAACAAGGAACCATCTGGGGTATTGACGGACCTGCCATTGCTAAGATGCTCAAGGTGTTGGGAAAACAGAACGGCATCAAATGTAACCCACACGCCTTCAGGCGCGGGTTTGCCTGCCGCCTGCACCGGAAGGGTCTGTCAACACTGGACATCATGCATCTCGGGGGCTGGGAAGACCTTAGCATGGTCCAGCGATACACACGGGCTATCACCTTCGAAGATTGTCTTGAACATTACAGGGCCGCTCTGGCCTAGAAGGAGAGGTCAATGGGCAAGAAGAGGCATGACCGGCTTGTCGTTACACTTACCTCTGACTTCTTCACCAAACGCGCCGCTTGGCAAACCTCACATACGGGGTGTCTCATCACGCCAACTGAGTCTCGCACAGGCAATCGCACAGCCTGTGCGGAGCGTGGATTGAGCGTGGGGATTTGCGGCGATTGCACACCTGTGCGGCCCGAATTTTCTGGCCGGGAATTTTTCCCCGAAGGCCAAAATTTGGCGGCTGGAA
>JAUCPZ010000277.1 GCA_030372995.1 Dehalococcoidia bacterium
ACCCGGCCTATCACGCCGGGCAAACCGAATACCCGCATAGGAGACCACCTCCATTACATCCTTCTCACCCAGGAGAATGGCCCCCTATTCTACCCCCTCTTGTCTCACATCTATCTGAACGAGATCATCAACACCTTGGCTTCAGTCAGCGTGGTGAAGACCTCCCGGTTGAGCAGTTCGTCCCGCAGTTCGCCGTTGAACGACTCAATGTACCCGTTCTCCCAGGGGCTGCCCGGTTCGATGAAGAGCGTCTTCACACCCAGGTGGCTCAGCCATCTTCTGACCTCTCTGGCCGTGAACTCGGGGCCGTTGTCCGAGCGGATGTGCTCCGGAATGCCTCTCAGGGCCAGCAGGTCGAACAGGCGGTCGATGACATCCCTAGAGCTGATCCGGCGCTCGACAGCTATGGCCAGACACTCCCGGGTGTGCTCGTCCAGTATGGTCAGCAGCTTGAAGGCCCGGCCGTCAGCCGTTCTCGAAACCACAAAGTCGTAGCTCCACACGTGGTCCTTATGCTGCGGCCTCAGGCGGATACACGAACCGTCGTTCAGCCATAGCCTTCCCCTCTTGGGTTGTCTGTTTGGCACCTTCAGTCCCTCTTCTCCAGATCCTCTCTACTCTCTTGTGGTTTACCAGCCAACCCCTATCCCGAAGTAGAGCCGTTATCCGCCGGTAGCCGTAGCGGCCATACTTCTCGGCCAGGCTGACGATATCAGCCACCAGCCTTGGTTCCTCCAGGCTAGTCTGCGGACTGCGTCGCTGGGTATTCCGGGCCTGTCCCAGGACCTGGCAAGCCCGCCTCTCGGAGACCTTCAACCGATCACACACCCGAGCTACCACCTGGCGTCTCCGGGACGGGCTCAGGAGTCTCCCTGGGCGGCCTCTTTGAGGATAGCGTTGTCTAGGGAGATATCCGCCACCAGTTTCTTCAGGCGGGCGTTCTCCTTCTCCAGTTCCTTGAGGAGCCTGGCCTGCTCCGCTCTCATCCCGCCGCACTCTCTGCGCCAGCGGTCGCCTGCATGGTGGAGGCGACTAAGACGGAAGGTGGGCACAGACCAGCCTACGGAACTAGCGAATCACGGTTCGGCCTCACTGACCTCACAGATTGAAGGCCAATTCGAAGGTTTTGGTTCTGTCTACCGTACGGTACTGCCCACTCATGTCTCCTTGCATAGACTTGCAGGTCATCGGCAATGCCTCTCTTTGGGCAGCCTGTCAAAGCATCGTCCTCAGATCTGTCTCTTATACACATCTGACGCTGCCGACGAGTTCCGA
>JAUCPZ010000278.1 GCA_030372995.1 Dehalococcoidia bacterium
ACCCGGCCTATCACGCCGGGCAAACCGAATACCCGCATAGGAGACCACCTCCATTACATCCTTCTCACCCAGGAGAATGGCCCCCTATTCTACCCCCTCTTGTCTCACATCTATCTGAACGAGATCAGGCCGTTGGATCACCATCTTAAATGGGTTGACACGGCCCCTGTGTGCTCGCCCAGCGTAGCCGCTGAAACAACAACCATGCACTCTTCTGCTCATGCAGGCCGAGAAGAGATTGAGGAGCAACCAAGCCAGCAAGAAACGGGAGATGGATCATAGAACTGCACGGGACAGGGTCGTACTGTAAAACGAGCCTCCGCAGAATCCTCCCGTGGCTCGCTCGTGCTTCCGGCCGAGGCGCAGGGGGAGTCGAACACGCCGTGAGAGACGGACTCAAGATATGTATCTTCTATGGCCCGCTTTCGCGAAAAGCACCGCGAGTCTGGTCGTCCGTGGCCTCTCGACCAACCTGGCGTAGCTTCTACAGGACGTGTCCATCTCGAACGCCCTTCTAACCATTGACTGCCGCGTCGTCTATTAAGCTATGCGTTTGGGACCGATGACAGCTCCACTCTTAGAGGCAAAGCAGGAGCTCAAGAGTGGGGTCCCCATACGGCTATCGACGCCTGATTTGCGGGACGGCTAATCCGCATAATCGAGCCGTATTGTGCCTATCCGATCTTCCGCGAGGAACTCTCCTTCCACCAGACCATGAGATGAAGAATCCCCACACTGAGGAACACTAGAGCAATTGGAATCTGAACGACCAGGTATTCTGGCCCTGAAGGTGAAGCATTCAGGGCCATGTTAGCACCCACCCCGATGGCTGCAATGATCATCAACGAGCCGCCAAACGAATGCCATCGCCAGGAGATCACTGCAGCGACGAGCGGCATGAACCATAGTAGGCTCCACACAGAGTAGTAATCCTCGGCCGCATCCCCGTGCAGAATGCTCTCTACGACCGGGAGTATGACACCCAGAGCCAAACATCCTGCAGCACACAGGGCAATGATCCTCGCAGCCCAACACAATCCGGTCCCGTGCGCGGTCTTGGGGTCGCCTCTTGCGTCAAGTGTGCTCATCCCTACTCCTCCCACCGGGTATGAGCTATCTCACGAGACAGTCCGCAATCCATAAGCCTGATATACAATATGCGATTGCATCCTACCATACAAATGCCACCGTTGCACACCCGTTGTTTTCCCAGATGTGCATTTCGAGGGTCTCCCAGTTTCCCTGGACGCGGTACGGTTCATCATTGTAGCAACACCAGGCATCCTCTACCATGCCGCAACCTTTGTCCCGTGTTGTTTGGGCCATATCAGCCTCACAAGTTTCACTCCACCCATATTCGCGCCATGCGCCTACCAGCCTATCGTAGTGCGTGGAACCGATTAGGTACTTCCCAAGGGTCTGGTTATACATATAGCTGTCGTTTGCCGCATACATCCTTATACGGGTGCCATTGGGATGAAGCGTGTTATTGCTTCGCATGCCCTCATCGCTATTCCACACGTAGCCCTAGCTTGGGTCATCCTTGACCTCGATGACAATCTCAAAGGGCTCTGGGACCCAACGGACAAGCCTGGGACTAGGTCCAGGACAACAACCAAGACCACTCAATCTTAACGGTAACGCCAGATTATGACGCAACGATCGAGTTTCGGTAGCACTCTTGCTTGACGAAGACGGCCCTATTCAAGCTACGGCTGCCGACCCCATTTCACCTTCGCGTATAACATGGCTAGAACAAGAGCCAGATTCACCGAGTTAGACACAACCACGGACAGCAGTTCTTTCGACACACCGTATGCCAGCCAGCACACCCCGCCCATCAGGAAAAGGATATTGAACGGCAGGCTTATCTCGCGGGCGCTCCTCAGCCTGTAGAGGCGCCAAACCTGTGGGATGAATGCCACTGTGATCAGAGAGCCTCCAATGAAACCCAGGATTTCTTTCCAGTCCAATCTCAGCCTCCAGTCTCGCTGAGGTCTCACTTACACCTCAGGCACGCCTCGGCGCCTCTCTGGCCGGCAGACACTCATCAAATAGTAGCATCGGAGCGGTGCTGCAGTGAAGTCAAGCGACGGCCGGGTACCTCTGCGGATGAGCACTGAGTCGGTCAGAAGAGCTATTGGTTTGACACAGAAAAGGTGCGTCGATATCATTCCTAAGAGCCGTCGCGGCAATCCTTGACAGCGTGTTGGTTGCGATCTGCCAAACAACCAAGTGATGCGCTGTCAGGATAGAAGATGCACCGGCCAAGGGGGGATGTCGTGAAGACGCTCGTTACCGGAAGCACGGGGTTGGTGGGAAGCGCCTTGGTCGAAAGCCTCATTGCGAAAGGATATGAGGTTCGTGCGCTCGCCCGCAAGACCTCTAACCTGAGCCATCTCAGGACTACGGGGGCGGAGATTGTTTTCGGTGACATCACCGAGTTCGACACCTTGCCACCAGCGGTCAAGGGCATTGACATAGTGTTCCACTGTGCGGCAAAGGTCACGCCGGGTTGGGGGGCATGGGAAGACTATGAGAGGACCACCGTCCAGGGCACGCGGAACATGCTGAGGGCCAGTGCTGAAGCAGGCGTGAAGCGCTTTCTACAAGTCAGCTCCTACACAGTCTATGGTGAGGCTTGCCAGAAAGGGGACACTCCTGCCGACGAGACAACACCATGTGAGGCCCGGAAGACGCCCCCAACATATTACGACTACTCCAAACTGCTCGCCGAACAGGCTTGCTGGGAATATCACAGGCAGGGAAAGATAAACGTCTCAATGATAAGGATAGGATCCGCATACGGACCCCGCGACAGGCTGCTCGCTGACCGCATGTACAAGCAGACTTCTTTCCCCATACTCATGTGGCCGGGCAAGGCCAATCCTCGGTATGCTATCGTCTACGTGAGTGACATCGCCGAATTGGCCATCCTGGCAGCCACCAGCGACAAGGCCATAGGCCAGGTCTACAATGTCGCCGGACCGAAGCCAGTCAGACTGAAGGAGTTCGCGGAGGCTCTGATCCGCGCACGAGGGGTTAAGAGGACCTGGGTGACGATGCCGTATGCCGTTGCCTGGGTGTGGTGCTACCTGATGGAGACTGTCGGCAAGCTGCGGCGAGCCAAGGAAATGCCTTACCTCACACTGGCCAGTCTCCGCAGCATCAACATGGAGGGATATCTGGATGGCTCCAAGGCCAGGAATGAGCTGGGGTGGGAGCCAAAGGTGTCACTGGAGGAGGGCACGAGACTCTACGTGGAGTGGCTCAGGCAGCAATCGAAGAAGTAGCCACCGAGCCGACATCTGCGCTAGAATGCATAAGACTGATCCGATGCAGAGGGAGCGCACTCAGAGGACAGTTAGCCTGCAACCGGGCACTGACACTGCGACAAGGCGTCGCGGCCGCACTTGACATCCCAAAACAGCAACGGCGCGCGCAGCGCGTCACGTGCTTTCCGAGACACGAGCAGAGACAACGACCAACCGGAGGAGATGAGCAGATCATGAAAGCACTGGTTACAGGGGGTACCGGATGTGTTGGGAGCGCCCTAGTAGAGCGTCTCATAGAGAAGGGATTCGAGGTACGCGCGCTGGCCAGAAAGACGTCGAACCTGCAGCATCTGGAGACCACTGGAGCCAAGATAGTCTTCGGCGACGTCACGGACTATGAAAGCCTCCGTGCGGCGGCGGATGGCGTCGACATCGTTTTTCATGCCGCCGCAAAGGTTACACCAGGCTGGGGAACCTGGGAGGAGTTCGAGAGAACCACTGTGCGAGGCACCGAGAACCTCCTAAAAGCCGCCGTCGAAGGCGGCGCGAGCCGCTTCCTGCAGGTGAGCTCTTACACGGTCTACGGGGAGGCCTGCATGAAAGGCGATGTCCCTGCCGACGAGTCCACCGAGTGCGCCGTCTGCCTGACACCCAAGACCTACTATGACTATGCCAAGCTGCTGGCCGAACGTGCCTGCTGGGAATACCACCGTCAGGGCAAGATCAAGGTGTCGATGATCAGGATAGGTTCCGCCTACGGGCCGAGGGACCGTTTGATCTCCGACCGTATCTACCGCTACGCCGCCTCTCCCATCATTCTGTGGCCCGGGAGAGGCAACCCGCGTTACGCCATAGTCAATTCGTATGACATCGCTGATCTGGCCATCCTGGCAGCCACCAGCGACAAGGCCATCGGCGAAGTCTACAATGTCGCCTGCCCGGAACCCACCCGGCTGAGGCAGTTCGCTGAGGCCATGGTCCGGGCCAGGGGAGGCCGGAGGATCTGGGGCAGCATCCCCTTCCCCATAGCCTACGCTTGGTGCTACCTCATGGAGTTGGTTGCGACGGTGCGGCACGCCAAGGAGATGCCCTTCCTCAACCGTTACTTCATACTTCAACTCAATATGGAGTGCAATCTTGACGGCTCCAAGGCCAAGAGAGAGCTGGGATGGGAGCCAAAGATCAGTCTGGAAGAAGGCACGCGGCAGTACGTTGAGTGGCGGCGAGCTGAAGAAGCAGCCGAAAGAGCGAAGAAAGCCAAGCACTCAGGCAAGGTCTAGAAGCTAGCGGCACCTGGGTCTGCCGCCGGGACCACGTTCCCTCCGATCATAGAAACCCCTGCTTCATCGCACCAATAGCCTCGTTCACCTCCGCCGCCGCATCAGGGCTTTCTGCCTGAATAGCATCGTTGGCCCGATCCAGCAACTCCTGAACCTCCGGCGGAAAGCCACCATATATGCTGTAGAAGGAGCGGCGCCTCCGTTCCAGACAGAACCTCAGCCTCTCCATCGGCGGTTTCGCCAGATACCGTGAGATGGTATCCAGCATAGCCTGTTTGTCTTCAGGGAGCTGGCCCTCTACCTCCCACAGGAGGTTTGACATCTGATCGCTGGTCACGTATGAGTGGCTGTGCAGGTTTTCGATCAGGAGGCCGATCTCGCTCACCATTTCATCTTCGTCCAGGACCTGGAAATCGGCGCTCCCCATCTGCTCATGAAGGGGTGTGTTCTTCCTCACCCCCAGGCTCCTCAACCTGATGAATTCCGGCTCAATCGCATTGAGCACGCGTGCCGACTCCAAGGCGTGGCGGTCGGACCACTTCTTGCCGCCCAAGCCGGGCATGACGTATTCAGAAAGCGATATCCCTGCTTCCACGACTGCCCTGCCACCGCGGATGTGTTCCTCCGCTGTCACCCCTTTCTCCATATACCGCAGCACATCATCCAGTCCGGACTCCAGCCCAATGTGCAGCCGCGACAGGCCCGCGTCGCGCAGCTCCTTCAACTCCGCCACAGATCTCCGGGACGCCGTCTTGGCCCGGGCGTATGAGGTGATGCGCTCGATGCTGGGCAAGGCACTCTTGAGATGTCTTAGCACGTCGAGCAACTCCGGCACCCGCATGATCAGGGTGTCCGCATCCTGCAAGAAGGCAGTGCGCCCGCCTGAGGCTAGCCAGTTGGCCACATTAACCAGACTGCTGGCGCATAATTCAACGCCGGCAGGATCGGCCGAGTCACCGCTGTAGAGCTCGGGGTTGCCATTCACCACAGCACCTAGCACCATCCGGTCGATTCTGCCACCCAGTCCAAGCCTCCATGAGGCAGCCTTCAACTCTCCAGCGAGCGCCCGGGCCACGTCAATGTCCTCCTTGACTTCAGCAGGAGCGCGGTACTCGAACTTCTGGCCTTTGTAGACCGGGCAGAACCGGCATCTGTTCCAGGGGCAGTTGCGTGTCGCCCTGATGAGCAGTGAATGATCACGGCCCTCGCTGGGGGGCCTTATCGGACCCATTTCATACCACCAGCGCTTTGACTTGCTGGTGTCTATGCGGTAGGCGGGAGAAACAGAGCCACCGTTAGCATCGAACACTGAAGAACCTCCACGTGGATAGAGGCTGTCCACGACGTACCAGTCAAAGGCGCCTCCAACCGTAATCATTCATCACCGCCAGCCGGGTGTCAAGGCGTTGCACCTTGAATTCAACGGGTTTGACACCGAACGTAGAATGTAGTCGGAACTGGCAGGAACCCAAATCAAGGCCAGCCAGCAGCCGAATCGGAGACGGAGCCACTGCCCAGAGTGCCGGAACGCTACTGGTCCGCCTGTATGACAACAGCAGGTAGTGTCAAGATGATGACGAGAGCACTCGGTGTCCGCTGACCGTGACGAGCAGCAGAAAACTCCGGCGTACTCGAGGAGAGGTGAGCATGGCAGACATCTTGGACTCCATCCAGGGCATCTACCACTTCCTGACTGACAGGATTCCGGATGGGCTGGACACCGTCCCCGCGAAGCCCCGCCAGCACAATATCTGGCGGCAGGACGGCATTCCAGTTGTCGCCAAGGTCAAGGACAGAGGCGACGTGAGGTCATCGGTGTCCCGGAGTCTGGACCTAATCGGTGGCATAGGCAAGTTGGGCGGGAAAGGGGACACCATAATGGTCAAGCCCAACTTCAACAGTCCTGACCCTCCACCCGGTTCCACCGACCTCGACTTCCTGCGCGCGGTGCTTGAGCTTCTGCTCCAGACAGGCGCCAGAGTGGTTGTGGGCGAAAGTTCGGGTGGAATGTGGCGGCCTACGCGAAAGACGTTGGATAAGCTCGGCGTCCCGCAGCTCCTGTCGAAGATGGGCGTGGAGATGATCGCTTTTGATGACCACCCGCGCGAGTGGATACGGGTGGACATCAGAGGTGACTACCTCAAGACAGTCACGATGCCCAAGTCCGCATACGAGGCCACGAAGCTGGTCTACCTGCCCTGCCTCAAGACGCACAATCTGGGCAGGTTCACCATGTCCCTGAAGCTGGGAATGGGCCTGGTGCATCCCGGCCAGCGGCGCGCGATACATTCAGGCAACCTGGAGCAGAAGGCCGTAGAGATCAATCTGGCATGGCAGCCACACCTGATTATCATGGATGGGCGCAAGGCGTTCGTCTCCGGCGGTCCGGACAAGGGTGACCTCGTCGAGCCGGGGTTCATTCTAGCTTCGGGTGACATGGTGGCCATTGATGTCGAAGGACTGAAAGTACTGCTCTCGTACCGCGCCAGGAATAGAATCCCTCAGAACCCGTGGGATTCGCCGCAGATTGTCACCGCATTGAGGCACCGTTTGGGTAGCAAAGAAGGCGAGTACAGGGTGCTGTCAGGGTAGAGGCGCGCTCCCAAGGACACTAGAGGCTGCACCGGTGCAACACCAACCAGAGAGAGACGTCCTCTTCCCTGATCGGCGTGTCTCGCTCGAAATAATGACGGCAGTGCCGCCACTTCCATTTGAAAGGATGACACTATATAATCCGCAACCATAGATTCACCCCGTTGTCGTTTAATAACGGAGGCAGACGATGGCAGCAAAGAAGAAGAGAGTGCTACTTACCGGCGCTTCTGGTTCAATGGGTGGTGAAGCCTTCAAGGAACTACTGCGGCGGAGAGACAAGTACGACTGTCTCTTATACACATCTCCGAGCC